>JAYWBR010000134.1:0-6440 GCA_043781315.1 Verrucomicrobiota bacterium | reverse complement strand
AGCCTCAAACGGTTCAACGATCTCCAACGCCAAACCACGCTCACCTACATTCCCGACGCAGATTTTTCCGGCAATGATTCCTGCACGTATCAAGTTTGCGACAGCAGCGGTGCCACCTCCACCGCGACCGTGACGATCACCACCGGCCTGGTCGCGCAAATCGTCCTTTCACCGGCAACTCATCAGCCGGTGATTTCCTTCCCGACTGTCGCCGGGAAAAATTACTTCGTTCAATATCGAGACGACCTTGGCGCAGCGGGCGTGTGGAGTATTCTGGCCACTAACATCCCAGGCTCCGGTTTGATTTTTTCCGTCACCGACACGAACCGGTTGGAACAGCGTTTTTATAGGGTGGGCATGGAATAGCTTCACGTTTCACGCATCACGCTTTACACGCTCCGCCGCCGGGACTAAATTCGGCGCATGGCTTCGAACTACGACCCGACGGATTTTGTGGACGACGATTTTCAAACGCGCCCCTCGACGCACAGCGCCACCGGCACCACCGGCGGACAGCGCGCGCCCACCCGCGAAGAAGTGGACTCCCGCGTCGGCGACGCCCAGCAGAAACTTGCCGAATTGAAACGCCAGCAGGAGGAGCTCGAACGCGAACGCGCCTCGCTCGAGGAAGTCCGCCGCCGCCAGATGGAATTTCAGGCCGGCCGCCAGGAGATGGTTCACAACCTCACGCGCGGCCTCGGCCTGCTCGAAGAAGCCGAGTTCACCGCACGCCGCGATGCCGAGCAGATGGCCAAGACCCTCGGCGATTTCCGCGACGCGCTCGCCAAAGTTGAAGCCGTCCACGAGGAAACCTGGACCAAGGACACGTTCAACGTCGAACTCACCCGCGCCCTCACCGCCATCGAGAACGCGCGCATGGAATGGAACACCGCGCGGCTCAAATTCCCCGTCCTCACCGGCCAAAAAGCCGAGGTCGCGGAATCAGGCACCGCATCGGCCACCACACTTCCCCTGCAACAACTCGGCTTCGGCGAGCTTTGCAAACTCGGCCTCGCGCTGACCTGGCCGATCGCCTTGATTTTGCTGGCGCTCGGCATTTTGGTTCTGGTGCGCCACTGAGTTCGCCTCAATGAAAATAGCCGAAGCGGCAGCCCGCATTTGGCATTTGGCATTTTTAATTGTTCCTCATGGCGCTGTTCAAAAAAAAGGCCGACCCGATCACAGACCGGGCCCGTGCGTTGAGCGACGAGATCGCCGCGCTCGAATCAAGAATCAAGCGGCTCGACACGCAGTTGCAGCAGGCGCCCGCCGCGCCCCGCCTCCGACCGGCGACGCTTCCCCACGGAGCCAACGCCCAACGCACTGCCCCAGCCGCGCCAGTCACCCACGAACCGATCTTTGAAAAAGTGGATCAAAAACAGCTCGATCCGGCCGCCAACAACGCTTCCCCACCGGAGCATTTCAACGAGCTGGGCGTCCGCAAATACGATCTGCCCGCGCTCCTCCGCCGGATCAAGAATCATTTTCACGGCCCGACCACGACCAATCCCAAGCTGGTGAATTATCTCGCCGCCGGCGGCGTGCAGGGGCTGCGTCCGATGCGCTACGAAAAACGCGTGGCCCGCAACCGGTTCATCGTTTTTGCCGGGATTTTGTTCTTTGTCTTGCTCGGCATCATCGTGGTGTTCGTGAAGAGATAACTGGCACGGGCGTCTCGCCCGTTCAATTCAATTGCAGAAACACACGGGCGGGATACCCGTGCCACTACACTTCAAAATGTTTTGCTTCTTTGTGTCCTTTGCGTTTTCTTGCGGCTAACCTTTTCAAAATTTTATGGCTGGATTCCTCGACAGTATTGAACCGCTCAAACAAACCGCGCTGGCGGAACTCAAAGCCGCGCCCGACCTCGCCACTTTGGAACAGACCAAGGGCGCGTGGACCGGGCCGCACGGCAAGTTCACCGCGCTGATGAAACAGCTCGGCACGCTCTCCAAGGAGGAAAAGCCCGCCGCCGGCAAACTCATCAATGCCGCCAAGGTCGAACTGGAAGCCGCGCTCGCCTCCCGCCGCGAGGAATTGGAAATGAAAGCCGCGCTGCCGAAAGAGCCGACTGATTTCACGCTGCCCGGCCGCCGCCGCGCGCTCGGCAAGTTGCATCCGCTCACGCAAGTCACCGACGACATCGTCCGCGCGTTCCGCAAGATCGGTTTCGCCGTCGCCGACGGGCCGGAGATCGAGGACGAGTATCATTGCTTCGATGCGCTGAACACGCCCGCCGACCATCCCGCGCGCGATTCGCAGGACACTTTTTATTTGGCGGGAAATCCGAATTCCGAAATTCAAAATCAGAAATCATTTCTCCTCCGCACCCACACCAGTTCCGTCCAAATCCGCGTGATGGAAAAACAGCCGCCGCCGATCCGCATCATCGTCCCCGGCCGCGTGTATCGCCGCGACAATGCCGACGCCACGCACAATCCTACGTTCCACCAGATCGAGGGGCTTTACGTGGACAAGAACGTCACCGTCGGCGACCTCAAGGGCACGGTTGAATTCGTCTTCCGCGAACTCATGGGCGACGACGTGAAGATCCGTTTCCGTCCGCATTATTTCAGCTACACCGAGCCGAGCTACGAGATTGATTTCACCAACGCGCTGGTGAAGAAGATGGGCAAGGACTGGCTGGAGATCGCCGGTTGCGGCATGGTGCATCCGCAGGTGTTCGAGACCGTCGGCTACGATCCCGAAGTCTGGACCGGCTGGGCGTTCGGCTTCGGCATTGAACGCATCGCCATGCTCCGCTACGGCATCAACGACATCCGCCTCTTCTACGAAAACGACGTGCGGTTTTTAAAGCAATTTTAATTTATGAAATTTGAATTGAAGAAAAAGCCGTTGCCAGAACTTGCAGAAGCGTATTTCGGCCCGCTTCGTGATTTGCGCGTCAATCCAGAATATCAACGTGGCACTGTTTGGGGCGCATCTTGACTCCATGCCTGACACTTTCCCGATCAGGAAGTGATCCAGAGTGCTGAGAATGTGCAGTGGTGGAAGCGTTCCGTTGAGGGGAACAGACTTTCTGGTGACGGGATTAGCAGGGGTAAAAAATTCGGGCAGCAGACGCCAAGGAGGTGGGGGTGGGGAACCCCGCTGAAGAAACGTGCTGCCGCCCGAACAATGGAATGTTATGGAGCCGGGCAATCTTGTCAATTGGTTTTGTCACGGCAAACGTATCTTGATTTTTACGCCTGAAAGTTTGGGCCGGTGGCTGTGGTTCCAGGCGGCTTCTTCTATTTGCCCTTGATGTCCGCATTTTGCCGGGTTTGCGTTTCAACCGGTTGAGCGCCAGTTGTCTCGAGGTTCGAGGAGATTGGCGCGAGGATTCCGCAGCCACCGCAGGACACCTGCGCGTGAGGGAGATGGCGAAAAAATTCGGGCGAGAATTCCCGCCGCCGCCCGGCGCATGAATCTGATTAGCTGGGCCAGAGGTGAAGCACCCGAAGCAGTCCTTCGTTAAGCACCAAGGGCGAGGGAACGAAAACCACCAGCCAGACAAACATCACCCTCAAACGCGGATGACCTTTCAGAAAATGGCGTTCCCATAGGATGCCGGCGGCTTGAGCGAGGAAATAAATCATCATCGTGCCAAAGAGCGCCCTGCCGGTGATGAAGTAAAGCGGCACGTTGATGACCCATTCGTGCAGCAGACCGGAAACAGCGAACGCCAGCACGAGCGCAAACGCTGGACGGGAACGCAGCGGACGAAAAATGGCGTAACGGAACCAGTCGCTGACCCACAGATTCCAGCGGTTGCCCCAAAAGTCGGCGACCCTCCGCGCCCGCCACGGGCAATTGTGGATGGCGGGAAGCAGCCGGCCGCTGGGCAACCAGAGCACGGTCTTGAATGCCACGAGCGTTTCGGAAATCAGCAGCCAGACTGGCGCGGCACAATAGTTCAAGGCGATTCCCCGGATAAGTCCGGCGCGAACCAACCACCCGAAAATCCAGTAGGTCAAAACAAGGGCGCCGAACAGCAGCACGGCTCGAAGGAGCACCTTGCAGACGGTCACTATCGGTTGCATCCGCCGGTGCGAAGCGGGTGAAAGCAGCAGCCAAAACGAGAAGGGTCGCTCCACTCGGATGGTGACCGGCAGGAACAACACGACCAGCTTCATCACGAATCCCATCACCGCCAGCGTGAGCAGGAAAAACACGGTCATCTGCCAGTTGGGATCGTCCGGCAACAGCATCGGTTGAAACGCTTTTCCACCTTCGCCTTCATCGCTCAATGCAATTTAATCAGCGGTCGTCAAGCCCGCTTGAAACCTTCGCCGTGAATTTTCTTCGTCGCGTCAATGCCAGGGTTGCTCATTTGCCAACAGGTTTTATCGCAAGCTGCGGTTCGAGCCAAGCGCCGACGAGTTCCGCCCACAGTTCGCCGTGACGTTGCAGACCGCGCGCGTTGAGGCGAATTCCTTTCCGGTTGTTCTGGCGAAATTCCATTCCTGGCGTGTCGGTGCCGGCCCGGCTAGCGCGCCGCCGCCGGTCACAAGGGATTTTTGCGCGGCGTGCAGTTCCGGCGTGCTGGGGGCGTCGCGCGTGTGAGAACTCACCTGCGCCACAAACCACGGCGCGCGAAGCCTCGATGATGCGTTGAAGATAACGGCGATATTGCGCGGTCGGACGGTTGGTGGCCGTCGGACTCGCCCTGATGCCAGAGCAGCGCGCGAAAGCCGTTCGAGCCGAATTGCTGTTCTGCGCCACTGATGCGCTCGAAAAGCGAGCCGCTGCTGACCCACCGATTTGAACCGACCCGAATTGTATTTCTGCCGGTGGTCGGCGGTGCGGCCATCGCGTCGCCCTTGGGCAGCCACTCGCGCACGCTTGCGCTTCGCGGGACAACCGGAGTTCTTTTCAATGAAAGTAGCCCACGCACGATACATTTTGGCTTTCGTTGGCGCATTAATGGGATTGTGATTCTTCGCCCTGCGGGTTCCCGCGCGTCGTTAAATTTCCTTTGCGCCTTGGCGCCATTGCGTTGAAAATTCTTTCGTGTCCGTCAAAGAAGCCATCCGCCAAAAGCTCGGCACCGTGCCGCACAAGCCGGGTGTGTACTTGCACAAGGACCGCTTTGGCACCGTGATCTACGTCGGCAAGGCGCGCGATCTGCGCAAGCGCGTCAGCCAGTATTTTCAGGCGTCGCGGCGCATGGGCTGGGACTTGAAGTTCAACGCGCTCGTCGAAGCCATCCACGATTTCGATGTCCACGTCGTCCGCAGCGAACCTGAGGCGCTCCTGCTTGAAAGCAAGCTCATCAAGGAATTCAAGCCGCGCTTCAACGTCAGCCTCCGCGACGACAAGCATTACCTGATGCTCAAGGTGAACCTGAACGACCCCATCCCGCGCTTCACGCTCACGCGGATCAAGCAGGACGACGGCGCGCGTTACTTCGGGCCGTTCCCGGATTCCGGCGCGCTCCGCAATACGCTGGCGCTGGCGCGGCGGCAGTTTCATTTGCGCGGCTGCCGGCCGCTCACGCCCACCGACCGCGATTACAAGCATTGTCTGTATGGGCATTTGAAATACTGCACCGCACCGTGCATCGCCAACGTGACGCACGAGCAATACCTGGCTCAGGTCAACGCCGCGTGCGACTTCATCGGCGGCCAATGCGAGACGATGCAGGAGCAGCTCGAAGGCGAAATGAAAAAAGCCTCGGCGAAACAGGACTTCGAGCGCGCCGCGCAGTTGCGCGACCTGATTCGCGATCTGAAATACATGGCGAAGAAGACGGAGAAGTTTCCCCGCGTGCCGTACAGCCTGCCACTCTCAATCAACCCTGTGAACGATCTGGCGGAACTCGCCAAGGTGCTGGATCTCCCTGCGCCACCGGTGCGGATCGAGGGTTTTGATATTTCCAACATCAGCGGAACCTTCGCCGTGGCGTCGCTGGTGAGTTTTAAGAATGGCCGGCCCGACCGCGTGAATTACCGGCGGTTCAAAATCAAAACGGTGGTGGGGCAGGATGACTTTGCGAGCATTGCCGAGGTGGTGCGGCGCAGATATTCAAGGTTGAAACGTGAGGCGGCCAATGACGAAATCCGAATGACGAATGACGAAGCGAACATGCCTGATTCCAATTCGTCATTCGTCATTCGTCATTCGTCATTTCCCGATTTGATTCTGATTGATGGCGGCAAAGGCCAGCTCGGCATGGCGTGCGCCGAGTTAAAGAAGCTTGGCCTGGAAAAAATCCCCGTCATCGGGCTGGCCAAGGAGTTCGAGGAAATTTATCGGCCCGGTGAAAGTCAGCCGCTGCGGCTCGGCCTGGATCATCCGGCGGTCAAGTTGTTGCAGCGCGTGCGCGACGAATGTCATCGCGTGGCCAACTCCTACAATGCCGAACTGCGTCTCAAGAAAATTTCCGAGAGCATCCTCGATGAATTTCCGAACATCGGCGAGAAGCGCAAGGCGGCGCT
>JAYWBR010000133.1:0-6440 GCA_043781315.1 Verrucomicrobiota bacterium | reverse complement strand
GCAGCCGTTTGAACGAACTTCCCGTCGGCAGCAACCGTTCCATATCCGCAAGCTTCATGGGTCCAAGGCGCAAACGAAAATGCAACTGACACGTCCAGATCTGCGTGCCCAGGACCACGTTGGAGCCGAGCGAACCCGTCGCCGGAGACTGCCCCAACTGACAACTGTAATTCTGGCCGCCGCGTTCATGGAGTTTTTGCCAGCGCCCGACAAACGGCTCCACCTCGGTATTGATGCCAAAAAAATCCTGCACGATGGCCGCCAGCCCTTCCGCGTTGCGGTTCTGTTGAATGATGCGCCCGGCATAATTCATCTTTGCATGATCCGGCACCGAGTCACAATTGTGCAGGCTGTCCATGCCGAGACCGACCAGGCTGCCAACGTATTGCGACCAGTGCTCGTCTTGGGTGCGGTCAAAGTCCACCGTCTTTTGCGCATCCGCCCACGCGCGAAAAAAGAACGAGGTCATGCGATGGTGGAAGATATTGCAGAACGCCGTGAACGTGGCGTCGCCGTGATGATGAATCCGATCGCGGGCAAATTCAGTGAGGCAAAGCGGCAGCGGGCCGTGCGGCCCGAAGAGGCCGAAGTGCCGGTTGTACATCACCGGCGGGCGGGAGGGATCCTTCTGCCGGATCGCTTCGATGGTTGAGGAAGCGAAGTCGAGCGCGGGATTTTGGGCGAACCGAATCGGATCCTGCTCCGGCAAGGCCGAGTAGCCGATGCGTTCGTGGCCGCGAAAGTTGCTCTGCAACAATCGCACGGCCGCATAGAAATCATACGCGTGCGGATTATCGGAAAGTTCCGCGATCAGATGATCTGCCGTTTGCCGATCCGGGCTGGCCATCGCATAACCTCCTTCCTTTGAATTGTCGTCAAGACGGTTTCTGTGAATGAATTCAACGAGACATACCGGGCAAAAAATTCGTCCATCACCGCGCCCAGCACGAACACCCCCTGCCCTTCAAACGCCGACTCGTCGAGCAGGAGCGTGATCTCCAGCCCGCGCGCAAACGTGATCGGGCCGGCCGTCTGCACCCGGCGCGTGATGGCTTGCGAGCGGACGCTGCGAATCCCGTCAATCTGTTTGAGGCTTTGCCGGTCGCTCGGATCCACGTACAACTTGAGAATGTCGCGCAACGCCTCGGCGCCTGTGTCCGCGCCGCGATCCAGCAGCGACATGTAGTTCAGGGAAAGATGGCTGATCAGCCGCCACGCGAACCGTCCGGTCGGCGTGCGCTGATCCTCGCCCCCGCCCGACACCACGACGCTGGGGAGCGGCCGGGTCGGCCCGCTCAGGATGCGCGTGGAGACGATAGGCGCGCTGACTTTCTCAAGTTCAAAATCTTTTGGTCCGATGCCTTTGGTCATCTGGATTGGCAGATGGCGGTTGGTGCACATCGCGCGGATTCCCAGTTGCCGCAAATCCGTCCGGCACGGAGCCATGTCGCCATCCACAATCGAGATGAACGTATCCGTGCCGCCGTAATCAGAACGATATTTTCCCACGGGCCGTTCATGGTCGCTCAACAGCCGGGGCACGCGGTTGACGGCATAAAACGCCCGGCCTTGAAGCTCCGTGTCCTTGGCCTGATAGAACGGCAGAAATTGCTGCTCCTGGTCGGGTGTCTCGCCGTGGCCGGTGACCGAGGATAATTTGTACACCTCGAAGTCGAGCGCGCGGTTGCGATCGGGGACAATGTGAAATTCAGAAACGCGGTTCGAGATCGGAATCCGGTCCAGGGTCTTCTCGAAAAGGTTGATCGCCGGCGTGCAGAACAAATCAAAGCTGGACTTGTCCACCCGACCCTCCAGCCGTGTGTCCTGCTCATCCAGCGCGATGATCAAATCCACTTCGTCGCCGGCAATCTGGGCCAGCGCCTGTTGGAATCCTTTCAATTCAAAAAACAGGAACCGTTCGGGAAAAACAAAATACTCGCGCAACAACCGGTAACCTTCGAAGCCGTGCGGGGCGGGCGGCAGCAGCGCCTGCTCGGTGGCAAATCCCACTGGGCGGACACTGTCCGCCGGCAAAACCACGCCGGAAGATTTCTGGCCGGAAACACCCTGCACAATCAGGCGCAGCTTGTGGGCAAAAATCTGCTCATAAATCTGTCCGGGAATTTCGTCCCCGCCGCGAATGTGAAAGACCAACGGATCGGCTTGGATTTGTTTGAAACTTTCCGGGATGGTCTTCTTGAGCCGCAACCGCAACGCCGCCTTGGCCCCCAACTGACGCGGCAAATTCAATTCGGCCAGATCGCGCACAAAGTAACGTGCCTCGGTGATGGCCAGCGGCAGCAGGCGAACCGCCTGGGACGTCGTAAAGGTGCAGGCCGTGCGCTCGCCCTTGCCGAGCTGGCTGCGCAACTGTGTTCCGCGCGGCACCACGAATCCCGGCGCGAGCGCGCCATCCTGCGCATCCGGCTCGAACCGCACAATCGCCATCGAAGGCACGGGACAGAGGTAGTCCGGATAGACGGTCTCCAACAGTCCCTGGGTGAAACGCGGAAACTCGGCGTCCAATTTCAAATGCACGCGCGCCGCCAGAAATGCGAAGCCTTCCAACAACCGCTCCACATAAGGATCATCGCATTGAACCTTGGCGTCGGCGTTCAGCGCCAGCCGGCCGGCAATTTTCGGAAAGTCGCGCGCGAACTCGGACGCCATGCCGCGCAAGTGCCGCAGTTCCTCGTTGTAATGCTCAAGGAGTCGCCGGTCCATAAGGTGAATCACCAAAGAGACATTGCCCGGTTTCCACATCCACCTGGGTTTTCACATGCAAGTGATCGGGCAGCGGGTGGGCCCACAAATCTCCTTCAACCTCCAGGGTCACCAGATTGCGCTCGGTGTCGGCGCGGATGATCAGGCTGTGCGAGAGGATGCGGGGCTCAAACACCTGCACCGCCATTGACAGCTCCTCCTGCATCTTGTCCATATCGAGCGAACTCACCCCGCAGAGCTGTTTGACGCCAAAGTTAATGACCGACCGGTAGGCTTCGGGAAAATCCTTTAATTTGAAAGACTCGGCCCCCTCGACGGAAAGATAGGCGCTGGAATTAAAAAGCCAGCCCAAATCCCGCAGCACACCTTTGCGATATTTTTGGAGGGAAACCAGCCGCTGCATCCGGCTCTCCTCCTTTTTGTCCGGCTCTTCGTCGGTCAGGCGATCCAGCAGGCAGGGTTGCAGTTTTTCAATTGGAGTGGCGTCGGCCATAGCATCACAGCGCGCTGCCAGCCCCAGTCGTGAATTCAATCAGACGACATCCGAGAATCGGATGATCCTCCCCGTCGGTGGTGAGGATGCGCTGCCCCAGCCCCAGGAAGGTTTCGCCGGGATGATTTTGCCAGGCGGTCTTGCGCGACAGTTTGAAGGCGCTGTCCGTGGAATCTTCCGTCCCGGCATACCGCACCGGGATGTGGCCGACCGTGGCACCGCCGTTGGTCCAGGTAAATTGTGCGGGCAGCCAGACGAGGTCGCGCAAATCGGTCGGTTTTTCCGTTTCAATTTTCTGAATGCGGCTGAACGGAATCCAGTAATACTTGCCGTCCACAAACGCTTCGAGCATGGGGCCAAGCCGCGAATCCGCATCCGCGATCCACTCGAACGGCACGCCCTCCATTTTGCCAGCCGAGGCCGGTGCCGCTTCAAACGCCCGGTTGCGCAGTTCGGCTGCGGCGGCAAACTCTCCCCGGGCGACCAGCCCGTCCGCTTGCACCAGCAGGCCCATCCACTCGGCCGGCTCGCCAAAAATGAGCGCCGTGCGCCGGCCGGCAAACACTTCGCGCCGGAGCAGTTCGCAAGTGATGACCGGTCGGAAAATCTGCGCGAGCAACATCGTCTCCGCATTCAGGCTGGCAATGACCTGCAACTGGGTCAGCGCCTTGTCCAGCCGTCCCAGCACGCAATTGAGCTGGAAGAGAAAGGCGCGCAGCCGCACGTCCTCCGGCTTGTTGCGAATCTCGACTTGCAAGGCCTTCAGCCCCTCTTCCAATTGTCCGGAATGAACCAGTTCGGCGGCGGTCATAGATTAAAAAAGTGCCTGGCCTAACCGGCCAGGCACTTGTGCTATTTCATGCGTCGTGCGTCCGGGCCAAATCAGGCTCCCGTGTTCGTTTTGACGCTCCAATTATGCACCACCGGAGAATCCAGCTTGCCGTCCGGCTTCTGCGGCGCATACGAGTGCTCGATTTTCGAGAAATTAAAGGAGATCTGCTCCACGGGCACTTCCGTAGTCGCCGAGCCACCCGTGTTAAAACTCGAAACCAGCAAGTCGGTGAATTTGATTTTCAAGTACTCCTGCTGATCCTTGCCCGCCTTGCGACAGGTGAGCAACGCTTCCTTGATATGCTGGCCGGAGGCACAGGCGAGAAAGAGCTTCGGACTGGCCTTGTTGACTCGCATCGTGAAATGAAAGTCCTGCATGTTCACCTTGCCTGCGCCGCCGCCGCCGCCGCTGTCGTGCTTGCCGGCGTTGGATTCACCCCAGCTCCAACTCATCACGTCAATTTCTTTCCCGTGGGCCTTGTCCGTGCTTTCGCCCGGAATGCCGTCTATTTTTAAGAAGTAATCTACTGCCATAATAGTTTATGTTTTGTTTTCCGGGCTCCTGTGCCCCGAACCCTGTTTATGCTACCACTCCACGAACGGCACATGATTCGTGGAAACCGCGCGAAAAATCCCGCCCTAGCCGCCCTTGGCGGAAGGCATCTTGGAAACCAAGCTCAAGGAAATGGTCAAGCCTTCCAGTTGGTAGTGAGGACGCATATGGAACTTGGATTTGTAGTAGCCGGGATTGCCCGGAACCTCCAGCACTTCCACTTTGGCCTCCGCCAACGGAAACCGCGCCTTTACATCTTCGGCAGATTTCGAATCGCAGCAGAAATTGCTGATCCATTTGTTCAACCACAATTCCATGTCTTCCCGTTCTTTGAACGAGCCGATTTTGTCACGCACCATGCACTTCAAGTAGTGGGCGAACCGGCAGGTGGCGAACAGATACGGCAACCGCGCCGCCAAGTTGGCGTTGGCCGTTGCATCCGGGTCGTCGTAAACCGCCGGTTTTTGCAACGATTGCGCGCCCATGAACACCGCGTAGTCGGTGTTTTTGTAGTGCGACAAAGGCATGAACCCATTTTTTGCCAGCTCGGCTTCGCGGCGGTCGGTGATGGCGATTTCGGTCGGGCACTTCATGTCCACCCCGCCATCGTCGGTCGGGAAAGTATGAACCGGCAGACCTTCGACCACACCGCCTGATTCGGTTCCGCGAATCCGGGCGCACCAGCCGTATCGTTTGAAAGCGCGCGTGACATTGATGCCCATCGCGTAAGCGGCGTTTGACCAAGTGTACTTGTTGTGGTCAGCACCTTCCGTGTCTTCTTCAAAAGCGAACTCCTCCAACGGCACGGTTTTCGCACCGTAAGGCAACCGGGACAAAAAGCGCGGCATGGCCAGACCGAGGTACCGCGAATCATCCGAGTCGCGCAGGGAGCGCCAGGCGGCATAATCGGCGGTCTGGAAAACCTTGGTCAAATCGCGAGGATTGCTCAACTCCTGCCACGAATCCATCGCCAACACGCTGGGAGCCGCACCCGTGATGAAGGGCGCGTGCATGGCGGACGCAATTTGCGCCATGTTGCCCAGCATCTTTACATCCTCGGACGAATGATCGAAATGGTAGTCGCCGATGAGCGCGCCGTAAGGCTGCCCGCCGGGCATGCCGAATTCTTCCTCATAAAGTTTTTTGAACAGCGGGCTTTGATCCCACGCCGTGCCTTCATATTTCTTCAGCGTCTTCTTCAAATCCGTCTTGGAAATATTCAGGACGCGGATCTTCAAGGTCTCATCGGTTTCGGTGTTGTTGACCAGGTGGTGCAACCCGCGCCAGGTGCCTTCCAAGGCCTTGTAATCTTCGTGATGCAGAATCAGGTTGATCTGCTCGGAAAGTTTGCGGTCAATTTCCGCGATGATCCCCGAAATGGTCTTGATCGCATCTGACGAAATCAAATTCGTGGAGGCGAGCGCCTGCTGGGCCAGGGTGCGCACGGCGGCCTGCACCGCCGACTGTTTCTGGACATCACGGGCCTTGAATTCTTTGTTCAGCAGAGACTCGAATTCACCAAGCTCTGCTGGGGCTGCTGCGGCTGTGCCGGAGGCTTCTGCTTCTGGAGGTATCATAGGTGTTTGATTTAAGATCTAATTGGTTGAGTGTTTACTGCGCCTCTTTGGACTCGGGTGCCGGCGCTGCCGCCAGCGACTTCATCAGGTCCGGATTGTTCAGCAGCTTGGCCACCAAATCTTCCGCCTTGTCCTTGCCATCCATGTAAGTCAGCAGGTTCGCGAGTTCCGTCCGGGCGGTCAGCAGCTTGTTGAGTGAATCCACTTTGCGGGCGACTGCGGCCGGCGAAAAGTCATCCATGCTGTCGAACGTCATCTCCAC
>JAYWBR010000132.1:0-6459 GCA_043781315.1 Verrucomicrobiota bacterium | reverse complement strand
GCTGGCTGTCCGAGGCCGTCGAGAAAATTTCCGATTTGCGCGACGGGATCGTGGTGTTGCGCTCGATCAATTTGGTGAACACGCCGCCGAGCGTCTCGATGCCGAGCGAGAGCGGGGTCACGTCGAGCAGGAGCACATCCTTGACTTCGCCCTTGAGCACACCGCCTTGGATGCCAGCACCGATGGCGACGACTTCGTCGGGATTCACGCCTTGATGCGGCGTCTTGTTGACCAGAGTTTTCGCAACTTCGACCACGCGCGGCATGCGGGTCATGCCGCCGACGAGGACGAGCTCGTCAATCTTCGAGGCTTCGATGCCGGCGTCTTTCAAGCACGCCTTCACCGGAGCAATAGTGCGCTCGAAAAGCTTGTCCGTGAGCTGTTCCATCTTGGCGCGGGTGAGATTTTTCTGGATGTGCTTCGGCCCGGTCGCGTCGGCCGTGATGAACGGCAAATTGATGTCGTAGGTCGTGGAGCTGGAGAGCGCGATCTTGGCTTTCTCGGCTTCTTCCTTGATGCGCTGGAGCGCGTCGGGCTGCTTGCGGAGATCCATGCCGGATTCCTTTTTGAATTCGTCGAGAATCCAATCCATCAGCGTGTTGTCCCAGTCGTCACCGCCGAGGTGTGTGTCGCCGTTGGTGGCTTTGACTTCAAACACGCCATCGCCGATTTCGAGCACGGAAATATCAAAGGTGCCGCCGCCCAAGTCATACACGGCGATCTTCTCGTCCTTCTTCTTGTCGAGACCATACGCGAGCGACGCGGCGGTGGGCTCGTTGATGATGCGGAGAACTTCCAGTCCGGCGATGCGGCCGGCGTCCTTCGTGGCCTGGCGCTGGGAGTCGTTGAAATAGGCGGGCACGGTGATAACGGCTTGGGTGATCTTTTCGCCAAGGCGCGTTTCGGCGTCGGCCTTGAGCTTGGCAAGAATCATCGCGGAAACTTCCTGCGGCGAGAACTGCTTCGGCTTGCCTTCGACTTCGACCTCGACGGCGCAATCACCATTAGACGCCTTCACGACCTTGTAAGGCATGCGCTTAATTTCTTCCTGGACCTCGTCAAACTTGCGGCCCATGAAGCGCTTGATGGAGTAAATGGTGTTGCGCGAGTTGGTGACGGCCTGGCGTTTCGCGGCGTCGCCGACCACGCGTTCGCCGCCCTTGGTGAAGGCGACGACGGACGGCGTGGTGCGTTTGCCCTCGGAGTTTTCCAAAACCAGCGGCTCGCCGCCGTCCATGACGGCCATGCAGGAGTTCGTGGTGCCCAGATCAATGCCTAATACTTTTGCCATAAAATTAAAATTTGGTTGTTAACTAACGTGGCCTTCCTTGCAAGTGCGATGCCGTCCGGCGGAGAAAATCACCGAAGCCTTGCAAACACAGGTCGGATTTGTTCTTTCGCCGACTTTAATGGAAGGGGATTGGGTGGCTGTTCGGGACTTGCTGTCACACTGAAAACGGGCGTGGCACAGTTTTGGTGGCGCGCTTTCCATTCAGAATTTTTCTCGACTCCCGGTTTCTTCAGCGCAATTTTTCCTCATGGACAGTGCCGTCAAACATTTCAGCGACAAGCTCGAACACGAAACGGACTCTTGGGATTTGCGGTCGGCGCTCGATAAGGGCGAACGCGTGGTCGTTGTTGATGCGCGCTCGCCGCAGAGTTTCCGGGAAGAACATATTCCGAATGCGATCAATTTCCCGCACCGGACGATGAATGAAGAATCCGCCCGGCACCTGGATCGAAGCGCGCTTTACGTCGTCTATTGCGACGGCATCGGCTGCAACGCTTCCACGAAAGGCGCGCTGAACCTGGCCCGCCTCGGTTTTCGGGTGAAAGAATTGATGGGCGGCCTGGATTGGTGGAAGCGCGACGGCTACCAAACGGAAAGCTCCGCGTCGGCGCGCTGAAACTATTTACTCCCCGGCTTGACTGCCGGAGTCTTCGCCAAGTCTGGAGGCAGCTTGTCCGCTTCAAACGTCTCAACCTGCAACGCAATCAAGCTGACGAAGGGTATCCCGAAGTTCACCGCGCCGTTGGAACGGTCCACCACCATCGCCACGCCGACGACGTTGCCGCCATGCGCGCGGACGATGTCCAGCGTCTCCTGCACACGCCCGCCCTTGGTCACGACATCTTCGACGACGAGAATCTTCTCTCCGGCGGCAATCTTGAAACCGCGCCGCAAAACCAGTTTGCCCTCCTCCTTTTCCACGAAGATGAAGCGTACGCCCAGTTGCCGCGCGACTTCCTGGCCGATGACCAGTCCGCCCATCGCCGGAGCCACTACGGTGACTGCGCCCAACGGTTTGAGCTTGGCCGCCAGGGCCGCGCCGAGTTTTTCCACGGCGGGCATCTGCTGAAGTGCGAGGGCGCATTGGAAGAATTGCCGGCTGTGCAACCCGCTGCGGAGCACGAAATGGCCTTCGAGCAGGGCACCGCTGTCGCGAAAAATCTGGAGCGCTTCGTCTTTCGTCATTGCGCGAGTTTCACGTTTCACGTTTCACGTTTCAAGCTCGATTGCTTTCTGCTGGCTTCTGAATTCCGAATTCTGAATTCTCCCGCCGTGCCGAAATGGGCAAAATTGATTATCGCGCTCCTGCTGCTGCCGGTCTGTTTCGGCGCGGCAACGGCCTTGTGGCGCGTGATCCATGCGAGCGGGAGCGCCGACACGACCTGGGTGCCATTGTTGGCCGGAGCCGCCTGCTGGCTGGTCATTTACTACGTGCTGCCCAAGCCGATGTGGATTTACGTCTTTGGCCATGAGTTCACCCATGCCCTCTGGACGTGGATTTTCGGGGGCCAGGTGAAAAAAATGAAAGTCACCTCCAGCGGCGGGCACGTCATCATTTCCAAAACCAACTTCGTCATCGCGCTCGCGCCGTATTTTTTCCCGCTGTATGCGGCCATGGTTGTTGGCGGGTATGCGTTGGGCAGCGTGTTCTGGGACTGGAAAAGCTGGCTGCCCGGTTTTCACCTGCTGCTCGGCGCGGCGTATGCCTTTCATGTGACGCTGACGTGGCACATCCTGCAAACCCGCCAGACGGACATCACGGAGCAGGGGTACCTTTTTTCGGCGGTGATTATTTTTCTTGGCAACGTCATGGTTTTGCTGCTGGGCATTCCGCTGCTGGCCGCGAAAGTCAGCGTGTTTGCCGCACTCGGCTGGTGGTTTGAAGGCATCGGCCAGGTCTTTCACCGGCTGGGCCGGTGGGTTTGAAATCACACGGTTAATAATTCAGCCTTGAATTGCGCGCGCAGTTCAGGCGAAATGCCAGCGCGAGAATTTTTTTACCGCTATGGATCTAGGCGACATTTTATCAAACGAGCAAATCATCACGGATTTGCAGGCGGCTGACCGCTGGCAGGCCATCGAAGAGTTGATCAACAACCTCGTGGCCTCTGGCAAGATCAAGCCTGAGAACAAGGCCGCTATCGCCGCCGTGGTAAAAAAGCGCGAGACCTCCATGAGCACCGGCATCGGCTTTGGCATCGGCATTCCGCACGCCTCGACCGATCTGATTGCTGAAGTCGTCGGCGCGCTGGGCCGCTCCAAGACCGGCGTCCAATTCGATTCGCTCGACAACCAGCCGGTGAACCTCGTCATGTTGTTCCTTGTTCCGCAAGGCCAGTTTCAAAAACATCTCCACACGCTCGCCAACATCGCCAAGCTGCTACATCGCGCCGAATTTCGCCAAGCGCTCGAACACGCCCCGGATGCGGAGTCCATGCTCAAGATCATCCGCGAGCACGGAAAAAAGTAATTTCTCCCAACCGCGAAATACACGAAACACACTAAAATGTTTTGTGGGATGGCTTCAGATTCTTTCGTGTGTTTCGTGTGTTTCGTGGTTAAATCCTCCTTGTGTTACCTCACAAACAAATTGAGTTAAACCTGCAAGCCGCCGTCCGCGCGGTGTTGCCGGACGCCGATGTTTCCTCCGTGCTCGTCCGCCCGTGCGATCCGAAGTTCGGCGACTACCAGACCAACGCGCTGATGTCCCTCGCCAAGACGCGCAAACTCAATCCCCGCCAACTCGCCACCGACGTGGTCGCCAAGCTCGATGTCTCGGTGCTCTGCGAAAAAGTTGAAATCGCCGGGGCTGGGTTCCTGAATTTCCGCCTCCTGCCCGCCACACTGGCGCAAACGATCAACTCCGCTGCTCGTGGCGAACATCTGTTCTTCGACCGGGTGAGTAGCTGCGACGCCCCGTCGCAAAGTGTGGTCGCGACGCCCTCGTCGCGCGAAAAGCAAAGCGGCCTTGGCGACGAGGCGTCGCCGGTACCTTCTGCGACGGGGGCGTCGCAGCTACGGCAGCCACGGGTGCGCGCGATCGTCATTGATTTCAGTTCGCCGAACGTCGCCAAGCCCATGCACGTCGGCCACATTCGCTCCACCGGAATCGGCGACGCGCTGCAACGCACCTTGCGGCTGCTGGGCCATCGCGTTATTTCCGACAACCACATCGGCGACTGGGGCACGCAGTTCGGCAAACTTCTCCTCGGCTGGAAACAATGCCTTGACCGCGCCGCGCTCGACCGCGAAGCCATTGCCGAACTCGAACGCCTCTACAAAGTCGTCAACGCCGAGTGCGACGCCAATCCTGCGCGCCTCGAAGAAGCCAAGTCGGAGCTGGTGAAGTTGCAGGCCGGCGATGCCGAGAATCTTTCCATCTGGAAGGAAATGACCGCGCTGTCGCAAAAGCAGTTCGACACCATCTACGGCCGGCTCGGTGTGAAATTCGACCAGGCGCTCGGCGAAAGTTTTTTCAATCCGTGGCTCGGCGAAGTCGTGAATGATTTGGTCGCCAAAAAAATTGCCCGCGAAAGCGAAGGCGCGGTCGGCGTGTTTAGCGACGGCTCCATGCCGCCCAAGGAAGATCCGTTCCTCGTCAGCCGCGACGGCGAATGGGTGGCCGATCCCGCGCTCGTCCGCAAGAGCGACGGCGGCTTCAACTACATGACCACCGACCTCGCCACGATTGATTACCGGCTCAAGACGTGGTCGCCGACGGAGATTGTGTATGTGGTGGATGACCGGCAATCGCCGCATTTCAAAAAACTCTTCCTCACGTTCGCCCGCTGGAAAGCGGAGGACGCGAAGACGGTGAAGCTCGTCCACGTTGGCTTCGGAAAAATTCTCGGCGACGACGGCAAGCCGTTCAAGACGCGCTCCGGCGACACCGTGAAACTGGGCGACCTGCTGGACGAAGCCGAGGAACGCGCGTTCAAGATTGTTTCCGAGAAAAGCGCGGACGTGCCCGAGACGCAGCGGCGCGAAATCGCGAGGGTCGTTGGTCTGGGTGCGGTGAAGTACGCCGACCTGCTACCGAACCGGCAGAGCGATTACATTTTCAACTGGGACAAGATGCTCGCGCTCACCGGCAACACCGCTCCATATCTGCAATACGCCTATGCGCGGATCAAAAGTATTTTCAGAAAGGCGGAAACATCGAACATCGAACACCGAACATCGAACATCGAATTGAAGGCGGCGGAAGAAATCGCGCTCGCGCGGCACCTGCTGAATTTTGGCATCACGCTGGAGGCGGTGGCGGACGAGTATCGGCCCAACTATCTCTGCAATTATCTTTACGACCTCGCCGGCAAGTTCACCTCGTTCTACGAACAGTGTCCGGTGCTCAAAGCCGAGAACGACGCCACCCGGGCTTCGCGGCTGGGGTTGTGTGATCTGACCGCGCGCGTCCTCAAGCAAGGTTTGGAAACGCTCGGCATCGAGACCGTGGAGCAGATGTAACCGCTGCGGATGCCGGTTTTGCCAGGAATCCGCAGATCCGATTTGAGAAGCGTCATTTTTCTCATCGTGAGCATGAATTAATTTCTTCTGTTCTGCGGGGGTTTTTGTTTGTTTTTTCACCCGCTTTTGACATGTCCGATCCAGTTGGAAAACCGAACCGAAGCAACAACAACATCAGGAAGTTTATCATGAAAAAATCACTGGTAGCCGTATCTCTCGCAATCCTCAGTTTCCTTTCTTCCACCCAGGCCCAAACCATCGCTGGTTGGACGTTTCAAACAGCCGCCTCCACCACCAACATTATCGGAGCCGGACTTTCCCCCAGTTCGACTCAAAGCGGTGTTTTGGCTGATATCGGCACGGGGACGGGCAGTGCGTTCCACGCCACAGCAGCAACGGCTTGGTCCAGCCCATCAGGGAACGGGTCAACCAATTCTTGGAGCGCAAACAACTGGTTGCAGAACGATTATTGGCAGTTTCAAGTCAGCACCCTCGGCAACTCAGGCATCGGCGTTTCCTGGGATCAAACCGGCAGTAACACCGGACCCAAGAACTGGGGTCTGCAATTCAGCACGGATGGCAGCATCTTTACCCAGTATGGAACTTATGGGCACCTCCGGAAACCCTGTTTTCTGAAAACCGAATCGGCACAAAGGCCAATGAAATCATGTTCATCGTTTCTGGGAATTGGAGTTTCCGGAGGT
>JAYWBR010000131.1:0-6477 GCA_043781315.1 Verrucomicrobiota bacterium | reverse complement strand
GGTGGTCGTGAGGATGATGCGGATGTCGGACATAAGGGCGCGGAAGCTGGCGGGTGTGCGTGGTGCGCGCAAGCGATTTGCGAGGACGCGGATCGTGTGGCGAACTTGGATGGCACGGATTTTTGACCACGGATTACACGGATGGCACGGATGGGATTGTGGACGCCTGCGATTCTCTTTTTTCGACGCGCAGGTGCGGAGGAACGGAGTGGCGCGCGGAGTAAAAATAAAAATGTCTCCGCGCTCTTCCCGTGTGTATCTCCGCGCCTCTGCGTGAGAATCCGACCGCCACGCACACACGTTTCTGCTTCGCACTTCTTATCCGTGCCATCCGTGTAATCCGTGGTGAAAAACATCCGCGAAATCCACGCGCGCATTTTTTCACCGCCGTCATTTTCTCCGCGTGACAGAAATCGCGTCGCGTGTATTGCTCGACGCCATGAAGATTTTCACTGCTCTCCTCGCTCTCACTCTCGCCGCCACCGTCAGCGTCCGCTCGTTTGCCGCGGATGAAAAAAAGGCGGCCGATGAAGTCGCCGTGGTCAAAACCAACATGGGCACGATGGTGCTGGAATTTTGGCCGGAGGTCGCGCCGAAGCATGTGGAGAATTTCAAGACGCTTGCGAAAAAAGGATTTTACGACGGCACCGCATTTCATCGCGTGATCAAGGGCTTCATGATCCAGGGCGGCGATCCGCTGACGAAGGATGACGCGAACCAGGCGCGCTGGGGCACGGGCGATCCGGGCTACAAGATCAAGGCGGAGTTCAACGACAAACAGCATGTGCGCGGCGTGCTCAGCATGGCGCGTTCGCAGGATCCGGATTCGGCGGGCAGCCAGTTTTTCATCTGTCACGACAATGCGCGCAGTCTCGACCACAATTACACGGCGTTCGGCAAGCTGATCAAAGGCGACGATGTGCTGGAGAAGATCGCGACGACCGAGACTGCGCCGGGGGATCGGCCGGTGAAGAAGGTGCTCGTCGAGAGCATCAAGATCGTCCCGCGCAGCGAGGTGAAGTAACGCGGCGCGCGAACTCATTCAGCGCCGGCGCGAGCAAAACCGCCGGCGCGATTTTCCATCCCGTCAAACGTCACCGCCACCCGCAACGATCATGTCGAAAGTCACGCTCGGCCTCATCCAGACCGCGGTCTGCGCTGATCCGAAGGCGAACGTCGAGAAGGCCATCGCGAAGACGATCGAAGCCGCGAAGGCCGGTGCGCAGATCGTGTGTTTGCAGGAGCTTTTCCGCAGTCATTATTTTTGCCAGATCGAGGATCACAAATACTTCGCGCTGGCCGAGGAGATCCCAGGGCCGAGCACGGAGGCATTCTGCAAAGTCGCACGCGAGCATGGCATCGTGATCGTGGCGTCGCTTTTTGAAAAACGCGCGGCGGGGCTGTATCACAACACGGCGGCGATCATTGACGCGGACGGCGCGCTGCTCGGCACGTATCGCAAGATGCACATTCCCGACGACCCGTTGTTCTACGAAAAATTTTATTTCACGCCCGGCGATCTCGGCTTCAAAGCGTGGCAGACCCGCTACGCCAAGATCGGCGTGCTGATCTGCTGGGATCAATGGTATCCCGAAGCCGCGCGGCTCACGGCCATGCAGGGCGCGGAAATACTTTTCTACCCCACCGCCATCGGCTGGCATCCCGGCGAGAAAAAAAAATACGGCGTGCTGCAACACTCGGCGTGGGAAACCATCCAGCGCAGCCACGCCATCGCCAATGGCTGCTACGTCTGCGTCCCAAACCGCATCGGCCACGAAAAAATTGCGGGCGTGGGCGGTGACGGTTTGGAATTCTGGGGTCAAAGTTTTGTGGCCGGCACCTCCGGTGAAATCCTCGCCAAAGCCAGCGCGGACAAGGAGGAAACTCTCATCGTTCCGCTCGACTTGAAAAAAGTGGACACCACGCGCACGCACTGGCCCTTCCTACGTGATCGGCGGATTGATGCGTACGGCGGGCTGACCAAACGGTTGATTGATTGAAGCTGGCAGTTTTGTTTCCAAATTAAAGAGTCGTAAATGCGTTACACTCCGCTAACAGGGCCGTTAAGAAATATCCGGCGCGTGGATTATGTTAAGCGCATCGGCAAAGGCAAAACTGGGGTTGCCTCGAATTGGTGGGCAGACTTAATCAAGTTGATTGAAAAAGTTTTCGTAGCACCTGATGCCCCGGTTTGGTTCTTTGAACTCGTCAAAAAAGTGACTGAACGATACGAACAGGGTTCAATCCCTGTTGTTCAGTCATCTCTTTCTGCCACGCCGTTTTATTGAAATCCAGACCGCGCCGCGCTTGGCCGCCCGGCTTGACGCCCCCGCCAGCCGCCGCTAACTTCAAACCAGCATGAAAGCGACCTTGGAACAAGTTGCGGAAGAAGCGTTGAGCCTGTCGTTGTCCGACCGCTCCGCGCTGACGCGAATCTTGATTCAAACCCTCGACCCCGAACCCGCCGAAGACGCGACGGAAGTCCAGCAGGCGTGGCAGGTGGAAGTGGAAAAGCGCGCGGATGAAATCCTGTCCGGCCGCATCAAAGGCATTCCCGCCGAAGAAGTGTTTGCCAAGCTGCGCGCCAAATACGGATGAAGCCCGTCGAGTTTCATCCCGAGGCGACGGCGGAATTGGATGCGGCGGTCGGGTATTACGAGCAGTGCGTGCCGGGATTGGGAATTGATTTGAGAAAGGACGTTGAAACAGCCGCGAAAAAAATCCAAGCCGCACCTTTGCGCTGGCTGCCTTACAGCAAACGAACCCGGCGTTTTCTCATCCGCCGCTTTTCTTATCTCGTCATCTTTCTTGAACTCCCCGACAGAATTCTGATTGTCGCCGTCGCGCATGGCAAACGCCGTCCCGGCTACTGGCATGACCGCCTTTGACGTTTCCTCAGGCTGCAAACTAAAACCGCCGGCCGTCGCCGCGCGCGCATTTCTGAAAATGTTTTTGCAAGCGCGCCCGATTCAGCCAAACTCCTTGAAATAGTAATGATCAAACTGCTCTCCATCCTGCTGATCGGCCTCGCCTTCGAGTCCACGGGCATCGTGTATTTGAAGAAGGGCATGAATCAAATCGGGGAAGTGAAGGTGGCCGGCGTCGGGGAGGCGATCCACCTGCTCAAAGTCGGCATCACGAACTACCAAATCATTCTGGGCGTCTTCTTTCAGGCGCTTTTTTTCGCGTGTCTGCTCTTCCTCATGTCCAAGAGTGACATCAGTTTTCTGTGGCCGTTGACGTCGCTGACGTTTGTTTTTTCAACGCTGGCGGCGATGTGGTTTCTGGGGGAAACCGTTTCGTCAGTGCGCTGGGTGGGAATCGTTTTCATCCTGATCGGCGCGGCGTTCATCAGCTACAGCGAGCACGCCAAGAAGAGGGATGCGCTGCCTCCGGCGACGGCGGCAGGCCGGGTCAGCCCGGAATAATTTTGACGAGTGTCGCGGCCAGCTTGAGCGCGGCGGACTCGCAGCGCTTTTGAAACTGTTTCAACTGCGCGATCTTGCCCGGGGATTTCACCAGCGCGCCGGTCAGCTTGAGATAGCTCATCTTCTGGTTGGCCGTCATCAGCTTGTTGAAATCGAGCGGCAGATCCTCCTCCGCCGCGTCCAAAATCACCCGTACGGTGGCGTAGGGAATGCCGGCGCCGTTGCAGATGGCGCTTATCGCCGCCGATTCCATTTCCACGACGTCCGCGCCGGTGGCTTTGCGCAAGGTGCGCTTGTCCAGGGCCGTCACCGCCACGCGGTCCGCGCAATGAAATTTCACGCTGAACGCGCCGAGGCCGAGCAGCGTGCTTTCGATGTCAGGTTCCGCCGTGTCAAACACGATGGTTTCCGCCGGCAGCAGCGGGCTTAAACCGCCGGCGAACCCGCAGCTTAAAACCAATGCGGGCCGGACTTTTTGCAGGGCTTTACGGATGGAAGTTGCGGCGTTGGCCTTGCCCATGCCGGTGAGCAGCACCACCGAGCGCGGCCGGCTGACGAGGATTTTTTGAAACATGGCCGCTTCTTCCTTCACGGCGAAGCAGACGAGGATGGGGGGGAGTGCCATAATTTTATTCAGTTTGATTGGTTCAGCCAGCCGTTGAAGCGCAGCCATTCTTCGAGCCGCTTCGGCCACTCGGCGGTCGGGCCGTATTGCGGGTCGAGACTGTTCCCGTGCGAGCCTTGTGCATAGACATGCAGCTCCGCCGGCACGCCCGCGTCGCGCAATGCCTGGTAAAAGTGCAGCGAATTTTCCACCGGCACGGTTTTGTCGGCCATGGTCGCGGCGAGGAACATCGGTGGGGAATCTTTGCGGACGTGTTTCTCCACGGACAATTCTTCCAACACTTCCGGCTTGGGTGACTTGCCGAGCAAGGCGTCGCGTGAACCTTTGTGCACGAACTTGTCCGCCATCGTGATGACCGGATAAATCAACACCGCAAAATCCGGCCGCGCGCTCACGGCATCCAGTTCCGCGCCGGTTTTTCCTGTCGGCGAATCCCACAAAGTGGCCGCGCACGCCGCCAGATGTCCGCCCGCCGAAGCACCCATGACCCCGATGCGGTCGGGCCGAATGCCGAACTCTGCCGCGCGCGAACGGACCAGGCGCACGGCGCGCAGCACGTCTTGCAACGGCGCGGGATGGCCGTAGTCGGACAAGCGGTATTTCAGCATGAACACGGTCAGACCTTGGGCCGTCATCGCGCGCGTCAACGCACCACCGTCGTTCGGAACACTGATGCGTACGTAGCCGCCGCCGGAACAAAAAACCACTGCGGTGTGCGCGTCATTGGTAGCGTCAGGCGCGAAAACGAGCATGGAAGGTTTTTGAACGCTGACGATGCGGTTACTGACAACTTTGTCGCCGGACAAATTCGTGTTCAAGTTCGGCACGCCTTCGGGCCACAGGTCAATGACTTTTGGTTCAACCGCGCAGGCAGTCGAGCCGATGACAAAAAACAAAACCAGCAAGTTGAAGTTGAAAATCGTTCTCACAAAAATCTGAAATCCATTCCCCTGACAAACATTCCCTTGACCACGTCTTGTCAGAGGAATGTTTGTCAGGGGAATAAGTATGAAGTTCTGATTCATTTGATGCCGGCCAGCCGTTCTTTCCAGATGTTGTAGAGCAGCACCGTGGCCCTCACGTCGCGCAGGCAGTATTCGGCGATCTCGCGGTACTGGCCGGCGGCAATCATGTCGCCCATGTCCATGCCGGTCACGCCCTGGCTTTTCGGCGATTCGATGCCGAACGCCTTGCAGTAAAAATCCAGGTTGAACTTCCGCGCCGCGCCTTCACGTCCGCTGACGTTGTAAAACGAAAACTGCTCCGCGAGGTCGCAATGCGGCTCGACGGCGTAACGGTAGCCGAGCCAGTCCTTGCGTGAAATCGGCACGTTCAGCAACGCGGAGCGCAGATAGATGAACGGCACGTCGAAGCCGCGGCCGTTGAAGGTGGCGATGGAATCGTAGTGCTTGGCCACGTCCCAGAACGCGGTGAGCAGTTCCACCTCGTCCACGCACGGCACGAACTTCACCGGCCCGGCCTCACCCGGTTCCTCGTCGTAATCCTCTGCCGTGAACAGCACCTGGCCGCGCTGCGTCTCGGCGTTCAGCATGGCGATGCAGACCACCTGCGCGGTGAACGGCCAGAGGCTGAACTGGCGCTGGATTTCCGCGCGCCGGGTGGCGCGTTCGGCTTCGTCAGGAATTTTCGCCGCCTCACGGAAAAGATATTCCTGCTGCACCTCGTCGAAGTTTTCAACGGGCAGCGCCGTGGTTTCGATGTCGAAAATGAGCTTGGCCATTTTAGTGGAACGCCGGTCTCCGACTCGGCGCGTAATCCGGAAAACATTCAACGCTCAACATTGAACATCGAACATTCAATTCAGCGGGAATCAAGCGGACGCCAGTCATTCGATGTTGGGCGTTGAATGTTGAATGTTCGATGTTTTGCATTTTCCGTCTGTTATGCCCCAAACTTGTCGAACATCTTCGCGTTCGCCTGCATCAGGCGGATGAGATATTTCGCCTCCATCACGCCGAGCGATCCGTGGTTCGCGCCGGTTTCGGTGAAGCGCTCCAATTTGTCCGAGCCGCTCGTCGCCGCATTCAATAACACCGGCTGCGCGTGCCATGAATGGCTTTTCATCGAGACCGGCGTCGAGTGGTCGCCCGTGATGGCGAGCACGTCGGGACGTTTGCGCAACAAGATCGGCAGCGCGGCGTCGAGGTCTTCAATCGCCTTCATCTTCGCCAGGAAGTTGCCGTCCTCGCCGGCCTTGTCGGTGTATTTGTAGTGGATGAAGAAGAAGTCGTAGTTGTCGTACTCGGCAAGATACCGCTCGAACTGCTCCGCAATCGTCTGCGGCCCTTCGATCTTCGCCATGCCGACGAGTTGGGCCAGGCCCTTGTACATCGGATAGACGGCGAGGCACGCGGGCTTGAGCAGGTAGCGCTCTTCAAACAGCGGAATCTTCGGCTGATGCGC
>JAYWBR010000130.1:0-6478 GCA_043781315.1 Verrucomicrobiota bacterium | reverse complement strand
CCAGCATCAGCACGCGCATCAGCAAATCCTGGATGGCCTGGAAAATCGGCTTCACTTCGGAGCAGCGTTCGCGGTCGGCGGGGGCGAACTGCTGCCAGGCCTGCCGCCAGGTGCGGAGGCGCAACAGGGACGAATCCAGCAGGGCCAGCAGGCGCGTGCGTTTCTGGTGAAATTCAAACGGCTGAAAATCCCCGGCGGAGTTGAGCGCGCGGTTTTCCTCGGTGGCCAGGGCCAGCGCGGTTTCGCAGCAGCCCAAATGTTCGCGCAAGTCGCGGGCGAGGGCGGGGAGAAATTCAGGCGAGGACGATGCGGTGTTCATCGGATGGTTTTTAGATTTACGATTTGGGATCGGCCGTCGTGGCGGTGGTTTTCGGCGGCGGGGAAAAATCCCGGGCGGAACTTTCGGCGCGGGTCTGCCACTTGAGGAAGCTGATGCGCCAGCGCGCCATTTCAAAAACGGACTTCAGGCCGGGCGAAGCGTTGGTGCCGGCGGCGAGTTCGCGGCTGAGGATGTTGCTGTAAACCTCGGAGGCGTGCTGGGGCTGCTGCAATTTTTCGTAGGTCATGGCGACCTGATAGTGGACGGGAATCTGCCACGCGGGCGTCGCGTCCAGCCGGGCCAGGCTCAGATAGACATCGAGCGCCTTGGGATAATCACCCTCGCGAAAAAGCTGGTTGGCAATTTCGTTGCCGGCGCGCTGCTGCCAGTAGGCCCAGACCTCGGGGCTGTCTGCGGCGTGTTTTTTCTGCTCCTGCAACAGCGCGAGCACCTGCTGGAGCGACTCGTTGTTCCGGCCCAGTTCCTTCAGCGAATGGGCGATGATGAAGCGCACTTCCGCCCGCTCGGACGCTTCGGGAAAGTGGGCGAGAAAATCCTGCGCCTGCCCCATGGCCTCCTCGTGGCGGCCCATTTCGGAATAGGCGCGGAGCAGCCGGTATTGCGCGAGCGAGCGGTCGAGCAAGGGGTTGTTCTGCTTGAGCAGGCGGGTGAAATAGTCGGCGGCTTCGGCGAATTTTCCCTGCTGAAAATGGGTCTCCGCGATTTCGTTCTGCGCCTGCGTGACGATGCGTTTGTAGTAGTCGAGCTTGTCCGTCTTCAAAGCGAGCGCAGCGGTCATGACGCTGTAAAATTTGGTGAGCGCCATCGTGTTCAAACCCATCTGCCGGAAGAACTGCCCCTGCCGCAACAGGATTTCCGGCACGCGCGCATCGCCCGCCCAACGGCTGAGAAACTGCGCGTAGATCTGCTGGGCGCGCGGCAGATCATTGCGGTCTTGCGCACAGAGCGCAAGTTCGAGCAGGGCGGCCTGCCGGATGGGTTCGGGGTTTTCGTCCGCGAGCAGTTCGACCAGGCCCGGCTCGGCCTGGGCCGCGAGATTCTTGAGGCGGAGACTACGGGCGAGATCCAACTGAGTGTTGAGCAGGGCTTCCTTCGCCGCCGTCATTTCAACGGCGGTGGGCTGCTCGAAGGCACCTTCGACGGGAGCGTCGGCTTTGGCCTTGGCGGGCGCGTGGACGGCCGGTGCGCTGTTCTTTTCACCGGCGGATTCTTCGGCACGCAAAGCCTGCGGATCGAGCCGCGCCAGCCCGAACGCGGCCGTCAACACGACGACGCGTAAATATTTTCCAAGCGGTGAAATGGCGCGGGCGCAAGTCATTCGGTTTTGTAAGTGGCGCGGCTGCGCACCGGGACGGCGTCCGTCGGCGGCTTGAAGCTGACCGACACGGGCAGGAAGACGGAAACCCCGGCCGCGTTGGTGCCGTTGGCGGCGGGCTTGAAATATTCGGCGAGCATCTGCGGGGTGACGATCAACGGGCGGTCGGTCAGAGAATGAATCACGGATGGGTAGGAGGTTTCTGACTCCTCGGGGGTGACCGGCGGAGCGTTCGTTGGGCCGGCCGAGTAATGAATCTCCGAGGGTGCGTTGGTGAACACAGTCTCGGTCGCGACCGGGTTTTTTTCTTCCGCCTTTTCCAGCGGGATGGGGGCGGGGGCCATGGGTTTCACGAAAGCCACTTCAAACCGGAGCGGGGTCGGCCCGGTCAGCGGCAAAAAAGCGCTGCCGGGGTGGGCTCCCGGCGCGGTCAGCACGCCGACCATGAGCCAGGCGGCCGCCCATTGACCGGTCGTTGAAATGTTTGCGTTCATGTCGTTGCCTTCCGTCCGTTCAGCCGGACAAATCCAGGCCGGGTCGCCGTCGGAACACGGACTACCTTGTCTGTGACATCGGCGCGGCGGGCGGCGGCTTGAGGCGAATTTATTATCACCTGCTAAAGTTTCCCCGGCTCGCACCGATGAACACCTAAATGAATTTTCATTGAATTAGTTTTTATGACCCAGGTTTTGACGCCCAGCACACCCGCCCGGCTGAGTTTGGAAAAAATCGAGGCACAACTCGCGCGCTGTCCCTCCCTACCCTCGCTCAACAGCATCAATCAGGCGTTGCAGGAGCTGCTCTCCGTGGAACAGCGGTATTCCGCCCAGATTTCCGAGGTCATCCGGCGCGATCCCAGCCTCACGGCGCGCCTGCTCCGCTTGGTCAACTCGGTCTATTACGGCCTGAGCAGTCCCGTCAACAGCGTCGAGGAAGCCGTGTTTTATCTTGGGATGCGGCAGATCCGGCAGCTCACGATGGTGACGCCGATCATCGAGGATTTTCAAAAGCTCACGACCCAGTGCGCGTTTCCCTGGCGCGAATTCTGGCAGCACTCCATCGGCTGCGCCATTCTCACGCGGGAAGTGGCGACCACCATCTCCACGGCCACGGATGAATCCGACTACGTTGCCGGGCTCGTGCATGACGTGGGCAAGATCGTCATGGCCTGGTCGTTCCCCCATCACTTTGCGGAGATTCATCGTCAGGCGCTGGAAGGCACGCGCGACCTTTGCGAGATTGAAAATGAAATCCTCGGCGTGGATCACGCGGAACTCGGCGCGCTCTACTTCGAGCGGCACCGGCTCCCGGAAATCATGATCCATTCAGCGCGGTTCCACCACCAACCCGAGCAGGCCGGCCCATTCGCGCCGCTCGTGGCCGCAGTGCAGATCGCCGATCTTTTATTGCGCCGGGAAAACATCGGTTGCAGCGGAAATTATCTGCCCGTGACGAGCGACCAATGTCTCGCGGCCACCGGCTGGCGCATCCTGCTGCCCGGCGCCCACGACGTGGAGCAGGCCATCGCCAAAGCCTCGCTGCACCGCAGCCTGGAACGGTTGCCGCATGTGTTGGAGGGTTTGGTTTGAACCGCGCCGACACCACCTCGCAATCGGGCACGACCGCCTTTTTTGCCGACGCGACCAACGCGCCGCACGGGGCCTGCACCATTGCGGGCGCCGCCACCCTGGAAAGCATTTTCCGCGCGGCACCGGTCGGGATCTGTGTCATCACCAATGGCGTGTTTACCCACGTCAATTCCCGCTGGTGCGAAATGTCCGGCCACACGCGGAGCGAGTTGATCGGCCAGCCGGAGGATCTTTTGTTTGCGTGCTCGGCGGAACTCCACCGCGCCCGGAGCGTGCCGCTGGATGCGTTGCCCGCACAAGGCTCGCACGCCGCGGAAACCCGCTGGCAGCGCAAGGACGGCAAATGGCTCGATGTGCTGCTGGGCTTCAGCCGCATCAATCTTTCCGGCGCGGCGGCCGGCGTCACCATCACCGCGCTCGACATCACCGCCTCGCGCCAGGCGGAGCGCGAGCTGCGCTGGCGCAACCGGCAGTTGACCGCGCTCCAAAAAATTTCCGAGGTGACCCTGTCCGGCGAAAACGAGCAGCACATCTTCAATGCCATCGCCCGCGAGGCCGCCGAAATCACCGGCTTTCCCATCGTGGCCATTGAGCTGTGTGATTTTGAAAAATCCGTGATGGTGTTTCGCGGCGTGCATGGCATGGACTTCGAGGGCCTGCCGGTGCCGTTTGAAGTGCCGATGGATGTCACCCTGTCCGGTGAAGTCGCGCGCACCGGCAAGGTGCTGGTGGAAACGGACGCCGCCAATCGCCGCGAAAATGCCGCGCCGATTTTGCGCCGGCTGAACGTCCAGACGTTCCTGTGCCTGCCGATCAAAACCAACGACCGGGTCATCGGCACCCTGAGCCTGGCGTACCATAAAAAAATTGCCGTTGAAGAAATCGTGATCGCGCAGGCCGCCAGCCTGGCCAACTATCTGGCCACTTTGGTGGATCGCTTGCAGGCGCGGGAGGCCGTGCGCCGGGGCGAGGCCGAACTGGCCGCCGTGTACGACCGCGCGCCCAACGTGATGTGCCTCTTTGACGACGAGTTTCGCATCTTGCGCGCGAACCTGGCCGCCGCCGAGCTGGCCGGCTGCCGGAAAGAGGATCTCGCCGGTTTGCGGGTGGAAGATTTTTTAAGCGGCCCGGTATCGAACCGCCGCGTCGCGTCGGAGTTGCGCCGCGCCGTGAACGAAACGTTCATCACCGGCAAAAGCTGGCAGCGGGTTCGCCTGGGCCAGCCCTTGTTCCGCAACGACCAGACGGAGGAACTGGCGCTGCTGGTTTCCACCGAGCGCATCCAGGTGGACGGGCTGCTGCGGGTGCTGATGTGCCTCGAAGACATCACCCAAAGCGTACGCGCCGACCAGCAGATTCGTGCTCAAGCCGCGCTGCTGGATGTCACGGGTGAGGCGATTTTCGTGCGGGATTTTTCCGACCGCGTCACCTATTGGAACCAGGGCGCACAAAAGCTGTTCGGCTGGAGCGCGGCGGAGGCCCAAGGCCAGACCACGGGAACATTAAATCTCTATGCGGATCGTTCGACCTGTCTCCGGCCGATGCAATCCGTCCAAGCCAGCAACGAGTGGAGCGGGGAGCTGATTTTTCGCACGCGCGACGGCCGGGAATTGATCGTGCAAAGCCGCTGGACCCTGGTGCGCGACAGTGCGGGCGCACCGCAGGGCATTCTCATTGTCGGTACCGACATCACGGAAAAGAAACGGCTGGAATCGCAACTCTACCGCTCGCAACGACTCGAAAGCATCGGCACGCTGGCCAGCGGCCTGGCGCATGATTTGAACAATGTGCTCGCACCGATCATGATGGCGGTGCATTTCCTGAAGGAAGAGGCGAAGGATGAACGCACCCGCACCTGGGTGCAGACGCTGGAGGCCTGTTCGCTGCGCGGCGCGAACATTGTCAAGCAAGTGCTGACCTTTGCGCGTGGCGCGGAAGGCACGCCGGTGCTCCTGCACCCGACGCAGCTTGTCTCGGAAATCGAGCGCATCGTCCGGGAGACCTTTCCGCGCTCGATCCACACCCAGACACTGATCGGTAAAAATCCGCCCCGATTCACCGGTGATTCGACCCAGATGCAGCAGGTATTGCTTAACCTTTGCGTCAACGCGCGCGATGCCATGCCGGAAGGCGGCACGCTCACGCTGGGCGTCGCCCGCACGCAACTTGAAGGCGACGCTGTGCGGATTCATCCAAAAGCCAAGCCCGGCACCTACGTCGTGTTCAGCGTCACCGACACCGGCACCGGCATCCCCGACGAGTTGTTGGACAAAATATTCGATCCCTTCTTCACCACCAAACCGCTCGGCCACGGTACGGGCCTTGGGTTACCCTCGGTGCTGGGCATCGTGCAGCGCCATCATGGATTCATCCATGTGGAATCGAAGGTGAACGAAGGCACCACCTTTCAAGTTTACTTGCCAGCCGATGTCACCGGCAAAGAAAGCCTGGTCATTAACCCGACCAAACTTTGCCTGCCGCGCGGCAATGGTGAACTCGTCCTCATCGTGGATGACGAACCGGCCATCGGCGAGATCGCCAGCGTCATCCTGCGCGGCCACGGCTACCGGACTCTCGTTGCCGCGGACGGCCACGAAGCCCTGACACTATTCCGCGAAAACTGCGGCGCGATCAGACTGGTTGTGTCCGACTTCATGATGCCACGGCTGGACGGACCGGCCACCATCCGTGAAATGCGCAGGATCCAGCCGGACATCCAAACCATCATCATCACCGGCCTCGGCGAAGACAGCCGGATCGCTGAAGCGAAAGCGGCCGGCACCAACACCGTCATCGCCAAGCCCTTCACGGCAGAGCAACTGCTCACTGCGATTCATCCGCTGCTGAACAATTAAAAGTTGTTTAAAAGAAGTGCCGGGAGAATGGCTGACCCGCCCAAATCCCGTCAGGTAAATCAACAAGCGTTACGGAAAGTTTCCATGGCAAGCCAGCGTTACTTTTTGAAAAGAGCGTAATGACTGCTCATGTTTGGATACGCTACCAACAAGAAGACCAAAATATTCCAGCCGACATACGGTCAACTGCAAACACCCTCTCGCCCTCCGGACTTGATAGGCCAATGATTCCACCTGACATCTCTCCTCTCGAAGAAAAACCTTCTTTGAAGCTGCAATCTCTACTTAGTCGCTGGCCGGAAACTCGTGTTTTTGGAAACGGTGTGGGGTCTTGAGGGCGGCGGAGAGGCGGAGCGCCGCTGATTTTTCGTCTCGACGT
>JAYWBR010000129.1:0-18461 GCA_043781315.1 Verrucomicrobiota bacterium | reverse complement strand
TCTCGCTCCTGCTCCTCGTGGCGATGGTGGGTGTGATTCTCCTCAGCAAAAAGGATCTCAAATGACGCCCGTCGGCCTTGAACATTATCTGATCGTCAGCGCGCTGTTGTTTGCGCTCGGTCTGCTGGGCGTCATCACGCGGCGTAATCTGCTCGTGATGTATATGTCGCTGGAGTTGATGCTCAACTCGGCCAACCTCGCGCTCGTCTCCTTTTCGCGGTTCAACGACAACCTCAACGGCCAGGTGATGGTGTTCTTCATCATCACCGTGGCGGCGGCAGAAGTCGCGGTCGGGTTGGCGCTTATCGTGGCGCTCTATCGCAAGCGCCAGACGGCGCATGTCGAAGACCTGACGAGCATGAAGAATTAACAAAATGAGAAAACATCGAACATCGAACATCGAACGCCGAACGCCGAACGCCGAGTTTACGGAGTGCGGCAATGTTCGATGTTCAGAGTTCAATGTTCAGAGTTCGATGTTCCCGCCCCCTTGAATGAAACTCGAAGCGTTACCATGGTTGATCTTGTTCCTGCCGCTGCTTGCGGCGGGAATCACCACGCTTTTCATGCTGCGTAACAAAGCGGTCAGCGCCACACTGTCCATCGGCGCGATTGCCACGGGCTTTGTCCTCACGCTGGCGGTCATTAAATTCGGCGGCTGGGAAGCGCGCGAACTTTCCGTCAACTGGCTTTCCATCGGCAGCTTGAACGTGGACTTCGGCCTCAAGCTCGACGCGCTGAGCCTGATGATGCTGCTCATCGTCACCGGCGTCGGCAGCGCGATTCACATTTATTCCTACGGTTACATGCAACACGACCCGGGCTTCTCGCGCTTCTTCGCGTGTCTGAGCCTGTTCACGTTCTCGATGCTTGGCATCGTGCTCTCGAACAATTTCCTCCAGATGTTCATCTTCTGGGAACTCGTCGGCGTGTCGAGTTACCTGCTCATCGGATTCTGGTTTGAAAAAGCCAGCGCGGCGGACGCGGCCAAGAAAGCTTTCATTACCAATCGTCTCGGTGACTTCGGTTTCATGCTGGGAATTTTGGCGGTTTGGGCATTGCTCGGTTCATTGAATTTTTCTTCGGCGCAAGATCAACTTCATGTGCTTCAAAATCCGCCGCATCCGCCGCATGACCTTGAGCATTTTATATCTGGTTTATCCAATCCACTCGCCGGACTGGCTTTGGACATGAAACTAACCATCGTCGGCCTACTGATCTTCTGCGGCGCGATGGGCAAGTCCGCGCAATTCCCGCTGCACGTCTGGCTGCCGGACGCGATGGAAGGCCCGACCCCTGTCAGCGCGCTCATCCACGCCGCGACGATGGTGGCCGCCGGCGTTTACATGCTGTGCCGCGTGTTCTTCATCTTCACGCCCGACGCGCTGACCGTCATCGCGTGGATCGGCGGCTTCACCGCGTTGCTCGCCGCGCTCATCGCCGTCCAGCAAAACGACATCAAACGCATCCTTGCCTACTCGACGCTGTCGCAACTCGGCTACATGGTCATGGCCGTCGGCCTCGGCGGCCCGACGCCCGCGATGTTCCATCTCACCACGCACGCGTTCTTCAAGGCGCTGCTGTTCCTCGGCGCAGGCTCGGTGATTCACGCCATGCACCACGAGCAGGACATCTGGAAGATGGGCGCGCTCCGCAAGAAAATGCCCGTGACCTTCTGGACGTTCCTCGTCGGTACGCTCGCGCTCTGCGGCGTCCCGCCGTTCAGCGGCTTCTACTCAAAGGACGCCATCCTCGCGCAGGCTTGGCACGCGCATAACTACCCGCTCTTCGCCATCGCCGTATTCGTCGCAGTGCTGACCACGTTCTACATGTTCCGCCTGTTCTTCGTCGCGCTCGTTGGCGAACCGAGGACAAAGGAAGCCAGTCACGCCCACGAATCTCCCGGCGTCATGATCTGGCCGCTTAGAATTCTCGCTGTGTTGGCAATCATCGGTGGCGTCATGGGCATCAGCGAAATCTTCGGCAGCCAATTCACCGGTGGTGAACATGCCGAAGCTGGCGAACACGCTCTGACCTTCGTGCAACGGCTCACCGAGCCGTTCACGCACGCGCCCGTCGCCGCCGGAATCGGAATCGCCGCGACCATCATCGGCTTTCTCATTGCCCGCGCACTTTACGCCAACGCAAAGAGCGATCCGTTGCCCGCCAAGCTCGGCTGGCTATCTCGCGCGATGGCGAACCGGTTTTACTTTGATGAGCTTTACGAAGCCACGGTCATCCGCGCCCACGATTTCGTCGCGGCCATTGCGGACTGGTTTGATCGCTGGATCGTGGAAGGGCTGTGCCTCGGCCTCGTGCGCAACGGAACGGACTTGCTGGGCGGAAGCTTGCGCCTGGTTCAGACCGGCAACCTCCAGACCTACGCCTTCCTGTTCGTGCTCGGCGTGGCCGTGGTGCTGTGGTTCGTGCTTGGGAAATGAAAGCGCGACTCGCCAACAACAAAGCTCTGGTCAAGGCCCGCCCGGCCTCGCGGAAGATTGTCGCCGCATCGCGGCGACAATTGCCACGAGTCGTAGCAACCTCCCCCAAGATTTTGCTGTCGGACGTGCGCGCGATGATTCTCGAAGCGCGCGGGCAGGTTGCCCAAGTGGTCAACGCCGGGTTGACGATGCTTTATTGGCAGGTGGGTCAGCGCATCCGGCAGGATACTCTTCAGGAGAAGCGCGCGGAGTATGGCGAGAAGATTGTCGTATCACTGTCACGACAATTGGAGAAAGAATTTGGCCGGGGCTTTGCCGAGAAGAATTTGCGGCGCATGGTTCAGTTCGCCGAAGTTTTTCCCGACCGGAAGATTGTCGTATCACTGATACGACAATTGAGTTGGACACATTTTCTTCGCCTCATTCCGATTGAAGACCCGCTCAAGCGTGATTTCTACGCCGAGATGTGCCGCATTGAAAATTGGAACACGCGCACGCTGGCAAAAAAGATTGGCTCAATGCTTTTCGAGCGCACCGCCATCTCGAGGAAGCCGGACAAACTCATCCGCCAGGAACTCAAAGCCCTCCGCGAAGAAGACCAGCTCACCCCCGACCTCGTCTTCCGCGATCCTTACGTGCTGGATTTTCTCAAGCTCAAGGACACCTACAGCGAGAGCGACATCGAAGCCGCGATCCTGCGCGAGATCGAGTCCTTCATTCTGGAACTCGGCGCGGGCTTCTGCTTCGTCGCGCGCCAGAAGCGGATGCAGATTGACGACCGCGATTACCATCTCGACCTGCTGTTCTTCCATCGCAAGCTGCGCCGGTTGGTGGCGATGGATTTGAAGCTGGAAGAATTCGACGCTGCCGACAAGGGGCAGATGGAACTCTATCTCAACTGGCTCAAGAAACATGAGCAAGGCCCGGACGAAGCGCCGCCGCTGGGCCTCATCCTGTGCGCGGGCAAGCGGCAGGAACACGTTGAACTATTACAAATGGAACGCGACGACATCCACGTCGCCAGCTACGTGACGAAGCTGATTCCGAAAAAGCAACTGCAACGGAAGCTTCACGAAGCCGTGCGTCTGGCGCGGGCGCGGTTGGAGGAAAACAAACTTAGATGACCACGCTGACTTTGATTTTTATTTTACCGCTGCTCGCCGCCATCGCGCTGGCGTTTGTGCCGCGTAACTTTGCCGTCATCATGCGCGCCGTGGCGGTGGGCGTGACGTTCGTCACAATGCTGCTCGCCGTGCTGATGTTCTGCCAGTTCAACGGCGCGACGGCGGACGAATACGGCTACAAGTTTGTCAGCACCATTCCCGGACTCGGCGCAGAATCGCTCGGCATCGTTTGCAGACTCGGCGTGGACGGCTTGAACGTCGGGCTGGTGTTGATGGGCGCGATTGTGGCATTCGCGGCGGCGTGCTGTTCGTTCGAGATCAAGTCGCGTGAGAAGGAGTTTTACATTTTGCTGCTCGTGATGACCGGCGGCATCCTTGGCGCGTTCATGTCGCTCGACCTGTTCTTTTTTTACTTCTTCCACGAACTGGCGCTCGTGCCGACGTTCATCATGATCGGCGTGTGGGGTCGCGGCGAGCGGAAGAACTTCGCCACCTTCCAGATCACGCTTTACCTGAGCATCGGCGCGTTGCTGGCGCTCATCGGCCTCATCGCGCTTTACCTGCAAGTGCCGGCGGACATCCGCACGTTCGACATTCCGACGCTGACGAAGTATTTCGCGGAACATCCTATGGCGGAAGCTGGGCAGAAATTCATCTTCCCCCTGCTGTTGTTCGGATTCGGAATTCTGGTTTCGCTCTGGCCGTTCCATTCGTGGGCGGCGTTGGGTTACGGTTCGGCGCCGAGCGCGACGGCGATGTTGCACGCGGGCGTGTTGAAGAAGTTCGGGCTTTACGGTTTGATTCGCGTGGCGCTGCCGTTCATGCCGCAGGCGGCGCAAAGCTGGATGCAAATCCTCGCCTGGCTCGCGCTGGGTAACGTGCTTTATGTCGGCTGGGTGGCGATGCGGCAGGAGAACCTGAACCTGCTCATCGGCAATTCCAGCGTGGCGCACATGGGCATGATCTTCCTTGGCATCGCGAGCCTGAACCTCATCGGCGTGACGGGCGCGGTGGTCATCATGATCGCGCATGGTTTCCTTGCGGCGCTGACGTTCGGTTTGAGCGGCTACGTTTACAACCAGACGGGCACGCTGGAAATGAGCGAACTCGGCGGGCTGGCGAAGAAACTGCGTTTCATCGGCGTGGCGTTCGTGATGGCAGCGATGGCGGGGTGCGGCTTGCCGGGCTTCTTGAATTTCGTCGGTGAAGTCACGGTGTTCTTCGGCGCGTGGCAAGTGCCGGCGTTGCGTGTGGTGACCGTGCTGGCGATTTGGGGTGCATTGATCATCGGCGCGGTTTACATGCTGCGCGCGGTGCGGGCGGCGCTGCACGGGCCGATGGCCGAAACGTGGGCCGACATCTCGGACGCAAACTTGTGGCGCAAGCTGCCGTACGCAGTGTTGATCGTGAGCCTGCTGGTGTTCGGCTTCTTCCCAAAGTTGCTGACGGAAAAAATCAAACCAGTCACTGAGCAGATCGTGAGCATGGCGACCGTGAACTCAGCAACGCCAACAGCAGTCGTGATGGTTGAAAGCAAATGAATCTCTCTTTGATGTCATTGGAATTGTCGGTCACGGCACTAGGCTTGGTCGTGTTGCTGGCGGATTTGTGGCTGCCGCCCGAACGCAAGCGGATGCTGGGCTACCTGGCGGCGGCCGTTCTCGCGGCGCTGTTCATCAACAGCTTCATCGGAACATGCAGTTGCAGTTCGGAAGGAACCACGGCGGGCGGGATGTTTGTGCAGGACGCGCTCTCGGTTTTCTTCAAACGGTTCTTCCTGCTCGCGGCGGTGATCGTGCTGATATTGGCGGTGGAGTTTTCCGACCGGATCGCCGCCGGCATCTCGGAGTATTATTCGCTGATCGTGTTCGCGCTGGCGGGGATGCTGTTCGCCGCATCGGCCAACGACTTCACGATGCTGTTCGTCTCCATCGAACTCATCACGATCACCTTCTACGTGCTGACCAGCTTTACGCGCGGCCGGCTCGTCGCGCTCGAAGCGGGCATCAAGTATCTGATCATGGGCGCGCTGTCGTCGGCGTTCATGGTGTATGGCATCGCGCTGGTCTGGGGAACCACCGGCAAGTTTAACTTCAACGAACTCGCCTTGGTCGCCGCGAAATTCGCCGACAACAAAGTCTTCCTGTTCGGCGTGCTGTTCATCCTGGTCGGCCTCGGTTTCAAAATCGCGGCGTTTCCGTTTCAGATGTGGACGCCGGACGTGTATCAAGGCGCACCCACGCCGACGACCGCGTTCCTCGCCGTCGGCTCGAAGGCGGCGGGTTTTGTGTTGCTGCTGCGTTTCATGTTCATCGCGCTGCCCGACGTGACGATGCACTGGCACAAACTGCTGATCGTCATCTCGGCCATCACGATTCTCTACGGCAACCTCTGCGCGATTCCGCAGCGCAACTTGAAGCGCATCCTCGGCTACTCAAGCATCGCCCACGCGGGCTACCTCCTGCTTGGCGTGGCGGCGTTGTCCAGCGCGGGCAAGGCGGCGATGCTCTATTACCTGAGCGGCTATCTGTTCACGACGCTGGCGGCGTTCGCGGTCATCGCGCTCGTGATGCGGCATTTGCCGGATGAAGATATCAGCGGTCTGGCAGGCTTGAATCAACGCTCGCCGCTGCTCGCCGCGACGCTGACGCTGGCGATGGTTTCGCTGGCGGGGATTCCGCCGCTGGCCGGGTTCTTTGGAAAATTCCTGTTGCTCAAAGCCATCCTCGAACAAGGCGCGGCGCATCACGGTTACTATTACCTCGCGTTCACGGCGCTCGTCGGCGTGGTGATTTCGCTCTACTACTACTTCGGCGTCATCCGTGCGATTTACTGGAGCGAGGAAACTCCCGACCTGTCGCCCATCCCGATCTCGTGGCCGGCGCGGCTGGCAATCTTCGTCTGCGTGGCGGGGATGTTTTATCTCGGACTTTTCCCGAACGCCTTGCTGGGTTTAACCCAACAAGCGGTGCTGGTCTTCAAACCTTGAGCGGCGGCGCACCGGGCGCGATTTGAATTTCATGCGAACGCTTGGTTCCATCCGCGTCTCCCCATTTCTGCTCGCCCTTCTGTTGCTGGTCAACCTCGGCAAAACTTCGGCCCAACCTGCTGCCACCAACTCCCCGTGGCAGCGCATCGTGATGATCGGTGCGAGCGCCTCGGCGGGCTTTGTCATTTCGGAACCGTTCGGCGGCACGAACACGGTGCAATGCCGGTTGAATTACTATCTGGATGCTGCGGTCAAGACTCCCCACGAGCCGGTGAAAAACCTGGCGAGCGCGCTGTTCTTTCTGATGCCTGAACCCGCTGGCCGCATGCAGGTCGAGCAGGCGCTCAAGCTGCAGCCCACGCTGGTGGTGGCCGTGGATTTTCCGTTCTGGTTTTGTTACGGCCAGGGAACCAACGACACCGAGCGGTTGCAACGTTTCGACGCCGGTTTGAAACTGCTGGAGGTCATCAAGTGCCCGTTGGTGCTGGGCATTGTACCTGATGCCTCGTTCGCGACCAACTCTGGCATTCTTCATCCGGCGCAGGTTCCCAGTTCAACGGCGTTGGCGGCGGCGAACGCGCGGTTGAAAAAATGGGCCGCCGCCCATCCGCAAGTGGCGCTGGTACCGCTGGCCGACTTCATGCACAAGGCGATGGTCAATGGGGCGCTGACGGTTCACGGTCTGACTTTGCCCGCTGGAAAAACCCAGACGATTTTGCAACGGGATTTCCTGCATCCGACTCCGCGCGGTGCGGCGTGGCTGGCGCTGGGAATTCTGGACGCTACAACGAAGCAGCCGGGTTTTTCTCCAACGGCGGTTCGCTGGAATGTGGAGGAAGTTTTTCGAGCCGGTGCCCAGGCCGCGCTGGCCAAGCCCAAACCGGCTGTCCAATAGCAGACCCAAAGATTCGGGAAAGCCAAAGATTTGAATTCCCCATCTTTGGCTTTCCCGAATCTTTGGGTTTTTCCTAAGCCGCGCCATCCACGATCTGGCAGACAATCGGCGTCATCTTCACGCCGGCGGCTTTTTCATACGCGCGTTGCATGTGGGCGATGAAACTTTCCGCTTCGTGATGCCGCACCAGATTGATGGTCGCACCACCGAAACCGCCGCCCGTCAACCGCGCGCCGAGACAGCCCGCGTGTTGCTGCGCCAAGTCAACCAACACGTCCAGTTCCTTCGTGCTGTTCTTCAAGTGATCGCGCGAGCTGGCGTGGCTTTGGAACATGTATTGGCCGAACTGCGCGTGGTCGCCTTCGCGCAACGCCCGCGCGCCGGCGACGACCCGGGCGATTTCAGAAACGACGTGATGCGCGCAGGCGTATTCGCGTTCGGACAGTTTTGGCTTCGCGGCCTCGACTTGTTTCAACTCCACCGTCCGCAGAAATTTTGCGCCGAGTTTTTTCGCCGCGTTCTCGCAATTCTGGCGCAGCTCGTTGTATTCGCCGCCGATGAGTTCGTGCTTCACGCCGGAGTTGCAGACGATGATCGCCTCGCCGGGCATGGGCGGGTTTTCTACCGTGAGCGAGCGGCAATCAATGTCAATGACGCTCCACGCCTTGCCGAACAGCGAGGCGATTTGATCCAGGATGCCGCATTTTACGCCTACGAACTGGTTCTCCGCCGCCTGCGCGATCTTGGCGAACTCCAGCCGCTCGACGGGCGTGATGGGGGGCAAACCGCCTTTGGCATCGCGCGCCGGGGCCGCACCCAGTCCGCCGAGTGTGAGCGTGAACGGAAATAATTTTCGCACGATCAAAGCCGTGGCGACTTCGAGCGCGGCGCTGCTGCTCATGCCCGCACCCATCGGGATCGTGCCGTGAATGGCGGCGTTGAAACCGGTGAAATGCACGCCGCGTTTTTGCAACTGCTCCAGCGTGCCTTTGACGTAGTCGGCCCACGAAGCGGCGGGATTTTTTTTGAACTCGTTCGCGGGAAAAATTTCCGGCTGCGGAAACAGTGAGGAGATCAGTTCAATTTTCCCATCAGCGCGCGGTTCGGCGGCAATGGTGATGTAGCGGTCCACCGCGAGGGCCATGACGAGTCCGTCGTTGTAGTCGGTGTGGTTGCCGAGCAATTCCAGCCGGCCGGGCGCGCAGACAGTTTGCGGGGCGGTGTGATGGAAATGTTTTTTGAAAAGAGCTTGGACGTCTTGAATGGCGGAGTTTGTCATGAAGAGGAAGCTGGGTTCAGAGCTGGTCGAATTTTTTTGCGAGGGCAAAATCTTTTTCCGTCAGCCCGCCCTCGTCGTGCGTGGTGAGCGTGAGCGTGACCTTGTTCCAGCGGATGTCCATGTCCGGATGGTGCCAGGCTTTCTCGGCGAGGCGCGCGACCGCATTGACGAACTTGATCGCCGCCGGGAAGTCTTTGAACTGATAAAGGCGCGTGATGGTCGCGCCTTTCTTTTTCCAGTCCGGCACGGCGGCCAGCGCGGTTTTGATTTGGGCCAGGTTGAACTTCGCCATGTCCCAGCATGGTCACAGCCGCGCCGCAGGTCACGACGAAATTTGGCGCGGAAAAAAAAGATTCGGAATGGCGGCGACACCATCCCGAGGATTTTGAAGAATTGGCCGCCGTTGTGTCGTCGCCGACGGCAGCCGATTTCAAGGTCAGCATAGGTGAGACTTGCGGGTGGAAATTTTGTTCAAAATAAAACGGCCGGCTGGTTTTGGTGGGACGATTTTCCCCGCTTTCCCCCGCCGTCCGGTTGTGGTTAGCTCCCGTTCATGAAAGTTGCGCTGGCCGAAATAAAAAAAATCAACCGTCTGCGCCCGACGCTGGCCTTCGTGCTGGGCAGTGGCTTCAATCACATCCTGAGCGAAATGGACGTGGCTGCTGAAATTTCCTACGCCAGGCTGCCGGGCTTTCCCCAGCCCGGCGTGGCGGGTCACGAGGGCCGACTCTGTCTGGGCCGGCTCGGCGGCACGCCGGTGCTGGTGTTGAGCGGTCGCGCGCATTACTACGAAGGGCACGACATGCAGCGCGTCACCTTCGCCGTGCGCGTCCTGGCAGCGGCGGGCATCCGCGATCTGCTGCTGACCAATGCCGCCGGCGGACTCAACCAAAAATTTGCCGCCGGCGATTTCATGGCACTCACGGATCACCTCAATTTCATGGGCGCAAATCCACTGCGCGGGCCGGAAGTGCCGGGGCTTAAACGTTTCGTGGATTTGACCGATACCTACGATGCGGGACTGCTCCGGCACATGCAGCGGGCGGCCCGGGTTTCCGGCATGCGGTTGCGGACGGGGGTTTATCTCGCCGTCAGCGGGCCGAGCTATGAAACGCCGGCGGAAATCCGGGCGTTTGCGCGGCTCGGCGCGGATGCGGTCGGGATGAGCACGGTGCCGGAAGCGATCGTGGCGCGGCAATGCGGATTGAACGTGGCGGGCCTGTCCTGCATCACGAACCTCGCGGCCGGACGCAGCGGGGAAAAATTATCGCACCAGGAAGTCCTGGAAACGGCGGAGCGGGTCAAGCCGCAGGCCGGCGCGCTCCTGAAAAATTTTGCGAAGTGTTATGGCGAAAATAAATAAACCGGCTCTGATTCGTGCCGCCGCCAAGGCGCGCGGCGGGGCAGTTGCGCCCCATTCAAAATTCCAAGTCGGCGCGGCGCTGCTCACAAAGTCCGGTGCGATCATCGGCGGCGCGAACGTGGAAAGCGCGAGCTACGGCCTGACCTGCTGCGCCGAGCGCGTGGCGTTGTTCAGCGCGCTGACGAGCGGTCGGAAAAATTTCGTGGCCGTGGCCGTGGTCGCGCGGGCGCCCGGCGGGCCGATGCCCTGCGGCGCGTGCCGGCAACTGCTGGCGGAGTACGCGCCGGACGCGGTGGTGCTGGTGGCGGACAGCCGGAAGCTGACGGCGATCCGGGAATTTTCCGTTAAAGAACTCTTGCCGGCGGCGTTTGTGAGCGTGCCGGCCAAGAACGACTGATTTTTTGTGCCGCTGAATTTTAATTACTGGCGATGAAGGCCGAAGTTGTATTTGCCTTGGAACATGCCGGCTGGCCGGCGCTGCTCGTGGACACGGGCGGCGTGATCCTCCGCGCCAATCAAAGCGCGGTGAAAGTTTTTGGCCCGGTGGTGCAAGGGGAGCGACCGTTGCTCGCCGCGATCTGGCAGCAGGGGTTTGGTCCGCCGGCGGAGCAGTTTCTGGCGAACTGGGAGCGCGCGCCGCAGGATTCCACGCCGATCAAATTTCTGGTCAAAGGCGGCACCGCGAGTTTGTTTGCGGTTTCGCTCTGCGCGTTCACGCAGGACGGTCAGAAGTATTTCCTCTTTCAACTGCTGCCCGAGACCGCCCCGGCGGGCAGCGGCGGGCAGACCGAATTTATTTCCGCGCACAAGCAGAAGCTGGATTGCGCGCTGCAACTGGCGCGCACCGTGGCGCACGATTTCAACAACGCACTCACCGGCGTGCTCGGCCACACATCGCTGCTGCTGGGTCAGACCGCGCCCGACCATCCGTGGCGGCGCTCGCTGGCCGAGGTGGAGAAGGCGGCGCTCCGCGCGGCGGAAATCGCCAGTGATCTCAGCGCGTTCAGCCAGCAGGAAAAATTGCCGCGCGGCCAGACCGCCGGCAATCTGTCGTCGCTGGCCCAGCGCAGCGTGGAGGTGCTGCAAGGTTCGCGCCCGGAAAAAATCGAGTGGTCGCTGCAGGCGGGCCGGCACCTGTTCGCCGCCAAATTCGACGAACCTAAAATGCTCCAAGCGTTCGTACGTATTTTGGAAAATGCCGTCGAAGCCGTCGGCGCGAGCGGCCGCGTCACCGTGCAGACGCGCAACGTGGAACTGGCCGAGGCTGCGCAGGATCGCGATCTGCGGCTGGCTCCGGGCAATTATGTCTGCGTCGAGATCAGCGACAACGGCAGTGGCATTGCGCCGGAAAATCTGCCCCGGATTTTTGAACCGTTCTTCACGACGAAAAAGGATGGCAAGCATCGCGGCCTCGGCCTTGCCCTGGTGTATGGCATCGTGAGCAATCATGGCGGCGGCGTGGCCGTCTCCTCCCAGCCGGACGCGGGCACGTCCGTCCGCATCTATCTGCCGGCGGAAAAGAAAATCGCCCGGGACGCCAACCCCGTGGCGAAAGACCTGAACGGCACGCAGACGATTCTGATGGTGGACGACGAGGACTTGATGCTCACGATGGGCAAGACCGTGCTGACGACTTTTGGCTACCGCGTCCTGACGGCCAACAGCGGGCAGAAGGCGCTGGAGATTCTGGCGCGCGGCGACACGGCGGTGGATCTGGTCATCACCGATCTGGTCATGCCCTCGATGACGGGCCGCGAGCTGGCCGATCATGTGAACCGCCTGGCACCCGGCACGCGGGTGTTGCGGATCAGCGGCTTTGTGCGCTCGGGCAGCATCGAAGAGGAGACGACCTACCTGCAAAAACCCTTCTCGTCGCAAGATCTCCTCGTCAAAGTAAAGCGGGCGCTGTCGGCCTGATGCCTCGCGCCCCCGACGTAATCAACTCGGCGGCCGCGTAGTGCATCCTCACGCGTTCCCATGAAATCGTGGCGGCCCGACCGAGGAGCTTGCTGGTGTTCCTCAGTTAACCAGAGAGTTTTCATCGCCAGACACCGGATACTAATTTGAAACATTTCACCGGCCCCGGCGTCTGACACTTCATGCAATCGAAACGGGCCTTCACGCTGGTGGAACTGCTGGTGGTCATCGCCATCATTGCGATCCTGGCCTCCCTGCTGTTGCCGTCGCTCACCGCCGCCAAGCAGCGGGCGTGGGCGGTTCAATGCATCTCCAACCTCCACCAGATCGGCCTTGGCCTGGTGATGTACGGCGATGATGCCAGCGGGCTTTACCCGGAATCCGGCGGCACCATTCCGTGGGATGTCCTCTATCCCCGGACCAAAAATTATTCCTGGATGCAGCAGATCATTTCCTACGTCAGGAACACCAACGTCTATCATTGTCCGGCGAACAAACTGGTCGCGGCCGACCAGCAGTCGCAGTTCAACTATTTCAACGGTGCGCGCGCCGCCTATGTGGCGGCGGGGGATGTCGCCTCGGTCAACAGCCGGTTGATTCGCTTTCCCGTCGCGTACGTGCTGTCGGGCGACACCCTGGAATTCACGCCGGACGACGCAGACAAGGATGATTATTCAGCGAACTGCGTCGGCGGGTTGGCCAACGGCTGGCCGTTCAAGGAATGGCAGGCGCACGCTCGGGGGCAGAACCTTCTCTTCGCCGACGGTCACGCCAGGTGGTACCAGGGCTACAACTCGAATGAGATGACCTTCCGCTATGAGGCCATGCACGGGTGGGAATGATCTCCACCAGCTGACTTTTTATTCGCCATCGGCAGCGGGCAAAAGTAAGGTTCCGGTTCCGTGCCCAAGACATTGCTAAAATGAATTTGCCCATCAAACTGATCTCGACGGATTTCGACGGAACCATTTTCGCCGAGTTCGAGAACCCGCCCATCGCGCCGCGATTTCAGGAGCTGATTGCCGAATTGCAAGCGCGCGGGGCCAAGTGGGTCATCAACACGGGGCGCGACATGTCCGGTCTGATGGAGGCGCTCGGCCGGGCGCGGATTGACATCGAGCCGGATTATCTGGTGCTGGTGGAACGCGAAATCCACCGGCATGACGGCGTGCGTTACGTCGGGCTCGACGAATGGAATGCGGAATGTGCCCGTGCCCACGCGGAAATTTTCGCCCGCGTGCGGCGGGATCTGCCGCGTTTGACGGCCTGGGTCAACGCGCGGTTTCACGCGAAGGTCTATGAAGATCCGTATTCGCCGTTTTGCCTGATTGCCGGAAACAATGGCGACGCGGACGTCATTCACAACTATCTCGAAGAGTACGCGCGCTCCATTCCCAATCTGACGGTGGTGCGCAACGATGTTTACGCGCGCTTCAGCCATGTCGCCTTCAACAAGGGCACGGCGCTGGCCGAGGTGACGCGGCGGCTGAACCTGACGGCGGCGGAGGTTTTCACCGCCGGCGATCATCTGAACGACCTCCCTATGCTCTCGCAAACTTACGCGCGCTGGCTGGCCAGTCCGAGCAACGCCATCGAGCAGGTGAAAACGGTGGTGCGCCGGGAAAACGGGCACGTCAGCAAACTTGCGCATGGCCACGGCGTGGCCGAGGCGCTGGCGCTGGCGCTGGCGGGCGGTTTTAACGCAAAATAATCCCTGCTTTCAAGGCTGGCACCCAGGCAAATGCGCCTGATCCTGGGCTTTTTTCCGTTGCCACCCCCGAACGAGGCCAACCGGGCGGCCCCGATTTGGAAATTGACTCGAAACTCCACAATGTTAGTCTTTCAAAAGCAATGGTATTCATGCCGGAGTTCTCCGCGTGCCTCCCGATTGCCAAATTAAATCGAATTGATCAGGTAAAACTTTCATGAGCAACACGACTAAGGCTGAATCGTCCCCGGACGGTGCCAACAAAATTTCAAAAGTCTCCGAGGCCATCATCCGCATCGCGGGCAATTCCCAGGACGGCATCCAGGCCATTGGCGGCTTTCTCGCCCGTCTCGCCGGCCGCAGCGAACAGGAGGTCATGACCTTTATGACCATCCCCTCGACCATTTCCGGCGGGCCGTCCATCTTCCAGGTTCGCATCGGTTCGGGCGAGGTGCTCAGTTCGGGCGACGATGCCGACATGCTGCTGGCCTTTTACCAGCACTCGTACGAGGAGCATATCAATTCGCTCAAGAAGAACGGCATCGTCCTTTACGATTCCGACCACGTCGAGCCGAAGGAGGAATGGAAGAAGGACTATCACCACGTCGGCATCCCGATCTCCAGCCTCACCATCGAAGCCATCGGCGGCACCGCCAAGGACAAGGGCAAAAACATTTTCTCGCTCGGCCTCATCGCCCGCATGTTTGACCTGAACATTCCGAAACTGGAAAAGCTCATCAACGAGCGTTTCGGCGGCAAGGACGAAAGCATCGCGAAGAACGCTCTGCTCGCCTTTCATGCCGGCCATGGCTATTCCGTCGGCAACCTCGTGGAAACGTTCCGCTTCGCCGACAGCGCCAAGAAAGACGGCCATCAGGTCGTGATGAACGGCAACGAAGCCCTCACCTACGGCCTCATCGCCGCCGGCATTCGTTTCGGGGCGGGTTATCCCATCACGCCCTGGTCGGACATCATGGAAGCGCTCCGTCGCGAGTTGCCCAAGTACGGCGGCTCCTTCATTCAATGCGAGGATGAAATCGCCTCCGTCTCCATGGCCATCGGCGCGAGCTACGCGGGCCGCACGGCGGTCACCGGCTCCAGCGGGCCGGGCATCGCGCTCAAAGGCGAGGCCATCGGCTGGGCGGCCATGGCGGAAGTGCCATTGATCGTGGTGAACATCCAGCGCGGCGGCCCTTCGACCGGCATGCCGACGAACATTGAGCAGTCCGACCTCAACATCGCCTGCTACGGCGGCCACGGCGATTCACCGCGCGTCGTCATTGCGCCGTCCAACGTCGAAGATTGTTTTTACACCGCGATTGAAGCCGTCAACATTGCGCGCCGCTACAACACGCCGGTTTTCATTTTGAGCGACCAAGCCATTGCCACCCGCATCGAAGCGTTTCGCGAACCTGATCTGGAAAAAGTCTGCCAGGACATTTCGCCGGATTTGACCACGGTCGCCGACCACAAGCCTTACGATCTGTCCACCGCCGACGGCACCGTCCAGCGCGTCGTGCCCGGCACGCGCATCCTCAGCGGCAAATATCCCATCGCCACCGGCCTGGAACACGACGAACTCGGCCATCCCACCGGCTCGCCGAAGCTGCACATGCAGATGACCGCCAAGCGCCGCAAAAAATTTCAATCGCTCGCCACCACGCTGCCGACGCCGAAAGTTTACGGTCCGCCCGAAGGCAATGTTCTGCTCGTCGGCTGGGGTTCCACCGAAGGTCCGATCAAGGAAGCCGTGGATCGCGCCCGCGCCGCCGGCGACAGCATTTCCTCCATCAACATCCGCCACATCAGCCCGCTGCCGCCCGGCCTGGAAAATATTTTCTCCGGCTTCCATCATGTGTTCGTGGTGGAGATCAACGACGAAGGCATTTATGGCAATGGCGGCCAGCTCGCTACGCTGCTTCGCTCCACTTATTGCAACCCCGCCATCCGTGGTATCAACAAGACCGACGGTCTTACGTGGAAGGTGAAGGAAATTCTCCAGTGCGTGAAAGACAAGCTCGCGCAACCCGCCAGCAACGGCAAAGTGGCGGTCAAAGCCTGATCATTTAATTTTGTTAACCCCCATTTGATTATGAGTTCTCCTCTCACTGAAATTCCCGCCCGCGGCGGCAACATCGTCGCCGTCAATGCCCCCGCTCCCGCGCCCACCGATGGCGAACGCAAAGGGCTGACCAAAAAAGAAATCGCCGCCGACCACCCGACGTGGTGTCCCGGTTGCGGCGATTTCTCCGTGCTCGCGCTCTATTTCAAGCTGATTGAAAAGCGCAAGCTCTGGCACGAGAAGATCACCACCGTCGCCGGCATCGGCTGCTCCAGCCGCTTCCCGTATTTCGTCCAGGCCCACGGCGCGCATTACATCCACGGTCGCGCACTCTCCTTCGCCAGCGGCGTTTCCCTCTCGCGGCCCGACCTGCATCTGTTCGTGTTCGGCGGCGACGGCGACGCCTTCTCCATCGGCGGCAATCATTTCACCCACACCGCGCGCAAAAACGTCAAGATGACCTACGTCGTCATGGACAACTGGGTCTATGGCCTGACGAAGAAACAAACCTCGCCGACGTCGCCGATGGGTTTCAAGAGCAAGACCGACCAATGGGGCGCGCTGGATTATCCGATCAACCCGATGAAGCAGGCGATCTCCGCCGGGGCCTCGTTCGTCGCGCGCACCACACACACGAATCCGAATCACGTCCTCCAGATGATGGAAGCCGCGATGGATCATGACGGTTTCAGCTTCATTGAATGTCTCAGCGAGTGCGTGGAATTCTATGAAGGCGCGTTCGACGCGAGCAATCCCCGCAAGGGTGGCGTGTTCAAGGAAGTGCCCAAGGACCACGACGTCACCGATGAAATCGCCGCCTACAAGCTCTCGGGCGATCCGTTCCCCGGCTACTTCGGCATCTTCCACCAGGTCAAGAAGCCGACCAAGAACGCCAAGGAAACCGGCGTCCAGACGGCCATGATGGAAAAAGTCAAAGGCTTGAAGGACTGGCAGATTTTGCAGAAGAGCTTCGACCGGCTGAAGTAATTTACGAATTGCGATTTTCGATTTACGAGCCTCGGGAGTTTCCCGAGGCTCGTATTTTTTAGTGGCGCGCAAATCTTAAATCATCAATCGTAAATTCCGCGATGCCCATTTACGAATTTGCCTGTCCCAAGTGCCGGAAGATTTTCAGCTTCCTCTCCAAGCGGCTGAATCCCGACCGCGCGCCGGTCTGCCCCAAGTGCGGCCACAAGAAACTTTCCAAGCAGGTCAGCCAGTTCGCCCTGACCAAAGGCGCGTCCGAGCCGGCTCCCGTTGCAGGCGATACCGGCGAGGACGGGCCGCCGATGCCCGACTTTGACGATCCGCGCATCGAACGCACCATGATGGAAATGGAGCGCGACTTGGAACATCTCGACGAAAACAATCCGAAGCACATGGCGCACATGATGAAAAAGATGAAGGACATCATGCCGCCCGGCACCATCCCCAAGGAAATGGACATCGCCATCAAGCGCCTCGAAGCCGGCGAAGACCCGGAAAAGATCGAGGCCGACATGGGCGACGTGTTCGGCGATTTCATGGGCGGCCAGGAGGGCGGCGCAGGCGGCGGTTACACGAAGGACGCCGGGCTTTACGATTATTGAAACGAAAGCAAGGCGGAAGATTGCCGGCAGATTGTAATTGGGAAAGCGCACCGGTTAAGCCAAGCTCCCTGTCATTATGCGCGCTCAAACTATCGCCAAACTCATCGGGGTGGCCATCCTCATCTTCGTGGTCATCATTGCGGCTTCCACCAGCACCTACGTGGTCGAGCCGGGCTTTCGCGGCGTGGAGGTCACGCTCGGCAAGGTCTCGCCGGTCTTCAAGCCGGAAGGTTTTGGCTACAAGACACCGTTCATCACCCGCATTGTGCCCATCACGATCCGGCAGCAGACCAAGGAACTCATGGCCGCCTGCTATTCGTCTGACTTGCAGCAGGTGAAGACCGAACTGCGCGTGCTCTACCGCGTGCCGGAAGCTTCCATCGTCAAGATTTTCCAGGACTTCGCCGGCGATCCCTTCGACAGTCTGATCGCACCGCGCGTGCAGGAAGCGTTGAAGGAAGTCACCGCCATGCAGAGCGCCGAACAGATCGTGAAGAAGCGCGAGGAGATCAAAACCAAAGCCCTCGCCGCCGCGCGCTTGAAGGTGGGCGACATCCTCATCGTGGAAGACATCGTCATCCAGAACATTGATCTCACGCACGAACTGGAGGCCGCCATCGAGGCCAAGATGGTGCAGGAACAGGAGGCCGCCAAAGCCAAGTTCACGCAGCAGAAGGCCGAGATCGAAGCCACCACCGCCATCATCAAGGCCAAGGGCGAAGCCGAGTCCATCAAGATTCGCGGCGAGGCGCTGAAGCTCACGCCCGCGTTCATTGATCTGCAAATCGTGGAGAAGTGGGACGGCAAATCGCCGCTCGTCATCGGCGGCAACGGCGGCAGCGGGGCCAATCTGCTGCTGCCGATGGTGGATCTGGAAAAGCGCCGCGCCCAATCGGTCACGCCATGAATCCCCGGTTGATTTCCCTGCTCAAGATCGCCGTCGTGGTGGCGGTGATCATGATTCTGGTGTTCGCGTTTCCGCGGGCGCTGGCGTTTGTGGAAATGGCCGCGCGCGAATTGCGTTACTTGTGGTGGCTGATCCTGCTGCTCGCCCTGGGCATCTGGCTGACGTGGGGCTTGGGTGGGAAGAAGAA
>JAYWBR010000128.1:0-6487 GCA_043781315.1 Verrucomicrobiota bacterium | reverse complement strand
AATCAGCGGCGCTCTGCCGAGACGCCGCTACGGCCGCATGGTTTTTAGAAAACCTTCCTGTTTCCATTTTGAATTTCACAAGCGCGCCTCCAGTTTTGCCAGCACTTCTTCCAAGGCTGAATGTTGGCCGAGCAAACCATCATCACCCGGAGCAGCGGTTGCGAACGACGCGGCATCCCCGGCGGCGAAGATGCGGCGCACCAACTCCCCTGCCCGACCGGTGCGTTCCGGCGCGCTGAGAATTTCCAGAACGTCCCCGCCGACCAGCGCGCGCGGTTCTGCCGGATAATGCGGCGCGCACACAATCTGCAAGGCGCTGACTGCAACATGTGTAAAGCCGGGCGCATCGTTGGCGGCAGCGGTTTTTTTCAGCGCACGTTTCACGCGACGAAGTTCGCGGCGCGCCTGCTGACGCCGCACAATTTCAGGATGCTGTTCGAGATAACGGCGGCGGCGATCCCACATTCCCAACGCACAAAACGCCAGCACCTGCAGCAATGGAATCAACGGAAACCAAGCGCGCACTTGCAGCGGAATCAGACTGCGGGTCGTGCGCCCCGGCGACACAGCAAACTCGCTGAGGGATTTTTTTTGCGCCGCATCCAAAGCGCTTTCTGCCTGCACCGCAGCGGACGCCTCGCTGGAAACGGCTTCGTTGGAAACCACCGTGATCGGCACGGCGGCGATGGTCAAATCCACATAAGCGCCCAGCCGGGGATCGAAACAACTGAAGGGAATCGCCGGCGTGGCGGACAGTCCAGTCGTAGTGGGAATCAGCGTGTAACTGAACAGCACGCCTTGGTCGGGCGTGCCCGGATTGCCCACGTTGCCCGCGCGCACCGCCGGAAAAATCTGCCAGCCGTTGACCGACGGCGGACGCGGCGGCGTGAGGTGATTCAGATTTTGTTGGCCGCGAATGGTGACGTTGAGTTGCACCGGATCGCCCACGCGCACGAGGTTGGTGGCGAGTTGCGGCGGCGGACAAATGAAACTACCAACGGCTCCCGCAAAACCCGGCAGCGCGCCGCCCGGCAGCGGACGAACCTGAATGGCCACGGCCTCCGAGTTGAGCAACAGATATTTCGGCGGACCGCCGGGAATCGTCACCTGCCCGGTGATGACAATCGGTCCGCCGAACTGCATCCCGGCGGTGAATCCCTGCGCGAAGAGCGGTAACGTTCCCGGGGCGATCGGCGTGACGGACGTTTCATAAATAAAAGTTCCGGTGGAACGTCCGTGGTTGGCGAGCATCTGGATGGATTGCCGCACGGCGTTTTTGTCCACCACGAAACCGTCGCCGTTCAACTGCACTTGCGACAGGCTTTCGACTGCATTCGCCGAGGTGCCCGGCAGCAGCACGCGCACGGTGAACGTTTCGCCGACGTATAAATTGGTCGCGCCCGCTTCGAGCAAGAGTTGGCGCGCGGGTTCGTGCGGCGCGGCGGGTTCGGCCTGCGCGTCAAGCGTCGCGGCGGGAACCACCACCGGCTGACCGTAAACTTCCAGCGTCTGCTCCGGCACCGTGAAGCGGCCCGGCGACGGCGCGCGCGCGTCGAAATTGAAGGTCGTCAGGGTGCGCAACATGCCGCCGTTCTGCTGGACGATTTCGCCGCTGGTGATGCGCTGGAGTTTCAACGAAGGTGCCGAAATTTCTGCCGACCCTTGAATCGAGGCTTCGGGTGCGTTGAGCGAAACGCGGTAAATGGATTTTTCGCCGGGCCGCACCACCGGCGGATCGAACGTCGCCGTGGCCGTGACGGGCGAGGAGATGTCCACCTGCGGCTGCGACATCATGAGTTGGATCAGCTGATTGTTCGGGGGCGCTGGCGATTGAGCGAACACGCTGAGGCCGCACGCCGCGAACAGAAATACCCAAACACCTAGGAACATACCGCCGGAGTAAAACCCAAAGATGGGGGGAAGCCAAAGATGGGGTTCGGCTTTAATCTTTGGCTTTCCCCCATCTTTGGGCCGATTCCAAGAACCTGGTCGGGACGCGCCAGAATGCGTCCTTACCAAACCATAGTATCGTGCCAGGTTCAGCAACGCCCACCCACTGAGGAAAAGTTTTTGAATGAAGAAACGCTTTCGCATGTTACCAGGTTTTCCCCTTCCGATCCTTCGGCTTGCCCAGCTCCCCCTGCCCCATCGGTAACAATTTTCCGTCCGGTTGCAGTCCGTCCAGCAACCGCGCCGCTTCATCCGCCGACAACGTGCGGCCCATTTCCTTGCCGCCATCGGTCTCGCCTTCCTTCATGCCGGTCAATGATTCCACAGTCGTTCCGTCGCCGTCCTTTTTCCCATCCTTGCCGTCATCGCCGTCGTCCTTGTCGTCGCCGCCAGGTGCGCCGGGCGGCATGTTTGGCGCGGGAATTTTCCCCTTGAGTTGCGCCAGCAAATCTTTCAAACGCCCGGCCTGACCCGCCATCGGCTGGGCCATCGGCTGCATCTCCTTCATGCTGTCAATGAGCCGGGCAATTTCTTTGGCAACCACTTCGGCATTGTGGCTCGCGTTCGTGGCGGACGAATGCAACTCCGCCGCGCTTTGAAAATCACTCAACGAACGCCGCCACTTGACCAGCGTCTTGCCATGCGCCGTCATCGCGCGGCGCACCGCCGCCGCCGCCGCGCGCAACTCCTTGCGCGCGCCGCGACCGGCGAGGTAGGCGTCCACCATCGGTTGAATGTCATTTCCGGCGAGCGCCGCCTCGGCCTGTTGAATCGCCCCCGCTCCGGTGGCCGTGGCCGCGCGGCTGCGATCCGCAACTGCTTTCGGTGACGTAGATTTTTTCAACTCCTCCACGCCCTGCGCAAAACGAACGTGGCCCAAGTTGTAAAGCGCACGCGGCTGAAGAGGTTCCTCCTGTTTGGAAACCGAAGCGAGCAACAGGGTTTCGGCCTCGCCCAGTTTCCCGACGCGAAATTTTTCCGTGCCGGCGTTGTAAAAACCGCGCGCCGTTTCGACTACGGCAGGCGCGGGAACATTGGTGGATTCCGCCAAAGCAGTTGCGACGGTGAAGCAAAGTAGCAGGAACATTGAACATTCAACATTCAACGCCCAACACCGAAGTTTACAGGCGACGCCAACCGGCATCCCCTTCGACGTTGAATGTTCAATGTTGAATGTTGAATGTTTCCGATTCATTAAAAAATCACGCACTCGCATTCTTTCTGTTCCGCCGCGTCCCCAGCAGCGGCTCCGCCACCAGCAGAACCAGCATCGCCCCGAGCGGCCACTGAAAACGTTCCACGCCGCGCGACCGCGTGCGCGCCGGGCCGGACGTCGCATCCAGATTCTCCACCGCCAGCCGCACCTGGGCAAGCCCCTCGCCGAGCGCGCCGAGCGGATAATATTTTCCACCCGCCGCCTGCGCAATCGCCTGGAGCGTCTTGTCATCCAGCCGGCTGCGAACTGTTTCACCGTTGGCGTCGTGAACCAATTCTTCCTGGCCCGCCGCGTTGAGGATTTTTATTTCGCTGCCCGCCGGCGAGCCGACGCCCACGGCAAAAACCACCACGCCATTCGTCGCCAAAGTTTGCGCCGCCTTCACACCACCGCTTTCAAGATCCTCGCCGTCGGTCACGAGCACGACGAGCTTGCGGCGGCTTTGCTTGGGCATCGCGTGCGCCGCTTCCTTCAAGGCGCGGCCAATGTCGGTGCCGGGAATCGGAATGGTCTTTTCATCGAGCGCCATCAAGGCGTTTTCAAAACCATCGTAGTCCAACGTCAGCGGGCATTGCAGAAAGGAACCGCCCGCGAACGCCACCAACCCCACGCGACCCCGGCCATGCCGCCGGACAAAATCCAGGATGGCAAACTTGGCGCGCTGCAAACGATTGGGCCGCGCGTCCGTGGACAACATGCTGTTGGAACAATCGAGCGCAAACACCACGTCTTCGCCCAGCCATTGCCCGGTGGCGGGCACCTCGCCCCATTGCGGCCGGGCCAAGGCCACACCCGCGCAGACCAGGGCGAGCAGCAGTAAAACATTTTTAAACCCACGCCGCGCCGGGCTATGCGAGGCCGCCAGTTCCGCCACGAAACGCGGCGAGGCCATCTGCGCCAGTTGCCGTCGCCTCCGCCCCGCCGCGTAATGCTGGAGCAACGCCAGCAGCAACGGCGCGACAACCGCCAGCAGCAGCCAGCGCGGCTCGTCAAAATGCGGATGTGAAAAATCGAAAGCCATTTTTGATTTACGATTTACGATTGATGATTCCCGACCTCTGCAAAAGCCCCCCGTTGGTTGGAGCGCGAAGCATTGCTTCGCCAGCCCCCCCGACGATTCGAGCGGAGCAATGCTCCGCGCTCCGCTCACCCGATCGGTCACGGTTCGCCTTTAAATTCGCAAATCGCAAATCATAAATCATAAATTCTTCAGGGTGCTCGGCGATAACGGGTGTTGGACAACCCCAGTTCCAACGCGAACAAGGCCAGCGCCACCAGCAACGGCCAATGAAACAGCGGCTGATAGGTCGCGTAACGCCGGAGCTTGACCTCAGATTTTTCCAGACGGTTGATGTCCGCGTAGATGTTCTGGAGTTCACGGCGGTTCGTGGCCCGATAAAATTGAGCGTGCGACAGCTCCGCGATTTTTCCGAGCACTGTGTAGTTGGCGGGTTGCAACAGCAACGTGGGAGTGATGTTGCCATTCGGATCGAGCTTGAGCTTGCCCGTGGCCGGATCGAACGCCGGAAGATGGCACGGCTTCTCAATGCCGATGCCGATGGTGTAAATCTTCGCGCCGAGTGACGCGGCGAGTTGCGCGGCGGGCAAGGGTTCGATCTCGCCTTTGTTGTTGTCGCCGTCGGTCAGCAGGATGATGACACGGCTCTTGCTGTTGGGCACCGCCTTGAGCCGTTTCGCCGCGACGCCAATCGCATCGCCAATGGCGGTGCCGAGATCGCCGATGGTGCCGATGTGCAGGCGCCGGAGATTTTCCAAGAGCCAATCGTGATTGAGCGTGAGCGGGCTGGCGAGATACGGCACGCCGGAAAATGCCACGAGTCCCATGCGGTCGCCGGGACGTTGGCGGATGAAATCGCCGAGCACTTCCGAGGCGATCTCGAAGCGGGTGATTTTTTCTTCGGGCCGGCCCATGTCAATGGCCATCATAGACCAGGAGAGATCCAGCACGAGCATGATGTCAATGCCGGGCGTTTCCGTTTCGACATGCTGGTCGGCGAGTCGCGGCCCCGCCAGCGCCCCGATGCCAAGCGCGACGGCGAACAGGCGCAGGAAAACCATGAACCGTCCCGCCGCCGCCCGCGCCTGCGCGCCCGCCGCCCGCGCAATGTCCACGCTGGAAAAACGCAGGGCCGAAAGTTTGCCCGGCCGTCCGAGCAGCAGTGCGTAAACCGGCAGCAGAGCCAGCAGGCCGAGCAGCCAGGGATTTTGAAATTCGAAACTTTCGTTCATGCGCGGACAGAGTCTGAGCGTTCAGCCGGCGCACGGCGCACTTCCGCCTTGGAAATTAACGCCAGCGCCTGATTCACCGCACCAACAGACTTCTCGGATTGGGCGGGCGAAAATTTTTGTTCATCGCAATGACCTAGAAATCCGGTCACGTTGGCGGCCAGCTCCGCGCCGATCTGGGCGTGGCCGGAAATGGCGCGGCTGAATTCGGCAGTGGTCAGTTCGCCCGGCGGCAGTTGAAACGCGGCGATGAAATAATGCCGGACGATCTGGGAAACGTGGCTGAGTAACGCGCCGTCCTCGGGACGCTGGCGCAAGGTTTCCAAAGCAGTTCGCGCCTGAACCTCCGGCGGCAAAGCCACCGGCGGCTTCGGATGCAGCCGCCGCCAGATGATTAGTGTGACGAGGGCGCAAACAACCAGTCCCGAGATGATAACCACTGCCCCGTGCTGTTCCAAAAAACTCGGCAACAATTCCTCATACGGCGGCAGCAGCTTGGCCGGCGCGTTGGTGGATTCGGAATTAGCTTGGGCAAACAATGTCGGAGCGGCGAGGCAAAGCAGAAAAAACATCCAACCTTCAACCTTCAACGCCGAACGCTCGATGAAGCCGCGGCGCGCGGTCGGGCGTTGAATGTTGAATGTTGAATGTTGAATGTTCATTCCCAATTTATCCCCGCCTCCGACCGCGCCGGATTTCAAAAAATCTTTGCAGCGTGTGGGCGAAAGGTTCGCCGGTGTTGAGCCGCAGCGTGTCCACGGCGGTGCGGTTCAAAGCTTGATCGAGATTTTCCAGGCGCGCCTCGTTGGTGGCGGCGAAGCGTTGCCGCACCGCACTGCGGCTGGAATCCAGTTCAAGAATCTCACCTGTCTCCGCGTCTTCGATGGCGAGCAACCCGGCGTCCGGGAGTTCGCTCTCGCGTGGATCGTGCAGATGCAGGCAGACCAGATCGTGGCGGGTGTTGGTGATGCCCAGTTCCTGGATGACATCGCGTCTGCCTGACGATGGGAGCGCCGGTCTCCGACCCGGCTCGGTGATCGTCCGTGATCGAGCCGGGTCGGAGACCGGCGCTCC
>JAYWBR010000127.1:0-6491 GCA_043781315.1 Verrucomicrobiota bacterium | reverse complement strand
CCGGCGACAGCCTGCACGTCGGCAGTCTCGTGCCGCTGCTCACCCTGCGGCGCTTCCAACTATTCGGCCACCATCCCATCGCCGTGGCCGGCGGCGCGACCGGCTCCATCGGCGATCCCAGCGGCAAATCGCAGGAACGCCAGCTTCTCACGCAGGAGATTTTGCAACACAACATCGCGTGCGTCGCTGCGCAGTTGAAGCGCTGGCTCGATTTCGATACGAAGGAAAATCCCGCGCGTCTCGTGGACAATGCCAGTTGGACGCAAAACATTTCGTTCCTCGATTTCCTGCGCGACATCGGAAAACATTTCACCGTCAACCAGATGGTCGCCAAGGAATCCGTCCGCGCCCGCATGGAAGACCGCGAGGTGGGCATCAGCTTCACCGAGTTCAGCTACATGCTGCTGCAGGCGTTTGATTTCATGGTGCTGCGCCGGGATGCCAACTGCGAGCTTCAGATCGGCGGCAGCGATCAGTGGGGCAACATCACCGCCGGCACCGATCTCATCCGCAAAAAACTGGGCGTCCACGCCTACGGCCTCACACTGCCGCTCGTCACCAAGGCCGACGGCACCAAGTTCGGCAAAACCGAAACGGGCACCATCTGGATTGATCCGAAGAAAACCAGCGTCTATAAATTTTTCCAGTTCTGGGTCAACACCGACGACCGCGACGTCATCCGCTACCTGAAATTCTTCACGTTCCTGACGCCGGAAGAAATCGCCGCGCTGGAAAAACAGCACGCAGAAAACCCTGGCGCGCGGGTGGCGCATAATGCGCTGGCACATAGCGTGACAAAGCTGATCCATGGGGACGAAGCTGCAAAAGACGCTGCCCGAGCTAGTTTCATTCTCTTCGGCTTGCCTTTAGATGGTGTTGCTCCAGGAGTTTTTGAATTGGTCGTTGGCGAAGTGCCGACGAAGGAAATTGAGAAATCAAAACTCGAAGGCGCAGGTGTGCCTTTCGTGGATTTAATCGTTCACGCAGGATTATGCACTTCCAAAGGGCAGGCGAAAAAAGATATTGAGGGCGGCGGCGCTTACTTGAACAATAACCGCGAAACTAATTTTCAACGCGCTGTGACTTCCAGCGACCTGCAACACGAGAAATACCTTCTTCTCCGCAAAGGCAAAAAGAATTTTGCCGTAGTCACGGCGAAGTAATTTGAACCATCTTTATCGGGTTGGTTGCCGGGCGACATTCCGAAAATAGCCCAGCACCTCAGTGCTGGGTTCATCGAGGAGAAACGACCAAGTCCCGCAGGGACGGCAGAACGGTTCTTTCGTCCCTGCGGGACTTGGTTTGACGAGGGCAACGTTCCCAGCGCTCAAGCGCTGGGCTATTTTCAAAAACCTGTTTGCGCCCAGGTGGCAACCAACCGAATAGCCACGGTTTGAACAACCAAGGAACAAAGCAACCCAGCCGAATGGCTTTGTTCCTTCGTTGCTTGGTTATTTTCCCACAGACAGCACCGTAGTCCCGACAGCCTCTTGGACTGCGGGGGCAAGCGCAGCGCGACCCCGCTTTGGGGAGGACGCTCAAATTTTCGGAGACGTCACGTCGTGTGAAAGCGCCGTCGCCGCTGCCGCTCTGCCGGCGCAGTCCAAGACGCCAAGCATTTGCCGATGCCATTTTTCTCTGGCGTGTTTCCTCCTCCCACCAACTTCAAACCCACTTGGCCGCGCTCCTGCTAAGTCAGGGTTGCGGATCAGGTCATTTTAACCGGCCACCGCGCTGATGCGGAACAAAATCCGGTTGTAAAATTTACATGGGCACACTGAGCGAGAAACTGAGAAAGCTGCTTCGTTACGGCGATTTGTGGCTGGTGGTGGCGTTGTTCGGCACGATCCTTTTGCTGATCCTGCCGGTCGCGCCGATCCTGCTGGACCTGATGCTCACCCTGAGCATCGCGCTGTCGCTGCTGACGTTGCTGGTCATTCTTTACCTACGCAATCCGGCAGAATTTACCGGCTTCCCCACCTTGCTGCTGTTCATCACGCTGTACCGGCTCGCGCTGAACGTCGCTTCGACCCGGCTCATTTTGCTGGATGGTTTCGCGGGGCACATCATCGAGGCGTTCGGCAACTTCGTCGTGCGCGGCAACTATGTCGTCGGCATGGTCGTCTTCCTGATTCTCGTCCTCATCAATTTCATCGTCATCACCAAGGGCGCGGGGCGCATCGCGGAAGTCGCGGCGCGCTTCACGTTGGACGCGCTGCCCGGCAAGCAAATGGCGATTGACGCCGAACTCAACGCCGGCCTCATCAACGAAGCCGAAGCACGCAGCCGTCGCCGGAGTGTGGAAGAGGAGGCGGACTTTTACGGCGCGATGGACGGGGCGAGCAAGTTCGTACGCGGCGACGCCATCGCGGCGATTCTCATCACGATCATCAACATTGTCGGCGGGTTCGCCATCGGCATCATGCAAAAGGGCATGACGATGGGCGAAGCCCTGCAACGCTTCACGCTGCTGTCCATCGGTGACGGACTTGTCTCGCAAATCCCCGCGCTGATCACCTCCATCGCCGCCGGTATTCTGGTGACGCGCGCGACTTCCAAAAATGATCTGGGCCGCGAGCTGGGCCGGCAGCTTTTGTTCTATCCCAAGGCGCTGACGTTGCTCGCGGGAATGCTCGGCGTGCTGGCCATTATTCCGGGCCTGCCGATGCTGCCGTTTCTTACGCTGGCGGTCATCTGCGGTCTGCTTTCCTACACGATTCACAAGCACGGGATGCCGGACATGGGCACCGCCAGCTCACCCGCCACCGCCGGGGGCATGAGTGGAAAAACCAATGATACCAAGGCTCCCGCCGCCGGTTCGCCCACCGCCACCGAAGCCAAGGCGGGCGAGAAAATGGAATCCCATCTCACGCTCGACACGTTGCAAATCGAACTCGGCTACGGTCTCGTCTCGATGGCGGACTCACGCAAGGGCGGCGATTTGCTGGAGCGCGTGACCGGAGTGCGACGCACGTTCGCGCAGGACATGGGCGTGCTGATTCCACCGATCCGGATGCGCGACAATCTGCAACTGGGCACGAACGAATATCGCTTTCTCCTCAAGGGCAATGTCCTCGCGCAAGGCCAGCTCATGCCGAACTACTGGCTCGCGATGAATGCGACCAACAGCAAGACCGCGCTCAAAGGTGTGCCGACCGTCGAGCCGGTGTTCCAACTCCCCGCCACCTGGGTCACGGACGCCGACCGGAAGTCCGCCGAAGTCTCCGGGTTCACCGTGGTGGATGCACCGTCAGTTTTGGTCACGCATCTTTCCGAATCCATCCGTCGTTCGTGCGCCGAAGTGTTGACGCGCCAGGACGTGCAGGTGTTGCTGGATAATTTGAAGCAAACGCACGCCGCCGTGGTGAACGAACTGATCCCCTCGCAACTCAGCATCGGCCAGGTGCAGCGCATCTTGCAGAACCTTTTGGCCGAGGGCATTTCCATCCGCAACCTCGCAGGCATTCTCGAAAAAGTCGGCGACCATGCGGGCTACACCAAAAACCCCGACGAACTTTCCGAGCACGCCCGTCGCGCGCTCGGCTCGCAGCTCACCAAGCCGTATCAAAACGAAGCCGGCGGTTTGCGCGCAATCACGATTGATCCCCGGCTCGAACAGCAGCTCACGCAAGGCGTGCGGCAGTCGCCGACGGAAGTCGCCCTCATCATCGAGCCGCAACTGGCGCGGCATGTGGTGGAGAAACTTTCCAAGTTTGTGCAGCAGATGCTTTCCGCCGGGCAGCAGCCGGTGGTGTTGTGCGCGCCGCAGTTGCGGCTGGCGTTCCGCCGGTTTTTTGAAGCGTCGTTCAGCGATCTCGCCGTGCTGTCGTATGCCGAAGTGCCCGCCCGCGTGCAGATTTTGAACACGGCGATCATTCCGCTGCCTGAATGAAAAACGCTGACATGCTGAAAACTGAAACGCTGAAAACCTTGGCGATGCGTCCGGGATGAAAACTCATTTCAGCATTTCAACATTTCAGTTTTCAGATTTTTGCCCATGAAGCTCGTCCCCTTCATCGCCGACAATGCCAACGCCGCGCTGGCGCAAATCCAGGAGCAGCTTGGCCCCCAGGCCGTTGTCTTGAGCGTTCGCAAGCTGCCCGTGAGCGTCATCGCGCGGCTCTGGAAGCGCGTTGGACAGATCGAGGTGATGGCCGGCGTGCCCGATGAGACTCCGGCACCGACACGGCACGCGGTGCCGGCGGGCGCTGATGTTTACGTTCCCTTCAAGGAAACAGTCGAACGACCCGCACCCGGTTCCGCGGCGGCGGCCCGCCGCTGGCAGAGCGTCGCGTGGCTGGAATCATTGGGGTTGCAGCATGAATTCGCCGAGATGTTGGAACACCGTGTCGCGGCGATCCACGGCCACGAACCGCCGTCGTCACCGATTGCCGAATGGACCGCCGTGCGTGATGTGCTCGCGAGTTTTTGGCGGCCCGCGCGGCAGACCGTGGAAGGCACGGGGCGGCCACACGTTTTCATCGGCCCTTCCGGCACCGGCAAAACCACCGTGCTGTGCAAGTGGATGGCGGCGGCGGTGCTGACGCAGGAAAAGCGCGTGAACGTCTGGCGGCTCGACGGCAGCACGGCGAACACCTCGGAATTTTTGGCGCTGCACTGCGAACTGCTCGGCGTGCAGGCGGAACGCTTCTGGTCGGCCCCGGCCGCGCCGGCAGATTTGTCATTCGTGGATTTGCCGGGCGTGGATGCGCATGACGCGTATGCGATGGAAGCATTGCGCGAGCAACTCGCCTTGCTGCCCCGGGCGCATGTGCATCTCGTGCTGAATGCCGCGTGCGAGTGCCCGATCTTGTTCGAGCAGGTTCGCGCGTTTGCGCCGCTCGCACCAGAGGATTTGATTTTCACCCACCTTGACGAGGCACCCCAGCGCGTGAAGCTCTGGAACTTTGTGCTGGGCACAAATCTGCCGCTCGGCTTCTTGAGTGCCGGGCAAAAAATTCCGGGCGACTTCGCCTGCGCCGAATCCGCCTCCCTCTTTCCGCGTGAAAACCGCCGTAAATAAAGGGTTTTCCGCCGGCCGCCTCCCGCTGGCAGAGCATCTGCTAAACGTCCGGCAACGTGATGAAGGCTTTGATGATTTTCGGATCCGTGGTCGGTTTTTTGGTCGCCGTCGGCTGTGGAATGGCCAACGGCAGTTCGTGGCCAAACATCGTGTGGCACGCCTGTGTGGCCGCGCTGATCGCCGCGACGCTCACCCGGTGGTGGGGTCGGGTGATGTTCACCGGTCTCAACGACGCCATCGAACAACGCCGCCACGCCAGTAGAAACCCCGTCCCTGAAACCAAATCAGCCGTTAAAGTATGAGCACACTTACCTGCGAACCACCGGAGACAAAAAAAATTGCCGTTGAAATACGCCCCACCGCGCCGGAGCTTTGGAAGAAATACCACAAACGCGCCACCACCAAGATCGAGAACCAGCTCGTCGAACAATACCTCCCGCTCGTGGCCACCGTGCTCGGCCGCCTGGCGATGAACCTGCCCGACCATGTGGACCAGGACGACCTGCGCAGCGCCGGCTTGATGGGACTGCTCCAGGCCATGCGCAATTTTGATCCCCAGAGCGGCACGTCCTTTGAAACTTACGCCCGCGTCCGCATCCGCGGTTCGATGCTCGACGAACTCCGCCGCATGGACTGGGTGCCGCGCACCATCCACGAGAAGGCGCGCAAGGTGCAGGCGATGATTTCAAAGCTGGAGCAAAAATACTCCCGCACGCCCACCGAAAAGGAAATGGCCAAAGCCCTGGAACTCTCCGCCGATGAATACTCCGAACTACTCGAGGAAATTCGTCCGGCGGCGTTTGTCTGTCTGGACGCCGTCTGCTCGTCCGAGAACGGCGACTCCGGCAGTCTTTACGAGGTAATTTCCGACGGCGCAGAAGAAGGCCCGTCGGAGGAAACTTCCAAGAATGAATTGAAGCGGATCATTCTCGCGCGGCTCAAGGATCTGCCCGACATGCAGCGCAAGGTGCTGGCACTTTACTACGGGGAGGATTTGCGGCTGCGGGAAATTGCCGAAGCGTTCGGCGTCACCGAGTCGCGCATCTGCCAGATTCACGCGCAGGCCATTCTCTCGATCCGCGCCTATTTGCAACGCTTTGAAGCCGGCATGTCCGGCCGGACAACCGCGCAAGTCTCATGATTGTCATCTTTGGAGCCATCTTCGTCACGGCGTGCGTGCTCGGCGGATTCGTATGGGGTGGCGGCCACATCGGCGCGCTCTGGCATCCGAGTGAATTGATGATCATCTGCGGCGGCGCGCTCGGCGCGATGATCATCATGGCACCGAAGAAAGTGCTCATTGACCTCTGCAAAGGCCTGATCGTGTGTCTCAAGGGCGCGCCGCACAACCGCGCGGCCTACGAGGAATTGCTCAAGGTGCTGTACGAATTGTTCCTGCTCGGCCGGCGCAACGGCATGATCGCGCTGGAAGAACATGTCATGGAACCCGCCAAAAGCTCCATCTTCA
>JAYWBR010000126.1:0-6522 GCA_043781315.1 Verrucomicrobiota bacterium | reverse complement strand
AACGCGATGAAGTTCGCGAACAGCACCAGCCGGTTCCCGAGCCGCCCGCACCGCAAGGCAATATGGATTGATTTTTGAGCCATGGTTTAGATCGGTGGCTGATCCGGCGAATTTGCCCGGGCCGCCGCCGGACTGGTGTCATGGGAAGCAAGCAACATGCGGTAAACCTTGAGCAAACCCGCCGCCTCGCGTTCGATGGCGAAATCCCGCGTCACTTTCGCACACGCTCGGCGACCCATTTCCGCCAGTGTTGGCTCATCGGTGGCGAGCGCTTTTTCCAACGCGCGGGCCAGATCGGCGGGATCGGCGATCCGCGCCAGCCAGCCGTCTTCGCCTTCGGAAATAATTTCCGGCCACGCACCGGCGGTCGTCGCGACGACGGGACAACCGCTCGCCATCCCTTCCAGGCAGGGCAGGCCAAAACCCTCCGCCCGCGAGGCGCAGACGACGAGATCCAGCGCGCGATACCAGCCGGGAATTTCCCGCAGGTCGGGAATGAAACCTACGAAGCGCACGCGCTCGGCGAGGCCGGCGGCGGCGAGCTGGTTTTTTAAACCTTGTTCATACGCGAGTTCCTGCGCCGTGGCTTGACCAATGATGACGGCACCCCAGTCGGGATAGCGCGGCAGCAATGCAATCAAGGCCGCGACCAGATCGCCCGTGCCTTTGCTGGCGCGGATGCGACCGAAGAGGCCGAGGTTTCTTTTGCCCGGGAGATTTTTTCCGGCGATTTCCCGGACTGCCGTTGTCGGCGGATGATAGACTTTCAAATCCACGCCGAGATAGACGACCTGCGCGGGACAATCCAGAAAACTGGCCGCCTTGCGCGTCGTGGCAATCACAGCGTCCATGCGGTGATAGCAGAAACGGGTGAACCGCGTGTGCCGCCGGAGCGCGTGCGAAGTCCAAACCAGGATCAACGGGTAGCGGAGCACATGGCGCAGAAAAAGGCCCGCGACCATCTCCACGTTGCGCCGCGCATGCCAGATGCGTTTCGGGCCGCGGCGAAAAATGCGGAGCGCGGTGCGCAGCCGGATCAACGGCATGACCGGCGTCAGCTTGAAGCCCGTCGCCACGATGGGAATGTGCCGCGCGAGTTCGGGGCCGACCGCGAGCAGCGCCGAGTTGATGCCGGAGAAGCGCGTGCCGAGGGAAGGGGTGATCACGCGGGCATCGGCGGGTGAAGCGGGTGGTTGTGGGCTGCGGACGCCGGGGCTTGCTAGAGTGGTCATGTGGAGAAAAAGTTCATGCCACCTGGCTGGCATCCGCCGGAGATTTGCTGATGCCGTTGGGCGTCCAGGTTTTTTTCTGACACCGTGTCGCCGCAATCATCTCGCGATGGCGGGCAAGTTCCTCGGCGTGGACGTATCCTCGCTCGTGATGAATGTGCAGGAGCGGCGAACTGTAGCGGACATGTTCGCCGAGGATGCCGAGGTTGTTCAACCGGGCACCCAGCTCCACGTCTTCGCCGCCGTATTTCATGGTTTCGTCAAACCCGTTGACGGCCAGAATATCGGCACGCCAACCCGAGCTGTTGCAGCCGTTCCACGTCCGCTTCACGAGGGAAATCTTGTCCAACAACAGCGACAGCGGTCGGGGCAGATACGCGAGTTTGATCAGGCTGCCCGGGCGGATGATACCGCCATTCCGCCAGAGCCAGGCGAAGGAAAAAATTTCACCCGAAGCAATGAAAGAATTCGTGAGCCGGGGCGAAACCTGGGCCGGCAGACGGATCAGACCACCGGTCAGGAAACGGCCGGGGCGGCGGCGGGCGAGGTGGGTCTGGACAAAATCTTTCCGCGCAATGCTGTCGCCATCAATAAAAATCAGATAGTCCGCGGTCGAAGTCAGGACGGCTTGATTGAGGATTTTATTTTTTTGAAAGCCTGTGTCAGCGTGCCAGACGTGTCGCAACCGGGCGGCTCCGAAAACGCCCCGCCATTTTTCCACGAGCGCCTGGGTTTTCGAACCGGAACCGTCGTCGGCGAGGCAAATCTGAAAGTCTCCGGTGCTTTGCGCGAGCACTCCGTGCAGGCAGAAATCCAGCGCGGCCGGATTGTTGTAGGTGGAGATGATGACTTCCGTCTTCACAATAAATCAGGCCGCAAGTCAGTCGTTCGTTTCACGGGCGGCGGTTCGGGCAGATGTTGATCCAGCCCGACTGCGCACCAGGTGCTGCGGCTGCTCCGGGTGGCTTCCAGAATTTTGCGGTTCGGATTTTCACCGGCAGTTTCGCGGTTGGGATGATGCAGGTGGATGGTCAGCCCGCCGAACCGGAGGTTGCGGCGCCGGACACCGAGGTGGAACAGCCGGAGGACGATTTCCAAATCCTCATCGCCCCAGCCGATCATCTGCTCGTTGAAGCCGTTGACGCGCAGCAGATCCGCCTTCCAGTAACCTTGGTTGCAACTGCGGATTCCGCTCATACTCGTCGGCGGGCACCAATTGAATACACGGCTCAAAAGCGGACTCCAGAGCGCGTGTCGCCGGCGTTTTATCCCGTTGGCGAAAACGCCCAAATCCAACCGGCCCTCGGCGAGCATCCGTCGGCCGAGTTCCGGTTCGGTCAGCAAGCGCACGCCCTGAATGAAATGGCCGGCGCGGGCGGCGCGCTTGTGATCCAGAACAAAATGCGAGTGCAACACCAGATCCCCGTCAACTATCACGAGATACTCACCCGCCGCCGCCGCGATCGCCAGATTGCGCACCCGGCTCGCGCGAAAGCCTTGATCCTCCTGCCAGACGTGGATGAGTGGTGCCGGCAGCCGCGCGGCCCAACTCCGGACTAATTCCGCCGTGTCCGGGCGCGAGCCGTCGTCCGCAATGATGATTTCGTCCGGGAGTTCCACCTGCCGGGCCACGCTGCGCAGCGCCAAATCCAGCGCCTCTTTCCAATTGAAAGTGGTGATGATCAGGCTGGTCTTCATGGGAAACATTTCACCAAAGAAGTCGGCCGCGCCAGCGCAGGGAAGTCAACGTCCGTACGCCAGCCGTTCGGCCAGGCGCTCGGGCAGGCCGGCGGCCAGGATTTTTTTCTGCGCGGTCGGAATGTCGTAGTCGAGCCGGCGCAGTTCGATGGTGGCGTCGTTCATGTCATAGATGACGTAGCCGGCCTTGGGATTGTTGTCGCGAGGTTGCCCGACCGCGCCGACGTTGACGAAATATTTCTTGCCCGGTTCCACTTTGAATTTCGAGTAGGTGCCGCCGCGCACCATCGTGTCGCGCATGAACGCAACGGGCACATGCGTGTGACCGAAGAAACAGACCGAGGTGTTCTGGTAGGTGAAGCTGGCGGCGGCGGCGAGTTTGTCGAAGACGTAACCCCAGCGCTGCGGCGCGTCGAGCGTGGCGTGGACAATCGTGAAGCTGGTTACCATGCGCATGTACTTCAGGTCGCGCAGCCACACGCGGTCGTCTTCCGTCAATTGTTGGCGCGTCCAGGTGACGGCTTCAGCGGCGGCGGGGTTGAAGCCTTCCAGCGCATTGTCGCCGGAACAATACTCGTCGTGATTGCCTTTGACGGTGGGGATGTTCATCGCCCGGACGATGTCGAGACATTCCTTGGGATTGGCGTTGTACCCGACCACGTCGCCGAGGCAGGCGTAGTGCGTGCATTTTTGCGCCTTGATGTCCGCCAAAACCGTCTGGAAGGCTTCGAGGTTCCCGTGGATGTCCGCTATGATCGCAAACTTCATTTCAATTTATTTCACTATTTCAAACCCGCGAAATTCACCGGTGGCCTCGCGCCAGATCACATCTTCGTTCCGAATAAAATGTTCCAGTCCCGCCTCGCGGATCGCCTGCTGAAATTCTTTCAACTCGGCCTCGCCGCCTTCCGCGACCAGTTCCACCCGGCCATCGGGCAGATTGCGCACGGTGCCGACGACGTCAAACCCGGCCGTGATCCGCTTGACGGTGTAGCGAAAACCCACGCCCTGCACCCGGCCCGAATAAAAAATGTGCATCCGGCTTCGCTTCATGGCTCAACTGTGGCCGTAAAAAATTGAAGGGAATTTTGTCCCGTCAAGACCGCGCGCCGCGACGTAATTAAACGCGCCACATGAAGCCAGAATGGAATCGGCAAAGCAATGTTTTTTCGGGGAGATGGCAACAATCTTTGTCCAACCGGCCGGAGTTCAACCCACCAGGCAGACGCAGTTCTCGCCGCCAAATTGATTGGACTGCCGGAGGTTGCAACCAGGGTCGTCCGCCCACTGGCCATCCACCAAAAAGCGGTACTCATAGCGTCCGGGAGCCAGGCTCACCACCGCCTGCCACACGCCGCCTTTAAGTTTTTTCATTGTCACCGGTGCTTGCGCCCAGCCGGTGAAGTCTCCCGCCAACAGCACCGTTCCGGCGGCTGGTGCCGCGAGGGAAAAGGTGGTTTTCTGCTTCGTAGATTTTTGTTTTGGCATTTGAAACTCTCTTTTCTGCGGGGCCGTTCCGGCTCCGCGCAGACAGGCTGCTTGTGGCTCCCCCGGCGGTCAAGCGCGAAGTCGGACAAATTTCAAAATCAACTGCCCGGCAGCGGCAGGCCCCGGCACAAACTGCCCACGTCCCGCCCGATCACCTTGGAAATGGAACAAAGTTTTTTGAAGGACGGATTGCGCTGGCCCCGCTCCACGCCGCCGACGTAGCTGGGTGCGATATTCGACTGCAACGCGAGAGCCTCCTGGGACAACCCTTTGGCTTTGCGCGCTTCTCGAATTCGTTCACCGAGCACTTGCAGCGAAGTTGGCTTTCTCAACCGCTAAATGTTCGACGGCACGCAAATTTTTAGTCCAGTCACTATAATGATTATTTCACTTGCGCTCTCCAGACGGTCGGCGTAGAACAAAGTCAGCCCGAAACGAATTGACCAAGAAGTTGAAAGGCCACTGGAGTTTCAGGCAAAAACAAACCACACCTGGAAATATGAAAACCATCCAACATAGTATCCTTGGGGTCTCCGTCCTGCTGTTCGCGTCGGCCGTTCCCACGTTCGCCATTGAAGGATTGCAAATCGCCGTCAAGTGCCGTGATGTCATCTTGTCCTGGCCAAGCGACGAATTCAGCGGGGAAACTTACATCGTCCAATATCGGGCCGATCTCACCACAACGAATCCTTGGACGACGTTGACCAATTACATGCCGCCAGATGCAGGAACGAATCTGACGTTTTTCATTCACTCAAACATCGTGCAGCATCCCAATTGCAGCGGTTCAGCCCCCGGTTCGATGATGATGATGGCAGCCAGCACGCTCAATCCGGCTCCGGCATCTTTGGCCCTCCGTGCGGCGGCGCGCGCCCAAAGAATGGCGCAACTCACGAATGACATTGCGCTGCTCATGCCGCCACCGCAGCCAGTCACTCGCGTCAAATTCAAAAAGGGAGCTATGCCAACGCTGGCCAGCCCCACCACCAGCAGCCTTGCTTTGAGCGGAACGGCGGCGGAAGAAACCGATGGGCCGCAACCTCCCGGCGGGGGCGGTGCGGGCGGTGGCTCAGACTTTGTCCCGGAAACCGGGTTTTACCGCGTGGTGCGGAATGGCGCGCATCTTTGGGCGATCACAAATACTACGACCGTTTCAGGTGTGGTTACGATTCCAGTGGAAGTTGGGAATGATTCTGGTGATCCCGGAATCTTGCTCAATGTGAGTTTGGTTGAAAATGGTGTTCCCGTAAGCGACGGTTCCATTGTCATGTCGCCGATTAAAGCCCCTCTCCAAGTTACAATGGACACGATGCAGATGACCAACGGCGCCCATGATATTTTCGCGCGCGCGACCTGGCAAATCACCACCGGCACAAATGAGGTGGACAGCTACTCGGTGGAGGCGGATTCTCCCCCGGTAACAATCAATGTTTACAATGAAATTTCTTTCCCAAACTGGATGTCGAGCTTCGGACAACTGGGTAATTCGGTCGTGATAGCAGCGCAGTCGGCTCACTTAGACACCGATTGGACGGCTGATGTCTATGGAGGCAACGCGGGTTATATCGGCACATTTTCAGGACATACTTTTGATGGCAGCATCTACGGAGTCTGGGATTTGACCGGCCCGCCGCCAAATTTCATTACTTACACCAATGAGCCGTGGTTCCAATTCAAGGTCAGCACGCCCTACATTGATCCGCCGTCACCGAAAACCTATAAACAAACCGATCCGTGGTCTCACTCCGGCGACTGGGTCATGGCCGCTCATCATGCTTGGGATAGTTTTCTTGGCCATGAGGATTTGTACGATGAACTAGACGGCTACGTGTTGCTTGCACAGGGAACGGGTCGAACTGTGCGGCCAAGTCCTAGCAGCGGACACGCCTTCACACTTCACGTTGATGACCTTTCCGCTCCGCAGCCAACGTTGGATTGGGCGGCGCTTCGCCAGGCGCTCTATCACCCGTTCTCTAGGAACTTTGTCTATATGGGGCATGGTAATCCAGAGGGATTTGGAATTAACCGCGACCATACCAACCGGTATATTCCCGCCACGGAAATCGCCAGCATGCTGCATACGATTCCCCCCGGCCAAACCAACCGC
>JAYWBR010000125.1:0-18650 GCA_043781315.1 Verrucomicrobiota bacterium | reverse complement strand
CGACCGCCGGCATTCCCGGGCCGTTGATCGAGGCGACCGTGGGCCAGATGATCATTTGTCATTTCAAAAACAATCTGACCAACAACATCGAGGGCGCATCCATCCACTGGCACGGCATCGAACTCGACAATGACAGCGACGGCACCGCCGTGGTGCAAGATACGGTTCTTTCCGGCCAGACTTACACCTATCGGTTCATCATGCCGCGGGCCGGGCTGTTTTGGTATCACTCGCACATGCTGCCGGGCACGACGACGTATGGCGGCATGTATGGGCCGATCATCGTGCATGATACCAACGAGACGGCGCTCATCGCCGCCAACGTGATCCCTTCGACCAACAACACGATTCCCTTGATGATGTCCGACTTCAGCTTCACCAACGGCACGATTGGAAAGGTTGTGGACGGCACGAATTACTCCCTTAACACTCTGATACAATTATGTGAAAACAGCATCCTCGGTCTGCCGGGAGGTGATAGCAGCAAATGCAGCCCGACCGGAAAACCCGGCGAGCTGTTTTTGTGCAACGGCAAAATCCCCGCGTTGGCCGGCAACTACTGCACGCCGACCACCAATTCGTCGCCCGTTTATTACATCGGAAAAAACCAGCGTATCCGCCTGCAACTGTTCAACGCGAGCACCTCACGCACGATCAACTTGTCGCTGCATTATCCGTGCAACAATCCCGGCGGCAATACGAACCTCTATCACATCGGCGGGCAGGGCGGCTTTTTGGACAACGTCGTTGTGGAAGGCGGCGTGCAAAGCGGCTATGATTTTCTCTTCCCCAAAGGAACCGCCAACCTCGGCTCCGGAATGCGGGAGGACGTGATGTTTTATTCCTCGGGCAACAATGGCGACGTCATCCAATTGCTGGGCAGCGCCCTGCCAAGCCCATGGAAGCTCGATACGGTTGCCATATTGCCGACCAATTATCCCGTTGCTTTCTTTGTCGTCACCAACACTGCAAGCACCAATGCGCCCATCACCAACTCCATGCCCGTCCTGGCTGCCATCGGAGCGCAGAACGAGGATTTGTCGTTGCTGAACACCAATTCGCTCGCTTCGCCGCCCACCCCGGATTACGGCACGCTCGACGGAAGGGTGTTGTTCACGGTCGGCATTGCTGCCAATGGCGTCGCCCAAGGCCCCAATATCGGCGGTTACGCCGCCACTGCGTTGGATGGCAACAGCGGCAATGGCAGTTGGCCGTACGTGCCGCATCCCCCCACGGCCCTCTGGATGCGTGCCGGCGATGTGGTGCAACTGGCCGTGGCCAACACAAGTGCCTCGGTGCATCCTTATCACCTGCACGGGTTCTCCATGCAGCCGGTGGCGATTTATACGGCCGACTTGCTGACTAATCTCTACAACTATCCCTACAATGAATTCCTGGACACAATTGACATTTATCCCGGCCAGGCACTGGTGTTCCGCATCAAGCTGACGGATCGCGCGATTTTCGCCGACTCGGCCACCGGCGGGCCGTTGACGACGGCGACGGATGCGCCAAGCGGCGGCAACGTCGGACGCTGGTTGATGCACTGTCATATTTTCCTCCACGGCACGATCGGGATGATCAGCGAACTGGTGGTGATTCCGAACACCGCCACCCGGCTGGTCAGTTCAGCCGCCGGCACGAACAGTGTCATTTCCACATCGTCTTCAACTTGGACGGCGACGGCGAACGCCTCCTGGCTGCACCTGTCACCAAGTTACTCGTCCGGCAGCGGACGCAGCACCGTGCTGTTCAGATACGACGCGAATCCTGGAGCAACCCGCTTCGGCACTTTAAACGTGGGCGGCGAAACGGTCGAGGTGACGCAGGCGGGTACAACCTACGTCCAGGCACCCGGTCCGCTGACCGGGCTGGTGACCAACATTATCAACGCGCCGTTCGGCATCGCCGTAGATGACAATGGCGACGTGTTTTTCGCAGACAGCGCCAACGGTGCAATCAAAAGATGGAACAAGACGGCGAACACGGTCTCCACGCTCACCTCCGGTTGGAGTACGCCTTACGGACTCGGGTTGGACGGCGTGGGCAATGTTTACTTCGCGCAGAATGGCAACGCGGCGATCAAAAAGTGGTCAACTTCCACGCACTTCACCACCACCGCGTTCACCAATGACTCGACGGGAGTCGCCGGCCTCGCGGTGGACAGTGCTGGCAATGTTTACATCACCGATCCCGGCAACAACAAAATCAAGAAATGGACGGCCTCCACCGGCACGTTGAGTTCTTACACCACGAACGGGCTGATCAATCCATGGGGTGTGGCGGTGGACAAAGCCGGGGCGGTCTATGCCTCGGACATTGGTGACGACTCGGTCAAAAGACTCGGTTTAAAATTCATTCCCCCATTTACACTCATTCAGAATTGGAACACCGTCATCACGTCGAACAACCTCAGCAATCCCTACAACCTTACGGTGGACGACGGCGGCAATATTTTCATCGCCGACTACTCGCACGCCGCCATCAAAAAATTCAGCGCTGCCAGCAACACCGTCACCACGGCCGTCTCGGGCTTGGGTGCGCCCACCGGTGTGGCCGTGGACAGCACAGGAAATATTTATGTTTCCGACTGGTCCGGCGATGCCATCCGCGAACTGCCCTACGCCTTTGTTGATCCCACGCCGCAACAAGAACCCGCCGAAGTCACGGTTGACAAGTTGCCCGTCATACTTCTGCCGACGGAAAATCTGCTGCCACCTTTTGCTCCGACACCAAACCAGGCTTGGATCTTCTATGGCGGCTCCACTGCTGGGGTTGTTCAATTCTCAGTCGGCGCCAACCCTGGGTCTGCGCGCTCAGGCTCGATCACGGTCTTGGGCCAGCCCATCACCATCAACCAGGACGGCGCCTCGTGGAAACTGGCGGTCACCAATCTCCTCGTCGGCCCCGCCGCCGGTAGCAATACCATCACCGAACGTGTGATCCCGACCATCGCTCTTTGGGGAGCCAGCACCGCGACCCCGTGGCTGCATCTACCCTTTGTGAGCGGCACCGGTAGCGGAAACATTCTGTTCACCTACGACAAGAATACCGGAGCCACGCGGACGGGCACCATTACCATCAATGGAATCACGCTCTTTGTGACGCAAGCCGGGGCGAGTTACGTTCCCGCCACCGCGCCCGCCACCACGCTCGTCACCGCCGGCTTGGTCAACCCCGTGGATGTCGCACCTGACAACCTGGGCAACGTCTTCTTCGGCGACAGCGGCAACAACACAGTCAGGAAATGGACGCCCGGCAGCGTCACCAGCTCGGTAATCATGTCGGGCTTCACTCCACAAGGCGTGGACGTGGATGATTACGGGAATGTTTACGCCTCCGACTTTGGCAACACCGCCATCAAGCAGTGGCGCGCGGCGGATAGCAACGTCGTGACGTTGGTGGACACGGCCTTTTCACCTTCGGGCATCTCCTTGGGCTACGGCACTAATATTTATTGGGCGATGCCTTCAGATCATTCCATCAACGAATGGTTCGCGGCCACCAGCAATTCCGTCGTCACCGTCACCGGCGGATTGACCGGCCCGCGCGGTGTTTCAGTGGACATCGCCGGGAACGTTTACATCGCCGATACCAGTGCCAACACCCTGCGAAAATGGAACCCCGTCACCTTGGCGCTGACCACGCTGATCGGGAGCGGGCTTAGTTCCCCTTGGGACTGTTTCGTGGACGGTTCCGGAAACGTCTATGTGGCCGACGGCTTCCACAACAACATTGTCGAGTGGGTCGCGGCCAACAGCACTGTCATCACCAACGTCCTTGGCAACCTCGGCGATCCCACCGGCGTCGCCGTGGATGCAAATCAAAACATTTACATTGCCGACTTTGGCGGAAGCGCGGTCAAGGAACTGCCCCACGCCTTCATTGACACCACCACGAAATTCGAGCCGTTCACCGCCGGCAACGATTCGCTCGCGACCGTCCTGCCGTCGAATCAAAACCTGACGGCTTCACTCGCGCCCACGGACAATGCTGCGTGGTTGACCATCACCACGGTGATCAACGGCGTGGTCAGCTTTTCGTTCTCTCAAAACCCGGGCACCGTCCCGCGCAACGCGAACATCACCGTGCTGGGGCAAAACATTCTGGTATCCCAGAGCGCCGCTCCGCCCACGCCCATTTTCTCGCAGATCAATCTGCTTTCCAACGGCGTCGTCCGCTTCAACTTCACCAACACCGTGGCGGGCGGCCCGTACACCGTCCTGTTCACAACCAACCTCATGACCCCGACTCCCGCGTGGTCCGTGCTCGGCCCGGCCTCGCCGATTGGTGCGGACTTGTGGCAGTTCACTGACATTTCCGCCAGCAACAGCACCCGTTTTTACCGAATCCGCATACCTTAACCCTTCTGCTTCATGAATTATTTGTTGTACCCGACACTGGCCGGTTTGCTGGTCTTGCCGACAGCACTGTTGGCCCAAACCTCGACGTTCAGCCAGCGTGTGGGGGCCGACACCTTTGTGTCCTCCGGCCAGCCCAACGTGAATTTTGGCAGCCAGGGCGCGATGGAAATCGCCGTGCCCACGGCGGCCCAGCCCCGTACGCAAATGGCATTGCTGCGGTTCGACACCGCCGCCATGCAGGCCAGTTTCGACACCGATTATGGCGCTGGCCATTGGGCGGTGACTGGCGTGACCCTGAGCCTGTTTTCCAATTTCCCCCTCGCGGGAGTGCAGCCAGGCAATGCCAGCTTCAACAAAATCGCCGCCGGCGGATTTGAATTCGATCTGCTCTCCAACAACACCTGGAGCGAGACGGCGCTCACCTGGAACACGCTGCCGACCATCCTGCCGGCCGCCAACAACTCCAACACGTTGACGCCCCTCGGAAACTTTTTCTGGGACGCCACCGGTGCCGGCAGTTCGACATGGACACTGGCTGCCGGAGCGCCGTTGGCCGACGCCATCGCCGCTGGAACTCAAGTGACCATCCTGGGGCAACCCACCGCCGGCAGTACCGTGGGGTATCTATTCAACACACTGTCGAGCAACCCCGGCTATATGAATGTCACTGTCGCAGCCGTGCCTGAACCTTCAATCTTGGGCACACTCGTCGCCGGCACCGCCTTGATCATTTGGCATTGCCGTAAAAAAACGTGACCGGCCAGTTTTTGCCCGTTGCCGTGGTGACGTAAGACGCCAGCGGTGGAGCGGTCGTTTCGATTGTTGCCGTTATCGTTTCAAGGCCGCGCAGGCCGTGAATCGCAATCAACCGCTTGGTTTCCGCGCGCTTGGTTTCCGAAAATGTGACCGGCGACAGCTTGCACGTGCCGTCGGTGGAAGAGTATTTCAAAGACTGGCTGAATGGCATTGAAGCGCGCAACGCGCCCGCAACCCTTGGAACGGTATCGGAATGCCGTGAAGTGGTTTTTGGAAAACCTCCAGGGCAAGGCGAAAAAGCCGGTGTCGTCCGTCACGCCTCAGGACGTGGAAAATTATCTCACCTGGCGTTTGAAATCCGGGGTCGCCAACAAGACCGCGATTGTGGACATCAAGATCATCAAGATCGCGTTCCGGCGCGCCGAAAATGACGGCACCATTTTGAAAAATCCGGTGGTGACGGTGCGCCTGCCGAAAGAGGACAGCTCGGAATGGGAAGTGTTCACCCAAGAAGAAATCCAAAAGCTGCTTAAAGCGTCGCCGACCTTGGAATGGCAGACTTTGATTCTGCTCGGTTATTTCATCGGGGCGCGCCTCAGCGATTGTGTGCAGATGAAATGGGAAAATGTCCTCCCGGAAGGCGGTGTCATCAATTACCAGCAGAAAAAAAACCGGCAAGCACGTCATCGTGCCGATGCATTTCCATGTCATCAAACACCTCGAATACATGGCCACTTTTGGAACCACCGGCTTTTTGTGTCCCAAGCTGGCGGTCCGGGCATCCGGTGGTAAACACGGGCTTTCCGAGAGCTTCAACCGCATCGTGCTCAAGGCCGGACTGGACCCGATGACGGTGCAAGGAAAAGGCGTGCGGAAGTTTTCCCGCCGGACCTTTCATTCACTCCGGCACAGTTTCAATTCCGCGATGGCCAATGCCGGGGGCTCCGATGAAATCCGCATGAAGCTGACCGGCCACGCCTCGAAGAAAATGAACGAGCGCTATACCCACTTGCATATGGCGACGCTGAAAAATGCAATGGCCACCCTGCCCTTGTTCGGCACCGAGAAATAATTTTGCAATTCCGCCTGCAATCATTTGACAGCCGCACAGGTGACGATTCGGATGTTTTCCCGGTTGGTGCCGTCGTCCACATTCAAGGTTGCGTTTTACGAAAAAAGATTTGCCGCAAGAATTCATGGCAGCTCTTGCCTCACGGTGAATCCAAAGTGGCAGGTGTGGTGAGCGCAACCACTTTGCGGCAACCGTGCTGGTGCAACTTCATGGCGTCGAAGAAACCTTCAACGATGATGAGCGGCTGGTCGGCTGGTTCTTTGGCGGCACGGTCAAGATTGAACAACTCCTGCGACTTGCGGAATCCTGGGGGCAGTTTGTATTGGGGCATATCTTCACCGGGTTTGCCGGGGAACCGTCCCGCATACGCCACGACCTCGCCTTTGGCGTTGGGGATCGGGATGGCGATGCGGTCGGCCATCATGCCCTTGGAACAAAAACCGATGCCGAAAGCCCCGGTGCAGATCCGGCAGTCGTCATGAAGGTTGGGCAATGGTAAGCGAAAGCCTCGGCGCTTCTCCTCGGCGGCGAACAACCAGTTGCCGTTCACACTCACAACGTCGTCCGCTTCCTTGGTGAGCACTGCGAAGATGACTTTGACTGGTGATGGAACGTGCCACACCAAGGGCATTTCCACGGTCGCGGTGCCGCCGCCGCCACCGGTCGTGACGCCGCCACGCTCCCCCAGCAGATGCATTCTGGTCATTGATGACGACCCTGCGGTGCACCGGTTGTTGGCGGACGTGTTGCGCGCGGAGGATTGCACGCTAAAATTCGCATCCAACGGCCAGGAAGGACTGCGACTGGCAAAAGAATTTCCCCCATTTATTCCATCACTTCAAACCTGCCGCCCACGCTCATCATCCATGGCGACGGGGACAAGCTCGTTCCGATTCAGCAGGCGCAAACCTTCGTTGAAGCCGCGAAGAAAGTTGGCGCGACCGCCCAACTCATCACGAAGCTTGGAAAAGGCCACGGCTGGAAGGATACGGCGGATGATTTCGAGAGTTGCGCGGATTGGTTTGACGCACATCTGCGCGGATTGAAATCGGAAAAGAAATGACCCTCTGCGTCCACAACTGGCGGTCGTAGCGCGCGATATCAAATCGCTTCCCAAATGTGGTCGCCCAGAATTTTTGCGATTGCCTAAAGTCTGCTCGCGCATACAATGCGCGCCAGGCTCATGATCTGGTTCACCCCATCAACCATCCGCGCACTCCTCCGAGTTGTTTTCTTGATCAGCGCAGTTGCGCCTGTTGCACCGGCTGCTGGATTGTCCACCAACAGTCGCGGCGAACTCCTGCTGCACGGCGTTCGCTTTCGCGGCATTGGTGTGAACTACTACGACGCCTTCACACGCACGCTCGGCCAGAATTCCCGGACGAACTACGACGCCGGCTTTCGCGAACTGGCGGCAAGGAAAATTCCGTTTGCGCGATTCTCTGCAGGCGGCTTTTGGCCCCAGGATTGGGAACTTTACCGGACGAATCGGTCTGAATACTTCAACCGGCTTGACGGCGTCGTGAAGAGCGCCGGGCAGCACGGAATAGGATTGATTCCCTCCTTGTTCTGGAACATGAGCGCGGTGCCGGACCTCGTCGGTGAGCCGTGCAATCGCTGGGGCGACCCAAACAGCCGCACCATCGCATTCATGCGTGAATACACGCGCGAGATTGTAACACGCTTTGCCCAATCACCGGCCATTTGGGGCTGGGAGTTTGGAAACGAATACAATCTAGTCGCGGACTTGCCGAATGCCTCTGAGCATCGTCCTCCCGTGCTGCCCGGCCTCGGAACTCCGGCGCAGCGCTCGGCGGAAGATGACCTCACGCACGCGGCCATCCGCGTGGCCCTCCGGGAGTTCGCCATCGAAGTTCGGAAACACGACCCGCGCCGAATCATCGTCAGCGGAAATGCCTTCCCTCGCGTTTCAGCGTGGCATCAGGCGAAGGAGAAAAACTGGAAACCCGACACGCGCCAGCAATTCGCCGAAGTGCTCGCGGCAGACAATCCTTCTCCCATCAACACGCTGTCCGTGCGCGGTTATGATTTAGCCACGGACATCGGCAGGCTGGACCAGGCCATTACTGTGGCGCAGGCGGTCAAGAAGCCGTTGTTCGTTGGCGAGTTCGGTGTGCCCGGAGCAACCACCGGGGAATCGAAGATGAAGTTCGCCGCCATTCTCTCTGCGATTGAAACCAATCGCGTCCCCCTCGCCGCGCTGTGGGTGTTTGACTTTGATGATCAGGCGAAAGACTGGAACGTGACTTCGACGAATGACCGAAGCTGGCAGCTCGACGCCATTCAGCAGGCGAACAAACGGATGAGGAGCAATCAGGTAAAAATTGGCCTTGTCCCGAAAAAGTGAGCTGCTGCGAGCGCATGAGGTATGGTTTTAAAGCTACGTCCACAACTGCCGATCCAACGAGCGATATTGAATGGCTTCCGAAACGTGGTCGCTCAAGATTTTTTCTGAACCAGCCAGATCTGCAATCGTGCGCGCGACTTTTTGGATTCGGGCGTAGGCGCGGGCGCTCAAATTCATGTCGGCCATCGCAAACTTCAGCAACTCCTTCGTCGGCTCGTCCATCTCGCAGAACTCTTTCAACTCGCGGCTGCCCATGCGGGCGTTGCAGGTGATTTTGGGTTTGGACTTGAACCGCTCGTGCTGCCGTCACGAATTTTCACCCGCCAGCGCAACGGTGCTTCGATGGGCAGATTCAATTCATCTTCATGCAACAACCGGATGCCATGCTGTCGGCAGGCGAGTTCAAGCGACACCATGACATCGGAAACCAACAGCGCGTGCGCCAGACACATCCGGCCGATGCCGCGATTCTTTTCGCCCCACGCCGCCGGATTGAGTTGCAGCCGTGAACCGCTTTTATTCCCTAAACCGTAGGCGATGGTTTGGGAACCGCTGCGTTCGTAGTATTGAAGCTGGGCGCGCGGACGCTCCAAGTAGCCATGATGAAACAGCCATTGCAACCGGCGGGACACATTGTAAACGGCGGTTGAAAAGCACTGGCAGCGCCATGGGTGGCACACTTGCGAAAACCAACTCGGCCTACTGCTATGCGGACTACGCCGATTGGTGGCTGCGTTCGCTCCAATACTTGCGCGCCAATTCCACGCTGCCGGTGCAGCAGGTCATTCCTGATTTTATCTCGATTCAGAACGAATGCGACTTCACTCCCAGCGGAACATTTTACGCCGCGTGGCAAGCTGGTTCTTATCTGTCGAGCACCGAGTCGAGCACCAAGGCCGGTTATCCGCAGGCACTCGCAGCGATGCAAATACTTTTACGACCAATGGCTTTAGCTTCGTCAAATTCATTGGCCCCGACACCACGTCAGGCGGTGCCAGCACCCTTTCCAGTTACCTTAACAATCTTCCCGCCGGAAGTCTGGCAGCCATCGCGCATCATCCCTATCAAGGCTCAGTCAACGATGTCGGTCACGTCACCGGTAGTCTATCCGGCCTGCGCGCGGCCTATCCGACTAATACGATCTACATGACCGAATTTTTCGGCGACGACAGTTACGGAACGAATGTTCCCGCTTGGATGATGTATTGTCTCCCCATGCACAATCTTTTCACCATCGAACAGGCCAACACGTATCTGATGTGGGAGCTTTCGGTTTCGGCGACTAGCGCCACACTGCGCCTTGGGGCATTACAGCAAGTTTATCAATCCCGGCGCTCGGCGCGCGAACGTGACGTCCAGCGACCCGGCCATTTTGGTTTCGATGTGTCTTCGCACGAATAGTCCCGGCGTCTCCAACCAGTTGGTTGTGGTGATGATCAATACCACGAATGATTACCGCTTTCCGGTGATCGTCACCTCGAACTACTGGGCCGCCGATCCGTTGCAACGCGCGTGGAAACTTTACCTGGCCGGCGATGACGGCTCTGCCAGCTACCGGCTGACGTTGCAGGAAAATGAATCCGGCGCGAGCCTCGCGGGCAATCGCAACTTCGTGCTGCCGCCGTATTCAATTGCCACCGCCGTCATCAACACGGGAATTTACACTAACGCGCCGCCGGTGTTCACCAGCACTGCGTCCAACACCAATTTGAATCCCGGCCAGACACTCACGCTGACCAACACCGCCAGTGACGCGAACCAGCCGGCGCAGACGCTGGCATTTTCTTTGCCCGTTGCGCCGACAAACGCAACGCTCAATTCCTCCAATGGAATTTTGAGCTGGCGTCCGCTCATCGCGCAAGCCAACTCAACTAATGCCTTTCGCCTCGTCGTCGCGGACAACGGCTCGCCAAGTTTGAGCGCCACGCACAATTTTTCCGTGACGGTTTTGCCGGTGGCTGTGCCAACATTTGCGTCGGGGGGTATGAACAACGGATGGTTCGGATTTTCGGTTAGCGGCGCAACCGGGCCGGACTACACTGTGCAGGCATCCACCAACTTGCTGACGTCGACCAACCAGTTCACCACGACCCCGATGGCGCTGCAGTTTTCATGGACGGACACCAATGCGGCTGGCTTCAACCGTCGGTTTTACCGCATATTGCTGGGGTCATGACAAATTTTTTGACGCGCCGGTTTTTCTGTTTGGCCTTCTTCGTGGCCGGCCTTCATTCCGCTTCGCCCGCGCCGGTGCAGGATTATATTTTGGACAGCACGATCCGCCATTAGGTGATGGATAATTTTGGCGCGAAAACGAGGCGTGGAGCATCCAGAAAATTGGCGCGGAATGGTCCGAGACAAACAAAAATAAAATCGCGGAACTTCTGTTTTCAACGAACACAGGCATAGGGCTTTCCTTTTACAGGTTTTACCTTGGCGCAGGGATCAACCACAGCACCATCCGCGATCCCTGGCGCACGGCGGAAACCTTCGAGACCGCGCCCGGCCAATACGACTGGTCGCGGCTGCCCGGCGAACGCTGGTTGCTGCGCGCGGCGAAAGCCCGCAGCGTCACGTAATTTGGCATGACGGTCTATTCGCCGTCGCTGCGTTTGACGCGCAACGGCTTGAGCAACTTGGCCGAAGATGATGATTCGACCACCAATCTCAAACCCGGCAAGGAAAATGAATTTGCGACTTATCTTTCCGATGTCCTGAAACATTTTCGCGACACCACCAATGCCGCCGAGCGCACGGATTTCGGTTTTATTTTTCCCGTCAACGAACCGCAATGGGAATGGCTGCGCGGACAGGAAGGCAACCGGGCGTCGAACGCGAATTTTAAAAAATATTGCGCACTCAAGCGGCAATTGGACGCGGAAAAAATCACCACTAAAATTCTCGGCCCTGAATCCGGCAGCATTCCCGACATGATGTCGCTTGACGCGCCCGCCCGTGCGAAATGGAACGCAGATTATGGCAATTATCTCCAGTTTATTTGCGACGATGCGGAAATGGCACCGTGTTTCGACCGCATTATCACTTATCACAGTTATTGGTTCGATGAAATTCCCGACAAGCTTGTGCCGCACCGCGAGGCGTTGGGACGCGTGTTCACCAATTATCCAAGTTGGAAATTTTGGCAGAGCGAGTATTGCATCATGGAGCATGGTCGCGACCTCGGCATGGACGTCGCGTTGCGCATGGCGCGAGTCGTTCACTGCGATCTGACCTTGGTCAACGCCTCGTCCTGGCAATGGTGGCTGGCCGTCGCCAACGAAGATTTCAAGCGCGGCTTGATTTACACCGACTACAAAAATCCGGGCGACGCAGAAATAATTTACGATTCAAAATTGCTCTGGGCACTGGGCAACTTCAGCCGTTTCATCCGGCCCGGCATGGTGCGCGTGGAATTGGCCGGTCCGCAGGATGTGAACGGCTTGATGGCATCGGCCTTCCGTGATGAAAAATCCGGGCGCTTAATTCTCGTTTTTGTGAACTGCGCGGAACAGGCGCAGAAAGCACAAATAAAATTCGCGCCCGTTTCCACCTTGCAAAAAATTTTCACTCCGTTTTATACTTCGGCAAAACAAAATCTAGCCGCCGGGGATAAAATTGACGCATGAAAAAACCTAAACATTTGCTGGTAGCGGCCATCGCACTACTGTTTGCCGGCGGCCTTTCTGGTTTTGCCACTGTGACCATTACCATTCACGCTGACCAGCCCGGCGCGAAGATCAATCCAGCGATGTGGGGGGTGTTCTTTGAGGATATTAACTTCGGCGCGGACGGGGGACTTTACGCCGAACTCGTCAAAAATCGTGCGTTTGAATTTCCCGATCCAATGATGGGCTGGATGTCTGTTGGCGCGAACACCTCGCGCGGCCAGTTGTCCATTCACGACGAAAATCCGTTCAATGCCGCCAATCGTCACTATCTGCGCATCGAGTCCGGGAGCAATAATCCTTTCGGTGTCGCCAACGAAGGCTTTCGCGGGATGGGCATTCGTCAGGGCGAAGCCTACAATTTCTCGGCGCAGATCCGGAGCGTCTCCGGCAAGCCGGCGTTGCGGATCGAACTTTACGGTTCCGACGGCACGTTGCTGGACTCGGTGCGCTTGGACCATGTTTCTCCTGATTGGAAAAAGTATTCCGCCGTGCTGCATCCCAAGGACACCGACGCCAAAGTAAAACTGTATGTGCTGGTGGACGGCAAAGGCGCGCTCGATCTCGACATGATCTCACTCTTTCCGGAACAAACCTGGAAACATCGGCCCGGCGGGTTGCGCGCGGACATGGTGCAAATACTCGCGGACTTAAAACCTGGCTTCCTGCGCTTTCCCGGTGGTTGCATTGTCGAAGGCAGCGAACTTTCAGGACGTTACCAGTGGAAAAAAACGCTTGGCCCGGTGGAGGAACGCCAGCCGCTCATCAATCTGTGGAACAAAAACTTTCTCCATCGCCCGGCACCGGATTATTACCAGACTTTTGGCCTTGGCTTCTACGAGTATTTCCAATTGTGCGAAGACATCGGAGCGGAGCCACTGCCAATCTTGAATTGCGGCATGTCGTGCGAATTCCTCTCGGCCGAACTGTGTCCGCTCGCCCAGCTTGACCCCTACATCCGAGACGCGCTCGATCTGATCGAGTTTGCCAACGGCCCCGCTGCGAGCGAATGGGGTGCCCGGCGCGCCGCCATGGGCCATCCCGAGCCCTTCAATATGAAAATGATGGGAGTGGGGAATGAACAGTGGGGGCCGCAATACATCGAGCGTTACGAAGTGTTTGCAAAGGCGATCAAGTCCAAATACCCGCACATCCAGCTTATCGCCGCGGCAGGCCCCGAACCCGCCGATGCACGTTTCAAATTCCTCTGGGCGAAACTTCGCGAGTTGAATGCCGACATCGTGGACGAGCATTGCTATGCGAAACCCGACTGGTTCCTGTCCAACACCCGGCGCTACGACCACTACGACCGGCACGGGCCGAAAGTTTTCATGGGCGAATACGCTGCGCAAAGTGTCGGCGTTGTGAGCGTGAAAAACCGGAACAATCTGGAATGCGCCCTCGCTGAGGCGGCCTACATGACCGGCCTCGAACGCAACGCCGATGTGGTCTGCATGGCCTCCTACGCGCCGCTGTTTGCGAACACCGAGGCGTGGCAGTGGACGCCCGATTTAATCTGGGTGGACAGTCTAAACGCAACTCGAACCCCAAATTATTTTGTGCAACAGATGTTCAGTTGCAATCGCGGTGACGAAGTTTTGCCGCTGGAAATTTCCGGCGTGGAAGACACTAATTCCATCTACGCCAGCGCGGTTCAAGACGAAGTTGCGGGCGAAATGATTTTGAAAGTGGTCAACGCCAGTTCGGAAGCGCGGTCAATCAAAATTGATTTGGTCTCTTCCGGCAAAACCAAACCAACCATAATTACTGTTACGGAATTGACTGCGCCGGGTGTGGAAGATTTCAACCAGCCTGGCAAACCGCTGACCATCGTGCCGAAAGCCTACGAGGAAAAATCTGATGCTCAAGCACCCGTCCATGTTTTTCCTGCTCATTCATTCAGTGTTCTGAAAATAAACAACCACTGATTTTTATCCGCCAACTTATAAAACTTTATCGTTTGTTTGCCAGTTGGAATCATTTTGCCGTGACCTTGGCTTGCCTCGCCATGCCCGTGTGCGGGCGCGAAGTTGCGGATTTGAACGACGGCTGGCGCTGTGAACTCGCGGAGCCGGCCGGCACGCAAACCAATAATGGCAACGCAGTTTTCATCTGGAAAAACGTCAATCTCGCGTCCGGTGAAAATTCGATTGAAGCCGCCGCCACAATTCATGGCGCGATGTGCAGGGATAATTGCCGTTGGAACTTGGCGGGAAATGAATAAGTCAAAATGATCCAAAACGTTTTATGAACATTACACGCATCCTAATATCTACCTTGGCGGCATTCGGTCTTTTCACGGCCACAGCGCAAACCCCGCGCGCGCGAACCGTGTTCAATAATGGTTGGCGCTTTGCCAAAGGCGATCCCGAAGGTGTCGGTGAGGCGTTGGGCTACGCAAAGTTGAAGGATTGGTTGCTGCCGACGAGCGTGGAACTCACGACCAATGCCGCCCGGCTTGCGAAGTCGCGTCCGGCGGGAAATCCGATGGGAGATTTTTTATTCGCGCAGCCGGATTTCAACGACAGCCAGTGGCGATTGCTTAATCTGCCGCATGATTGGGGTATCGAAGGTCCGTTCAAGCAGGAGTTGCGGGGAGAGACGGCCAAACTGCCTTGGGCTGGCGTCGCATGGTATCGCCGACATCTGGAACTTCCGGCCTCGGATGCTGGCCGAAAAATCTTTCTCGATGTGGACGGCGCGATGTCTTACGCGAGCGTGTGGGTCAACGGTCAACTAGCCGGCGGCTGGCCTTATGGTTACAGTTCATGGCGCGTGGACCTGACGCCATTTTTGAAATGCGGCGCGGACAACGTCATCGTGATCCGCCTCGATAACCCGGAAAAATCCTCGCGCTGGTATCCGGGCGGCGGCATTTTCCGCAACGTCTGGCTGGTGAAAACCGCGCCGGTGCGCGTGGCACACTGGGGCACGGCGGTCACGACGCCGGAGATCAACGATGACTCCGCCACGGTTCGCATCCGAGCCACGCTGGACAACTCCACGCCTGCGGAAGTCGCTGTTTCGGTGACGCACGAAATTTTCGCGCTAAAAGCCGATGGCAATCGTGGCAAGTCCGTGGCGAGAACTTCGGCTGCGCCGACAACAATTCCCGCTGAGAAATCGGCAATGCTCGATTGCGAAACGTCGCTTCGCTCGCCCCAACTTTGGGACATCAAACAGCCGAACCGTTACGTCGTCGTCACCACCGTTAAACAAAACGGCGCGGTTGTGGATTGCTATGAAACACCGTTCGGCATCCGCCGGATCGAGTTCACCGCAGCCAAGGGATTTTTCTTAAATGGCCAGCACGTCAAGTTGAACGGCGTCTGCCAGCATCACGATCTCGGCGCGCTTGGCACGGCCATCAACATTCGCGCGCTGGAGCGGCAGTTGGAAATTTTGCGCGAGTTCGGCGTCAATGCCATCCGCACCAGCCACAATCCGCCCGCGCCGGAGTTGCTCGATCTTTGCGACCGAATGGGCTTCGTCGTGATGGATGAGGCGTTCGATTGCTGGGAAGCGGGTAAGAATCCCAATGACTACAGCGCGCTTTACTCCGACTGGCACGAACAGGATTTGCGCGCGCTGGTGCGGCGCGACCGGAATCATCCGTGCGTGATTCTTTGGAGCAGCGGCAATGAAGTTCCCGACCAAGACAAGGTCGCCGGCCCGGAACTCGCCGAGAATCACCGCAACATCATCCACTCTGAAGACCCGACGCGACCCTGCACGACGGCGGTGAGTTCTTACAAGGCCGGCTTCAGCGGCTTCCAAAATCACTTCGATGTGTTTGGCTGGAACTACAAGCCGGATTATTATTGGAAGTTTCGCGCGACGAACTCGGTGATTCCGTTGTTCGGCAGCGAGACTTCTTCGACGGTGAGTTCGCGCGGCGAATACGCCTTCCCCGTGCCGGATTCGTTTACGAGCAAGAACAACAAGTCCGCGCTCATAAATTTCCAGGTCAGCTCTTACGACTATTTTGTTCCAAGCTGGGCAACCACGCCGGACGCGGAGTTTCGCGGGCAGGAAAAAAATCCCGGCGTGGCGGGTGAATTTGTCTGGACAGGTTTTGACTATCTTGGCGAGCCGACGCCCTACAACGACGACGCGACCGTGCTACTGAACTATTTCGACCCGGTGCAGCGCGAAAAGGAAAAGCAGGCGCTGGACGCGCTGGGCAAAATCCAAATTCCCTCGCGCAGTTCTTACTTTGGCATCGTGGACCTCGCGGGTTTCAAAAAGGATCGTTTCTATCTATATCAATCGCAGTGGCGTCCCGAAGTGAAGATGGCGCACATTCTGCCACACTGGAACTGGCCGGAGCGCGTCGGACAGGTCACGCCGGTTTTTGTTTATACCAGTGGCGATTCGGCGGAACTTTTTTTGAATGGAAAATCGCTCGGTTTGAAAAAGAAAGAAGCCTATCAGTATCGTTTGCGTTGGAACGACGTCGTCTATGAACCCGGCGAACTGAAAGTCACCGCCTACAAAAACGGCCAGCGCTGGGCGACCGACGTGATGAAAACCACCGGTCCGGCGGCAAAACTCATCTTGCAGACCGACCGCGACCGCCTCCACGCCAATGGTGGCGAACTGGCCTTTGTCACGCTCACCGTCGCCGACAAAAACGGCCTGCTCGTGCCGCGCTCGAAAAATCACATCCAGTTTTCCGTGGATGGCCCAGGCGAAATCGTGGCCACCGACAACGGCGACGCGACTAGCTTCGAGTCCTTTCAGTCGCCCACGCGTAATGCGTTCAATGGTCTCGCGCTCGTGATCGTGCGCGCCAAAACTGGCGCGCAAGGCGCAATCACCTTGAAAGCGGAAGCGGATGGACTCCCGCCAGCGACGGTGAAAATCCAAACCAAACCATAAAGCCCGCCATGTCTAAAAACATTTTTACTCTAAATCAGCGCCAGGTTGTCCGTAATCGAAGCGTAAAAAAATGCGGGCTACTCCTGCTGATTATTTCCGCATCCATTTTCACACCCCTCGGCGCGCAAGCCGCCAATCAGCCCAATATCCTGTTCCTCCTCGTGGATGATTACGGCATCAAGGACGTCGGCATCGAGGGCAGCAAATTTTACGAGACGCCAAACATTGATTCGCTTGCTCGCAGCGGGATGCGTTTCACGCAAGGTTACTCCGCCTGCGCCGTTTGCAGTCCATCGCGCGCGAGCATTCTACTTGGCCAATATCCCACGCGCCACGGCATCACCGATTGGATCGGCGCGGCGGCGGGCACCAACCCTGAACGCCACCCAAAAACCAAATTACTCGCGCCGGATTATGTTCGGCAATTGCCAGCAAACGAAACCACTTTGGCCGCCGCGCTCAAGCGTGCGGGCTATAAAACTTTTTTCGCGGGCAAATGGCATCTCGGTGAAAAAGGTGCGTGGCCGGAAGATCGCGGGTTCGACATCAACAAAGGCGGCTGGGAATCGGGCAGTCCTGCTGGCGGTTATTACGCGCCTTGGATTAATCCCAACCTACCCAGCGGACCGCACGGCCAATCGCTCACCCAACGTCTCGCCGATGAAACCATTTCCTTCATCGAGCAAAACACCAACAAGCCTTTTCTCGCGTATCTCTCGTTCTACGCCGTGCATGGCCCGATCCAAACCACGAAACCGCTTTGGGAAAAATATCGCGCGAAAGCCGCCGCCGAACCGCCGCCGAAGGAGCGTTTTCAAATCGACCGCACTCTGCCGGTCCGCCTCGTGCAGGATAATCCGATTTACGCCGGACTCATTGACGAAATGGACAACGCCGTCGGGCGCGTCTTGAAAAAAATTGATGAACTCGGTTTGACCACGAACACCATCGTCGTATTCACCGGCGACAACGGCGGCGTGGTTTCGGGAGACAGTTTCAGTTCCTCGCAACTTCCTTATCGCGGTGGCAAAGGTCGGCAATGGGAAGGTGGCACGCGCGTGCCACTTTACGTCCGCGCACCGGGTTTCACGTCGCCCGGCAAGACTTGCAATACACCGGTGAGCGGCATTGATTTTTTTCCAACGCTTTTACAACTCGCGGGCGTCACGAATGCACCTAAACAAATTATTGATGGCGTGAGCCTCTTGCCCTTGCTCAAAGGCGGCAGCCTCCCGTCGCGTCCGCTGTTTTGGCATTATCCGCATTACGGCAATCAAGGCGGCGAACCTTCCTCCATCATTCGCTCGGGCGACTGGAAGCTCATTCACTACTGGGAAGACGGCCACAACGAACTTTACAATCTAGCCACCGACATTGGCGAACAGCACGACTTGGCCGCGACGGAAACCAAACGCGCCGCCGACTTGTGGTCGCAGTTGGTGGCGTGGCTAAAATCCACCGGCGCAAAATTTCCGCAGCCCAATCCCGATTACAAACCAGCCTGGGCCGAGCAACAGCACAAAGCCGCGTTGAAACAAAAAGAA
>JAYWBR010000124.1:0-18726 GCA_043781315.1 Verrucomicrobiota bacterium | reverse complement strand
GCTTGGCGTTCGTAATCTCGGTTGAGGCGGCGGTAACGGCCCAGCCAGCCAAACGTGCGCTCCACGACCCAGCGGCGGGGCAACACCTTGAACGTATGCCGTTCCGTACGCCTCACTATTTCGATCGTGCAGCGCCCTAGTTTGCGGCTCCAGGCCAGCAAGGTTCCGGGGTAGCCGCCGTCGGCCCAAATATGTTTGATCCGGCGACGCGGGCTCCGGGCAAAGCTGGCCGCGAGCAGTTGCTTGGCACCGTCCCGATCCTGGAGGTTGGCGGGCAACACCCTGACCTGCAGGAGGAGTCCCAACGTATCCACCAGGATATGCCGCTTGCGCCCGTTGACCTTCTTGCCCGCGGCGGAGCCACGCTCGCAGATGGGTATGGATGGCCACCCACAGACCGTTGATTTTCCAGCGCCGGAAGTAATGATAGACGGTGCGCCACGGCGCAAAGTGCGTCGGCAGATTACGCCACTGGCAGCCGGTCTTGTTGAGATAGAAGATGCCGTTGAGCAATTCCCGGTAGGCGTGCTGGCGGGGTCGGCCCCGTCGCCCCGGTTTGGTTTTGGGGAAACAATAGGAGATACAAGCCCATTCCGTATCCGTCAGGTCAGAGGGATAACGCATCCCCAGCTTGTACGGAATCCCGCGCCAAAGTACAATAACAATAATGGAAAATCTTTTCTCCATTTTTCAAACACGCTCTAAAAGCGGTGGAAGGCAAAGCGCAGCCATTTGTTTCCCGGTTGGCGGGTGCAGACATTGTTACTAATCCGGCATTGTGATAGTTCCTATCGTTTGCTGCTAACGGACGTTTATTCACGGGGGTTTTTGGACGCCTATGGTAGGCTCTCTCATGTTGCCGGATTAGTAGTGGCCGGTTCGTATTCTTACCTGTTCGTTTGTTCCTGCCTTCGGACTTAACCGACCTGGCAGACACGGTTGTAAAAGCAGATCAAAATATTCTAAGGGTTATCCCGGAGTTGATGGGGTTTGTAGCAGCGTATCTGGCAGCGTTTAAAAGTGCGTTCGTTAAAGTTGATCTGCATAGTTCGGCAGACACAGAGCCTGACTTTGTCGAGGCTGCTGGTGTTGCAGCGTGCCAATTGGTTCCCCGTCAAAGAACACGAACTCATCGGCGGCACATCAGACGACCTCACTGCCGCAAGGGAGTGGGGTTTGATGTTCGCACACGATCTGGTTTTTTCTCGGTCGCCAACGTCGTCATGCTGGCGCTCCTTTGCTGCTTGAAATTCAATCTTTCAAGTTTGCGTTTGAACCCGTTTAAAATACTCTGGCGCGTAGAAACCACGAGGTTAGGAAAATAAATCATGCTCCGGATCACACAGTCGGAAGAAGACACCGTCGGCGGTCTCCTTGAAAAACGGTTCGGCGTTCCTGCCGCCAACCGCGTCACTTGCGTCCACGCTAGCTCCCCCTCGAGCTGGATCTCGGCATGACCCCTGCCGCCGTCACCCTCTCACAGCTTGAATCCCATCTTTGGGAGGCCGCCAACATCCTGCGCGGGCCTGTGGATGCCGCCGATTTCAAGACCTACGTGTTCCCACTTCTGTTCTTCAAGCGCATCTCCGATGTGCATGACGAGGAACAGCAGGCCGCCCTGACGGAATCTGGTGGGGACGAGCAATACGCCAAGTTTTCCCAAAACTACGGTTTTCAAATTCCTGACGACTGCCATTGGGATGACGTGCGCACGGTGGTAAGCAACGTCGGCCAGGCATTGCAGCGGGCCATGCGCGGCATCGAGAAAGCCAACCCGGAAACACTTTATGGCATCTTCGGCGATGCCTCGTGGACCAACAAGGACCGTCTGCCGGATTCGTTGTTACGCGATCTCATTGAACATTTCTCCCGTATCAGCCTTGGCAACCAGGCCGCACAGGCGGACATTCTCGGCCAGTCCTACGAATACTTGATCAAAAAATTCGCTGACGCCACGAACAAAAAGGCCGGTGAGTTCTACACCCCGCGCCCCGTCGTGCGGCTGATGGTGAACATCCTTGACCCCAAGTCGGGTGAATCCATCTACGATCCGACCTGCGGCACCGGCGGCATGTTGATTGAGGCGATTCAGCATGTGAAAGCGAACCACGGCGACGATCGCACACTCTGGGGCAAATTGTTCGCGCAGGAAAAGAATCTCACCACGTCCGCCATCGCCCGCATGAACTTGTTCCTGCATGGTGCGTCTGATTTTCAGGTCGTGCGGGGCGACACGCTCCGCAGCCCGGCGTTTTTTCTCGGCGACAGTCTTGCCACGTTTGATTGCGTCATTGCCAATCCGCCGTTCTCGCTGGAGAAGTGGGGCGAGGAAGTTTGGACCAGTGATCCTTACGGCCGGAATTTCGCAGGGATGCCGCCGGGCAAAAGTGGCGATTACGCCTGGGTGCAGCACATGATCAAGAGCATGGCCACCAAGACCGGGCGCATGGCCGTGGTGCTGCCACATGGCGCGCTGTTCCGCATGGGCAAGGAAGGCGAGATCCGGGAAAAGATTCTCGGCATGGACCTGCTGGAGGCCGTCATCGGTCTCGGCCCGAACCTGTTTTACGGCACCGGCCTCGCCGCGTGCATCCTCGTCTTTCGCCAGCGCAAGGCCAAGGACCGGAAGAACAAGGTGCTCATCGTGGATGCCTCCAAGGAGTTTAAGACTGGCCGGGCGCAGAACGAATTGCTGCCCGAACACGTCGAGCGCATTTACCAGTGGTATCGGAAATACTCGGACGTTGCCGGAATCGCCCGAGTCGTCACGCTGGAGGAAATCGCCGCCAACGACCACAACCTGAATATCCCGCGCTACGTCGAACCCAAGAACGACCAGGTCGTGCTGACCGTAGATGCGGCGATGAAGCATTTGCGCACGAGCGCGGCGGCGGCGTTTGCCGCCGAGGAAAAACTCATCGGGATTCTCAAACGGGAGGAATTGCTCCGATGAGCCAGCGCATCTCCCAACAACAACTCGAATCCTATCTCTGGGGCGCGGCCACGCTACTGCGCGGGACGATTGATGCCGGTGATTACAAGCAGTTCATTTTTCCGCTCCTGTTCTACAAACGTGTGTGCGACGTGTTCGATGAAGAGACACAGACAGCGCTCGCGGAGTCGGGCGGCGACAAGCGTTACGCCTCGGGGAAGGAGCAACATCGTTTTCAGATTCCCGCTGATGCCCATTGGCGCGAAGTGCGGCAGTCAGCCAAAAATGTCGGCGCGGCGATTCAATCCGCCATGCGTGCCATTGAGACGGCGAACCCGGACAAGCTTTACGGCATCTTCGGCGATGCGCAGTGGACGAACAAAGATCGGCTTTCCGACGCGATGTTGCGCGACTTGGTTGAGCATTTCAGCACGCTCGAATTGACTGTGGCCAATCTGCCCGAAGACGAACTCGGCCAAGGGTACGAATACCTGATCAAGAAATTCGCGGATGACTCCGGCCACACGGCCGCCGAGTTCTACACCAACCGCACCGTCGTGCATCTCATGACCGAGATGCTGGAGCCGCAACCGGGCGAGTCGATTTACGACCCGACGTGCGGTTCGGGCGGCATGTTGCTCTCGTGCGTCACGCACCTGCGCAAGCTGAAAAAGGAATGGCGCAACGTCCGGCTCTATGGGCAGGAGCGGAATCTCATGACCTCGTCCATTGCCCGGATGAATTGCTTCCTCCACGGCATCGAGGATTTCCGGATCGAGCGTGGCGACACACTGTCCGAGCCAAAGTTCGTTGAGGGCGATCGGCTTCAGCGTTTTGACGTGGTGCTGGCCAATCCGCCTTATTCCATCAAGCAATGGGATCGCGACGCCTTCGCCTCCGATCCGTGGGGACGCAATCTTTACGGCACGCCGCCGCAAGGCCGCGCCGACTATGCTTTCTGGCAACACATCCAGCAGAGTCTCGCGCCCAAGACCGGACGCTGCGCCATTCTCTTTCCGCACGGCGTGCTCTTTCGGCAGGAGGAAGCCGACATGCGCCGCCAGCTCATTGAAGCCGACGCCATCGAATGTGTGCTCGGCCTCGGCCCGAATCTGTTCTACAACTCGCCGATGGAGGCATGCGTCGTTATCTGTCGGACGGCCAAGCCCAAGGCGCGCAAAGGAAAAATCCTGTTCATCAATGCCGTCAACGAAGTCACCCGCGAACGCGCCCAAAGTTTTCTCACCGACGATCACATTGAGCGCATCGTCCAAGCTTACGAACGGTTCAAGGACGAACCCGGCCTGGCTCGTGTCGCGACGTTGGAGGAAATCCGCGCCAAGGACGGCAACTTGAGCATCCCGCTTTACGTTGCGCCGGCGGCGAATGGCGGGGCGGATGCAAACCCGGCGGCGAACACAGCATCGCTTCCATCGGCGCTGGCTGGTTGGCTGGCAAGCTCGGCGCAGGTGCGGACGGCGCTGGCTGAATTGCTCGAAAAGCGGATTGACACCCAGCTCAAGTGATACTAAAAATAGTAGCAAATGAAAACAACCTTGTTGCCTCCCAAACCCAGACCCGCCGCCAAAGGCTTCCCGTGGCGGGGCATCGTGGCCAGCCACGTTCACGTCCTGAAGACCAGGGCGGCACAGGAACACCACACCACGGCCACCGTCATTCAGGCCGTGCAGTCCGGCCTGCCGTTTGCGGAAGTCGAAGCCTTGCGGGCCGCGCTGGACTTGCCGCTGGACCAGCTCGCTCCCAAGCTCGGCCTCTCCAAGGCCACGCTGCACCGGCGCAAACTCGAAGGCCGCCTCACCCCCGCTGAATCTGACCGGGTGATGCGCTACGCCCGGTTGGTGGGCAAGGCCGTCGAGGTGATGGGGAGCGAGGCGGCGGGGAGAGAATGGCTCAGGTCCGAACAATTCGGCTTGGGCATGGCCGTGCCACTGGAATATGCCGAAACCGAGGCCGGCGCACGCGAGGTCGAGTATCTGCTCGGGCGTATTGACTACGGGGTTTACTCGTGATGCCGGACGGCTGGCGCATTGTGCGGGCGGAACGCGTCGCAGGTGCCTTCTCGGGCGAGGGCGCGGCGGTGGGTGGCGGGCGCTGGAACTCTCCCGGCACACCCGTCGTCTATCTCAGCGAGCACAAGTCCCTGGCCGCCCTGGAAACCCTCGTTCACCTCTCGCGGCGCGCGGCGGTGCGGTTTGTTTTCTTTCGCGTCGGGCTGCCGGCGGAGGTGATCGAGCGCCTCCCGCGGCCAGCCCTGAGTGCCCGATGGACGCACGAACCCCCGCTGGCCCAAACGCAGGCCGTCGGTGATGTTTGGGTGCGCCAAAACCGCTCGGCCGTCCTGGCCGTGCCCAGCGTCATCATACCGGAAGAATTCAACTACCTGCTCAACCCGGTGCATCCCGATTTCAAAAAAATCTCCATCGGCAAGCCGGAGCCATTTGCGTTTGATTCGCGGCTGCTCACCTGACAACCGTGACCGCCACCATGCCATCCCTCGCCAGGCTCAAGCCCAATCCCCACTGGGCCAGGCTGCCGCTGTTCAATCGCAAGAACTGGTCGCGCGTCCGGTTTGGGGATGTGGTGGAGAATGTCAACGAGACGTGCGATCCGGCGGAGGCCGGCTTGGAGCGGGTCATCGCGATGGAGCATCTCGAACCGGGGTCGCTGCACATCCGGGCGTGGGGCAAGGTGGTGGATGGCACGACGTTCACGCGGCGCTGCCGGCCGGGGCAGGTGCTGTTCGGCAATCCCACAGTCATCATCGTGGTGGACCGCATTGACCTCGACACGCAAATCACCGCCACGTTCAACGCGGCGGATGTGCCGAACATGGTCGGAGTTGAGAGCCGGGAAGAGCTTCAGGCGTTGTTGAAGCAGGACGTGCGAAAGGTGTTGATCACGACCATTCATAAATTTGGCGGCTCTCAACTCCAACCACCCTCACCCCCAGCCCCTCTCCCAGAGGGAGAGGGGAGTAGCGGCGTCAACTATCGTGGTGGCTACCAGTTCTCCGGGTTGGTGGAGCGGGCGCGGGAGTTGAGGCAAAAGCAAACTCCCGCAGAAGATGTGTTTTGGGAGTTGGTGCGTGACCGGCAACTGGCAGACGCCAAGTTCCGTCGGCAGCATCAGATCGGCGATTGGCTCGTGGACTTTTACTGTCACGAAGCACGGCTGGTCGTGGAATTCGACGGGCCAGTGCATGAGGGTCGGAAAAGGAAGGACGAAAAGCGTGACGCCTACCTCCGCAGCCTCGGTAACACAGTCCTGCGCTTCCCGAACGAAGATTTTCATTCCGATCCAAAGCGGGTTCTCGAAGAAATCGCGGCGCACCTGCTCCCCTCTCCCAGTGGGAGAGGGGCTGGGGGTGAGGGTTCGCCGGCCAACGCATGGTCCACACGCCCGAACATCATCGTCATGGTTGACGAAGCCCACCGCACTCAAGAAGGCGACTTGGGCCGGCGAATGCGCGAGGCGTTGCCGAATGCGTTCTTGTTCGGCCTCACCGGCACGCCCATCAATCGGGCGGACAAGAATACGTTCTGGGCCTTCGGCGCAGACGAGGACAGCCACGGTTACATGAGCCGTTACTCCTTCCAGGAATCCATCCGCGACAAGGCCACGTTGCCGCTGCATTTTGAAGCGCCAGAGGTGAAGTTGAAAATTAACAAAGCGGCGATTGATGAAGCTTACCGCGCCATCACTGGCGATTTGAGCGAGCAGGACCGTGATGATCTTGCCAAGCGCGCCGCGAAGATGGCGGTGCTGGTCAAGAACCCGGAGCGCGTCCGCGCCGTGGTGAATCACATCGTCACGCACTTTCAGCAGAAGATTGAGCCGAACGGATTCAAGGCGCAGGTGGTGACGTTCGACCGCGAATGTTGCGTGCTCTACAAGGCGGTGATGGATGAGCTGATCGGCCCGGAAGCCAGCGCCATCGTCATTTCTGCTGCGCCCGGCGACCCGGGCGAGTGGAAAATCCACAGTCGCGACAAGGACGCCGAAGAAAAGTTGCTCGACCGCTTCCGTGATCCGGCCGACCCGCTCAAGTTCGTCATCGTCACGGCCAAGCTGCTCACTGGATTTGACGCGCCGATATTGCAGGTGATGTATCTGGACAAGCCGTTGCGCGACCACAATCTGCTCCAGGCCATCTGCCGCACGAACCGCACGTTCGGCCAGGAAAAGACGCACGGTTTGATTGTGGATTACATCGGCATCTTCGACGACGTGGCGCAGGCGCTGGCGTTTGACGAGAAATCCGTGCGGTTGGTGGTCTCCAACATTGATGAACTGCGCAAGGTGCTGCCGATGCACATGCAGAAGTGTCTGTCGTTTTTCCCCGGCGTGGATCGGACTGTGGGCGGTTACGAGGGTTTGATGGCCGCGCAGCAATGCCTGCCGAACAACGAGGTGCGCGACAAGTTCGCGGCGGAATACACGGTGCTCGGGAACATCTGGGAGGCGCTGTCACCCGACCCGTGCTTGAATGCCTACCAAACGGATTACCGATGGCTCACGCAGGTCTATGAATCCGTCAAACCCCCAAGCGGTAACGGCAAGCTGCTTTGGCACGCGCTGGGCGCGAAGACCATTGAACTCATCAACGAGAATGTTCACGTCGAGTCGGTGCGGGATGACGTGGAGACACTTGTGATGGATGCGCAGGTGATCGAGGATTTTCTCAAGAACAACGACCCGGCGAAACGCGGGAAGGAGATCGAGATCAAATTGATTGCCCGGCTGCGAAAACATTTTGGCAACCCCAAGTTCACTGAGCTGGGCGAGCGGTTGGAGCGCATCAAAGACCGGCACGAGCAAGGGTTACTGACGAGCGTGGAGTTTTTGAAACAGATGCTCGAACTGGCGAAAGAAGTGGTCGAGGCGGAGAAGGGGGCTGATCCGGTCGAGGAGCGGGACAAAGCCAAGGAAGCGCTCACCGACTTGTTCAGCGAGGCAAAGAACACCAACGCGCACATCATCGTCGAGCGCATCGTCGCGGACATCGACGACATCGTGAAGAAGGTGCGTTTCCCCGACTGGCAGCGCACCAACACCGGCGAGCGCTTGGTGCAAAAGGAACTGCGTCGCACGCTCCTAAAATACAAATTGCACACCGATCAAGAATTGTTCGACAAAGCCTACAGCTACATTCGGCAGTATTATTAACAACCTTCCAAAATGGCCGTGACCAAAATTAATTGAAGAGTCAGGCGCGGAAGCTTTTATTACATCAGGCTTCTCCAACCGCGCATTGATGAGTGCATGCCTGTGCTCTCCTCCTTGATCAAGCCACGTCAACCTGACCCATGACCAACGGACTCAACGGACACAGTTTTAACATTCGCAACTTCATTCGTCTCAACCAACGCCAGACCTTTCCAACCCCGCATCCATCTACCATCATGCGGCAAGTCGTGGCGGTATTTCAGCCCCAGATTGATTTCCAGTTCAGTTTTAACGATCTGGTTGAACTCTCTTGATGCGAACGGCTGCAAATGAAGATCTCGGCACCAGGTTTGATAATTCTCGTAGAGTTCAGCTGATCCCATCACCGCATCCTTCTTCTTCACCAGACAACTTCGGACAAAGGCCTGAGGGGATTCGGACGCCATCAACAAAACTGATGTTCGGGTCTGTTGCTCTGGAGTCTGCGTCAGTTGCTGGCTGGATTTATGGAGCTCAGCGTCGTGTCGTAAAACTTCAGCAGTTCGTCCAGCGTGGTTTTGTGTGACGACTTGAGGTTGACCCGTTTGCTTTTATGGATTTCCTCGGCCATCCGGAGCTTGGCGTGCTCCCGGTCCGTGGTATTCAAGTTCCTCCAGACGGTCTGACGTTGGACCTTGAACACCCCGTAAATCACCCCGGTTTGGACGTAGCGAAAAAGCCCGCTTCCGATGCGCTTAAAACGTCTGGATTTGCGCTTCCGGTTAGAACAAAGGTTAGAACGGAGGGCATTTTGGAGGGTCGACGGCTCGCCCAGAAACTCCTTTTTGCTTTCATCTTCAACGGTTTGGATTACTTTCCCCCCGCGCTTATGATCCTCGTTTTGGACAATTACGATTCGTTCACCTACAACCTCGTGCAATACCTTGGCGAGCTGAAGGCGGACGTGCAGGTGCATCGCAACGACCAGATCACCGTCGAGCAGGTGCGCGCCCTCAAACCGGAACGCATTCTCGTTTCGCCCGGCCCGTGTTCCCCGCGCGAAGCCGGTCTCTCGAACGACATCATCCGCACGTTCGGCACTTCGATCCCGGTCTTCGGCGTCTGCCTTGGCCACCAGTGCATCGGCCACACGTTCGGCGCGGACGTGGTGGTAAACTACCGCATGATGCACGGCAAAACCTCGCCGATAAAACATAACGGCAAAGATCTGTTTGAAGGCATGGCCAATCCGTTTGCGGCCACGCGGTATCATTCGCTCGTCATCCAGCGCGACACCCTGCCGGCCTGCCTCGAAGTCACGGCGGAAACCGACGAGGGCGAAATCATGGGCGTGAAGCACCGGGAGTTTCCGATCTGGGGCGTGCAGTTCCATCCCGAAAGCATCCTCACGGAAAATGGCCGCCAGATTATGAAAAACTTCCTCAAGCTCAAGGCTGGCTGAGGCGTCACCGCGAACGTTGAGAACCGCTTTCAACCCAGCGCTCCGGCCGTTCCCCGGCAGTTACATCTGCCCCGAGACTTCGCCGCTGCGGTCTTGATTCAACAAATTTTCGAGCGCGTAATTTTTGTCACCCAGGGAGAACAGCCGGTCGGAAATGTCATTCAACGCCAGGCGGGTCGTGCCAAAGCGCTCGGCCAGCGTGCTGAAGACTTCGGTCAGTTCGTAGCGTTGCGCCAGCCGGTGATCGCTCGCCGTGCTGAATTGCGAGCGGCCCAGCGCCTCGTAGTATTTCAAATCGGGAAAGCCACGGCGTTCGGCGCGTTCCCGGATGCGTTCGGGAAAAATGCCAGACAGGAAGAGCGAGTAGTTGCCGATGTGCGCGCGGATTTGAAACGCCGTGCGGTCATCCGCCGTCTGGAGCGCGGCGAGCATTTCAAAAAAATAATCCAACGGCGCGGGCTGGCCGGGGATCACGCAACGGGATTGTTCCGAACGGGCAAACTCGGAAAGCATTTCGGCCACGTAATCCGCCACAGTGCGATCTTCAATGCCCGCGCGGCGAAAGACGTGCCGCACCAGGATGTAGAAGTAGAAGTGGGTGGAGACGCGCAGGCAGCCGCCGCGTTCGAGCAGCGCGTGAAAGATTTGTTCGTCGTCGAGCAGGGTGTCGCGCGACTCCTCGTCGGTGAGCAGCTTCACGAGCACTTCAGTGTCGGCCAGCTTGCGGCCCAGCACGGAGAGAATGAAGTCCATGTCCTCGGCGGCAAACTGCACCCGGCAGTTGGGTTGAATAATTTTCATCGTCGTCTTGTGCTCACTGACGAATCACCGATTACTGGCCTTACCTTTCCCCGTCTGCGCCCTTTTGCAACCGGGCAAAACTGGTTTGCGTCAGTTTCCAACCAGCTGGTTTGTTATCGGCGCAAAGAACAACTCGGTTCAATAAAAAAGCACGCCGACCTGCGTCGGCGTGCTGTTGAATTCGATTGAGCGAAGTTCCGCTCAGTAATTCTTGGCGACTTCCGCCCAGTTCACCACGTTCCAGAACGCCTTGAGATAATCCGCGCGCTTGTTCTGGTACTTCAAATAGTAGGCGTGTTCCCACACGTCCACGCCGAGGATGGGCGTACCTTCGCAACCCGCGACGGCTTTGCCCATGAGCGGATTGTCCTGGTTGGGCGTCGAGACGATTTCCAGTTTGCCACCGTTGGACACGAGCCACGCCCAGCCGCTGCCGAAACGTCCGATGCCGGCGGCTTCAAACTTCGCCTTGAAATCGTCGAAGCTGCCGAAGGTGGCCTTGATGTCGTCGGCGAGTTTGCCGGTCGGGGCGCCGCCGGCTTGCGGAGCGAGAATGCGCCAGAAGAACGAGTGGTTCCAATGACCGCCGCCATTGTTGCGCACGGGGCCGCGAATGGCGTCCGGCACCACGCTCAAATCCTTGATGATCTGTTCGAGCGTCTTAGCTTCGAGGGCGAGGTTGCCGGTGATCGCCTTGTTGAGATTGTCCACGTAGGCCTTGTGATGGCGGTCGTGGTGGATTTCCATCGTGAGCGCGTCGAAGTGCGGTTCGAGCGCGTCTTTGGGGTAGGGGAGTGCGGGTAGTTCGTGTGCCATAATTTTATGTCAATGTTTTGGGACGGTTAAAAAGCCTTTCAGTTACGGGAGAAACTTAGTCAACGCGGTGCAACCGTTCAAGGTTCATTTCGCCGCGAGCGCAGCTTCGAGGGCGGCGATGAGTTCGGGCGCGTCGGGCTTCACCTTGGAATCGAAGCGCTTCAAGATCTTGCCATCGCGGCCAATCAGGAACTTGTTGAAGTTCCATTTGATGTCGCCGGGGAACGGCGAATCTTTGCCCGCGAGGAGCACGTAGAGCGTATGCCGCTTGTCGCCGTTGACGTCGAGCTTGTCGAACATCGGAAAGGTCACGTTGTATTTGGACGTGCAGAACTGTTTGATCTCCTCGGTCGTGCCGGGTTCCTGCGCGCCGAACTGGTTGCAGGGAAAGCCCAGCACGGCCAGTCCTTGCTTTTCGTATTTCTGGTAGGTGGTTTCCAGTCCCGCGTATTGCGGCGTGTAGCCGCAATGCGAAGCCACGTTCACGATGAGCATGACCTTGCCCTGATAGGGCTTGAGCGTGGTGGCCTTGCCGTCAATGTCCTTCAACGGCACGTCGAAAAGGGAACCGGCGGCAAAAGTCATGACGGTTTGCAGACAGAGAATGGAACCAAGGATAAGTGCGATTTTCATGCGGAGAAAATGCCCCGGCTGCCCGGGCATGTCAACGACATCAATCAGCGCGTGATCCACCCGCCGCCGACGACGAGATCGTCCTGATAAAACACCGCCGCCTGTCCGGGCGTGATGGCGCGCTGGGGAGTGTGCAGTTTGACTTTGACGCGGTTGTCTCCAGCGGGCGTCAACGTCGCCGCCGTGCCGGGATGGTTGTAGCGAATCTTCGCCGTGACTTCAATCGGCTCGGTCAGCTTGTCGAACGGATGCCAGTTGCAACGGTCGGCAATGAACTCATCACGATCCAGCGCGGTTTCGTCACCCACCATGACGCGGTTGGTTTCCGGGTCGAGTTCGACGACATAAACCGGCTTGGGCGTGGTGATGCCCAGACCTTTGCGCTGGCCGATGGTGTAGAACTCAATGCCGTCGTGATGCCCGAGCACATGTCCGTGCGTGTCCACGATCTCGCCGCGATGTTTCTGCACGAGGTTGGCCGATTGGAGGAAGCCGCCGTAGTTGTTGTCCGGCACGAAACAGATTTCCATGCTCTCCTCCTTGTCGGCGGTCTTGAGATTGCAATGCCGCGCCACTTCACGCGTGTCGCTCTTGGTCTTTTCGCCGAGCGGAAAGATGGCGCGGGCCAGTTGATCCTGGCGAAGCGAGAAGAGGAAGTAGCTTTGATCCTTCTTCAAATCCTTGCCGCGTTTGAGCAGGTAACGACCCTCACTCGGCTTCGCCACCCTCTCCCCATCCGATGGGGAGAGGGACGGGGTGAGGGGTCGCTCAATCCGCGCGAAATGTCCCGTGGCGATGAACTGCGCGCCGAGCTGATCCGCACGGTCAATGAGCCGGCCGAACTTCAAATTCTGATTGCACATCACGCAGGGATTCGGCGTGCGACCGGCCTTGTATTCGTCGGCAAAATATTGGATGACGTGCTTCTGAAATTCGGCGGCCTCGTCAATGAGGTAGTAGGGAACGCCGAGTTTGTCGCAGACGGAGCGCGCGTCGGTGACGGCCTGCGGGCCGCAGCATTTGTCCTCGGCGCGGTTCACGCAATCCTGCGGCCAGAGCTTGAGCGTGATGCCCACCACGTCGTAGCCCTGCTCCAGCAACAGCGCGGCGGTGGCGGAGGAATCCACTCCCCCGCTCATGCCGCAGACGACGCGCACTTTTTTTGGCTCATTCACAGTGGGACAGTATAGGGCGGAAGACCTCCATCGCAAGTGCGGGATGGGTTTTCGGTGCTGGCTCAGTTTGTCTTTAGTGCGCTGATTCGTCGAGCCACAGGCTCGACGCTACATCGAATTCCGCCACTACCAGGTTTCCCATTGACCGGCGCGGCGGGGAGGGTCTTAATGCGGCCATGAAGAAGTTTGTTTGCACAGGGAGCACCGGATGGTTGGCGAGCTTGATCCTTTCACTCACTTGGCCGGCGGTTGCGGCCACCTACACTGTCATCGTCAACGGCTCCCACTTTTCCCCCGCCGCACTGACGATTGAAGCGGGTGACGCGGTGGTCTGGGACGATGAGGACAACTTCGGCGATCCGCACACGACGACCAGCACCCTTCCGTTCTTCAATCCCAATTACTGGCGAGGCGTCCTGGTTAACCCCGGCGACACGTTCGCCCGCACGTTCAGCAATGTGGGCACATTCAATTATTTTGATGAAGCCGACACCGGCACCGGCACGATCACGGTGATCCTGCCGGCGCCGCCGGGGATCATGCTGAATTCACCGCGCAAGGAAGACGCTCAGTTTCTGTTCGACGCCACGGGTTTGACCGTTGGAAAAACCAACGTGTTGCTCACCTCGACCAACCTCATCAGTTGGACGGCGATCAAGACCAACGTCGCCGCCGACACTTCGATGACGTTCACCAACGCCATGACTCTGCCGCGCTGCTTCTTCCGGTTGCTGGAACGGCCTTGAATCGGATCCCCGCACCAAAACCATTTGCCGATGGCGCCGCCAGCGTGTAAGAATTTTCCCATGAAAAAACTTTCCCTCGTTCTCTTGGTCGTTGCGCTGGTGCTGCCGTCCTTCGCGGAAGAGGCGAAAGCAAATGCCGTGGCGGCAGCTATTCCCGCCACGAACACGGTCGCATCGTCCATTCTCACGCTTCCTGTTTCAGCGGCGGTGGTCAGCGTGCCCTTTGTTTTGACGAACGGAATTCTTTCGCAGCCGGAGCAGACGGAGGTCACGGACGGCGGCAAGGCGATCTTCAATTTCACCCTGACCAACGCCGGCAGCTATCTGATTCTAGGAATGGTGAACGCGGCGGAGGAAAGCATGAATTCATTTTTTGTGAACGTGGACGCCCAGCCGGACGACCTGATGATCTGGGACATTGACCTCACCAACGGCTTCGAGGAACGCACCGTCAACTGGCGCGGGAACGGCGGCTCCGACAGCGGTGAATTTGTGCCCAAGCGTTTCAAGCTGTCGGCGGGCGCGCACAAACTCATCCTCGTGGGCCGGGAGCCGACGCAGTTGAAAAGCCTTTCCATCCGGCCGGCTGTCAACTAGACCGTCGGTGAATGAATTTGCCAGCCAAGCTCGGCGAACAACCCGATGGCGGGCTGCTCGACAAGCGGGTCTTCGGTGTAGACGTGGGGCATGGCTCAGATTCTAATTACAGGGCTCTCCGCAAGCTTGAGTAGGTAAGGGTTTTCAGGTTCAAGCACCAAGCCTGCGCGAACAAAGTCACTGGCAGCAATGTAGTCACGCACATGGATCGCAAGCCATGTCATGCGTGAAAAATCATCCGCAGTGGCCTCGTTCCGGCGTCGCTTGAGTGCCTGCAATAATTCACCCGCAAGAATCCGTTTTTCATCTACCCCAACATTCAATGCGTGTGCCCGGAGCAAAATATTTAACCGGTTCGCCGTGTTTGATAAGTCTGCGAAAGGAACAGAGGCAATTTTGCTGCGCTCAATAAAAGCGTGAATTTCCCCCATTGTGTCATTTGTTTTGAAACAGCAAACCGCTAGACTGCGCCAAGCTTCGGCTGCTTCTTCGCTTGACGAATCTTCCTCCAAGAAGCGGCGGAGAACGCCTTTCGCCTTTTCCAGTGAGTCAGGGCCAGCTTCTTCCATATACCAACGAGCGACCGCGAGCCAGCCGGGATTAAAGTTGCGGCAGATCATTTCGACAATCGTCTCGTAACGGCTGAACGATTCTCCTTTTTCAAGTTTGTGTGAGATGTTGCCAAGGAAAGTCTCGATGCGCTTCACAAGAGATGAATGGACATCTCCGCGTAGCGCAGGGCCGAACATTTGTAACAACTCCACGTCGGATTTGATTGCGGCCTGGATTGGGCAGACATTAAGCTTTCTCTTTCCAAATACACTTGCAACAAGTGGTAGCCCCAAAGATTCCTGCCCCTCCAGAGTCATAGTTTTCTCGGCGAGCGAATACTGCAACAGAAGATCAATCGACCTTTCCACCTCGGCACTATCGGCGATTGTGCGGTGTAAAACAGCCTCCAACGCTATTCTTGGAACTGCGGAGTTCCAGGCCGCAAGAGTCATGAAAACACGTTGAGCACACGGTGGCATAGACGCATAAGTGCGTTCGAATAATGCCACAAGTATCTCGTCACGATTCGCAACGAGTCTCGGAATATGCCCGGCCTTCTTCTCCCTAGCGACTTCGCCGAGAAGAATCTTCATTACGTATGGATGGCCCTCAGATATTTGGACCAGTTCCGTCACGTAGCCGGGGGTTATTAAATCGGAAATACCAAGACCTACCGCAGTTTGTTTGACCAAGGCGCTCGCCTCATCATCTTCCATGCCTCCTACTTCAACCGGATAATCTCCTTTAAAATCGCGCAGCCGCGTCGTAATCAGTGCTTTGTTTGGTAAGCGAAGGAACGTGTCAATCCAACTAAACACCTCGACTGGGGCTTGGCTGGTCTCAAAATTGTCAAAAATATACAAGCATGGTCCGAGGTCGTTTTTCTGCAACTGGTTTTCAAAGAAAGTTCTTGCGTTGAATCCTTTCTCGCGCAGCTTTTCGGAGGCTACCAACGCTACGTAATACTTACTCATATCTTCGGGAGAGAGGACATGTGGACGAACCGGTCTAGGACCCGAGAATTGGAGGTCCACGTCCCGCGCGCTAAACCAGACAATGACTTCAAATCGGTCTTGCAGACAAACGCGTTTGAGAGTCCGCAGTGCAAGTGAAGTTTTTCCAATGCCACCTCTGCCCAGGAGGGTCACAATGTGACGCCGGTCATCGAGTAGTAATTCGTGCAGTTGGTCTTCGAGTGCTGGCCGGGCGATGTAGTCATGAATCAGTTCTGGCGCGTTGGAAAGGCAACGTCCTTGCTGAACAAATTCAGTTAGCCCTTCGGTCTCGCTTGCCGGCAGCTTTCCTGGTGGGATGTAATAGACAGTTGCATCACCTGCACGCTTGTTGTCTGTGGCGTAAGACATGCACTCGTATTTCTTAGCAGTGAGGCCACCGTTCGCAAAATAGAAGTCTTCAAAATCTGCATCTGATTCGATTAGCGGAACTAGTCGAGGCATTCCATAGTGGATATAAACACCATTCCGATGAGTGGAGTTGGTTGATTTCTTGAGGTGATCAAACGCGCCAGTGTCCGGCGTAATTGGAGAAACTCGATACTTGCCTGAGAGGTTTTGATGCAAGTAGGCCCACGGTCTTTTGAACAGGCAATAGTTGTTCAGGAACAGTTCCATGCTCTTCTTGAGCGAGATGGCTGGCGCGCTAGTTCGACTTGGAAGTGTTGCTCCATGAGCGCGTGTCTTGTTTCGCAGTGTGGCAAATAACCGAAACCACCTTTTCATGTCAGAGCGAGTCGGCAATTCTTCCGATTCAATTTGTAATGCCTCAAGAGTTTGCTTCATCGCCAGAACCGAATCATACTGCCAATCGCCTGCGTTACAGATTTTCGTAAGCTCATTACGTTCTGGGTATGCGTTCGTAAAAAGAAACTGCGCAGCAGGTCCGGCGAGCGCATCTTCAAGTGCTTTAGCCCAGTCCCCTAGACCGTCTGCTTTGACAAGACTATGCTCTAGCCGATAGCGATTGCGGTCGCTATCGTCTGTGAGCGCCGCCAGAATACCAAGCGTTGTTGTCTTGAAAACTGTCTCGCCAAGTAAGAGCAAAGACCAGAAGTAGGTAAAATCCGAGTCGCTCTTAGCGTTCTCAACCCGTTCTTCAACCCGGTCGATAATTTCGTGTTTCATAGTTTAATTCGTTTTGAGACTCACGTGCTTTGACGGCAGACGCGGCAGCAGCAGGTCGCGCGTCCGGCGGAGGTTTTGGATTTGATTGACGTGAGTCATTGCGACTGCGCGCATGGAGTGCATAATTTCTCCGAAGCGGCGTTGTCGGTATCCTTTTCTGATGGAGCGATCCAGATCATGGCGTTGCCGCGAAGTGTGCGCGGGAAATTTTCCGGGGTCAATGATGGTTCACCTCATCCGGATTCGCCATGTTGACTCACTCGCTCCCGCTCGTTCGGCCCGCTGCGGCTTTCGGCTTTGCCGAACTCCTTTCGCGGTTTCCCAAACGGCTCAACCCGAACTCCGCAGTGGCCGGCGCGACGGGGACGGTAGCGCAGGCTTTCGAGCCTGCGGGTTCGGGCGACTTTCCAGTCGCCCGTTGCCGGAACACGGGACAGGAATGTCCCGTGAACCCGCAGACAAGAATGTCTGCGCTACACACGGTTGCCGCTGCCTCCCAATTTCAACTTCGGACTTCGGGTTTAAGTCTCCCCATCCAGTGCAGAGAAGGGCGGCTACGGCAAATCCGTCGCGCCCATCAGGAAGCGGTCGCACTCCCCCGCGCCACGGCCTTCGTTGAAGACTTACACGACGAGGCTTTGACAGCGATGGAGCCGCATTGTTTCAACGCTGATCGGGGTCTAGGTCTTTTGCCCTCGCTTGAAGTTGGGCCAGGCTGTGCGCTGCCACATCCTCCAAAGACATTCCGGATTCAGCACAAAGCAGCGTGGTACACCAGAGTAGATCGGCGAGCCGATCTTGGAGTTCGCACCCTTGTTCCCCGGTCAGACTGAATCTGCCGGTAGTGGATGCGCGGTTGAGCAAGGAACTAATTTTTCCGGATGCTTCCAGCAATCCTGATGCGGGGAAATGAATCCGGTCGAGATCGTTCCGCAGTGAGAGCGGCGTGGCCGCAGCCAGCGCCTGATATTCTGCAAACGTCGTCATGGTTTGATATTCGAGAGCTGACCGTCAGGGCCATGCTTCCTCAACCCGCCACTGGTTCAGAAGTAATGCCAGCAGCGGCGGCTTTGGCCAGTAACACCTCCAGATGTTCCAGACAAAACCGCGACCATGATTCGTAGGCAGCCAAGTCTTTCACGGCTTCTGCAATGGGAACAAACTCCGGCCCGACAATGCCGCTGCGCCGTCCCGCGACACTTTCATCCGGCACCTGCATGACATGGACGACACCGAAATGCACCTGGCCGACTTCGGTGCTGTCATCATTGATGACGGCGACGGCCGCCTCGCGCGCCCCGTCAACGGCTACCTCCTCCATCAATTCGCGTCGCATCCCTTCGCGGTAGGGGTCGTTCGAAAAAAGTTGGTGGTCTTCCTCGGAGATGTGTCCGCCAATCCCGACGGAAAAAAATCCATGCAGTCGCACCTCGCCGCCGCCTTTGCCACGGCGGTAGCGCAGGATTTTGTCGTTGCAGACGAGCAGCACGTACGGGATGAGCTGCTTGTAACGCTTATCCAGTTCGGCGGCGCTCCGGTTCAGGTAGGTCAGGCGCGGCGCGGCGGTGACGGGCGGCAGATATTTTTCGACCTCCAGGCTCAAGCCCTGGAACAGCCCCAGTTCTTCGAGAAATTTCCGCTCAAAACAAAGCACTCGTTCTTCAGTTGGCATACGTGATTTTCTGGTTGCTCGGCTCAGAATGCC
>JAYWBR010000123.1:0-6591 GCA_043781315.1 Verrucomicrobiota bacterium | reverse complement strand
TGGTGAACTTCTGGTCGTTGATGAGGACGAGGATAACGCGTGCTGAATTAGCAGAGCAAAAAATTGCCATCATCTGGAAAATGTCTGCCAAAAATCTTTTTGAAACGACTTTGCCAGCCGCCTTTATTTGGATTGGCTTTGTAGCGATAGATTTTTTCGAGGTCCGAAGGACTGAGTTGAAGCTCGCGAGTTTGCTTGTTGATCCGATCCTTCAGACCAACCTGGAAGTGTTGAAAACCGCCTTTGTTCTTTGAGGCGGCATCTTGCATGCAAAGCGCAGCATATTCTTTCTCGTTAAGTTTGATGACAGTTCCGCGAATTCCAAAACCAGCTTTGATCTTGTCATTGAGTCCCAGTGCTTCGCGGAGGGATTTCAGTCCTTTTCCCAAAGGGGGCAACTCCGCTTCCAGCCCTTGGAGGGATATTTTTATTTTTCCACCTGAAAAAATCAAAGCCAAAATTATCAGAAAGGGGCAGCCGTAAAGAGTTATGTCCAAAGGGCTGTTCCGACGGATTTGATTGATTTGCAGAAATCCCGGCGACGTCTCCGGGGCGAAGAAGGAATCCAGTTCGTCAGGCGAGAATCTTCCAAGTTCGTGCTTATACTTTTTCAACTCCTCTGATGTCGGTTTGCGCTCGGCGTAGTGGTCTTGCTTTGGAACAAGACGACTCAATGCCCGGCCAGCAGCAGGGAACAGGTAGAGAAATTCGGCCAATTCATTTGGATTCAGCGTAGCCGAATGATCAATGATGATTATTTCCACCGTTTTCATGGCGCAAGCATGATGGCAATACAGGAAAGCACAGGCAAGTCGGTTCTGCGCCGCCAAAGGTTTAGGTATGCAAGCGAGTAAACTTGCTTGGCGACGTTCCAATTTCAGCACATGATGCTTGCGGAAGATGCATCGAAGATCATGACTGAAAAAAGCAAAAAAATTAGTGGCGAATTGTCCTACCGGTTGGAGACGCAAGATTGCATCAAAGGCATGAGCGAAATGGATGAAGCATCCGTGGACTTAGTTGTCACCTCGCCTCCCTACAACCTGGGGATTAAATACAGAAATTACAATGACAGCAGAACTCGTAGCGAATATTTGAACTGGTCTTGCGAGTGGGCAAAGCAAGTCAAACGTCTGCTAAAGGATAAAGGTTCATTCTTTCTGAACCTTGGATCTGCCCCCTCTAATCCGCTAGTTCCACATGAATTGATCGGTGCTTTGAAAGAACTGTTCGTGCTTCAAAATACATTCCACTGGATTAAGTCAATCACCGTGCAAACGAAAGAGGGCGAGCTAGTTTCGGCGGGTCATTTTAAGCCGCTACATTCAAAAAGATATGTGAATGATTGCCACGAATACGTTTTTCACCTTACCAAGCACGGAGACACGCCGCTTGATCGTTTGGCAATTGGAGTGCCGTATTCTGACAAGTCTAACATCAAAAGATGGGCGCATACGAAAGGGCGGGATTCAAGGTGCAGGGGCAATAATTGGTTTATTCCATACAAAACAATTGTGAGCCGTTCCAAGCAGCGACCGCATCCCGCGACCTTTCCGATAGAATTGGCAGAGTTCTGCATAAAAATTCATGGAGCAAGCCCCGAACTTGTGATGCTCGACCCATTCTTGGGTATCGGCCATTCGGCACTTGCTGCGAAGCAATGCGGAATTCGGCAGTTTTTTGGGTTCGATATTGACCCGGTTTATGTACAGGTAGCGCGGATGGCGTTAGCAAAAGGATCAACCGAACCAACGCTTGAACTGCTTCGGCATAGCGTGGCAAGAAAAGGAAAAGGTTTTGGAGACACACTGTTCAACACCTGAAATTCAGTCTCCTTTTCGAAATGAATGAATGATCTGGGCAACGTTCAAAATTCCGCAAAACAGCACTTGCCAATCTTCCGGGGCGTGGCTAGGCTCTGCGTTCCTTTTTTGGAAACCTGCGGCGGGCGACCGGTGTGGCGGCGCGGCAGGTAGGAAAAGACTTTATTTATGGCAGTTAAAATTCGCATGAAGCGCGTCGGGGCAAAAAACACCCCGGTGTTCCGCATTGTCGTGGCCGATGGCCGCAGTCCCCGCGATGGCAAGTTCATCGAGGAGATCGGCACGTACCAGCCCTTGAAGAAGGACAACAACGTCACCCTCGATCTTGAACGCGTGACCTACTGGGTCGGCAAAGGCGCGCAGCCGAGCGACACCGTCGCCAGCTTCATCAAGCGCCTGAGCAAGGCCGCCGTTGCTGTCTGAGAATTCAAAATGAAAAATGCAAAATTAAAAATGGCGTGGCGGCCGGACCAAGTGTCCGCCGAGTTTTGGCTTTTTAATTTTTAATTTTGAATTCGTATGCAGGCCTTTCTCGAATACGTCGTCAAAGGGCTGGTACAGAATCCCGGAGCCGTGACCGTGACGCCCGTGCAGCGGGAAGGCGTGACGATTTACGAGCTGCGGCTGGATGCAGCGGACGTCGGCAAGATCATCGGCCGGCAGGGGATGACGATCAACGCGATCCGATCACTGCTGCTCGCGGGCAGCTCGAAAAAAGGGCTGCGTTGTTCGGTGGAAATTGTCGAGGACAGTCCTCGCAATTAAAAATGCAAAATTAGAAATGCAAAATGGGGAGCGCCGGATTCGCGCCGACTTTTTTAATTTTTAATTTTTTAATTTTGCATTCGTGAAAATTGACGTGCTCACTTTGTTCCCGGCGATGTTCGCCGGGCCGCTCGATGAAAGCATCATCAAACGGGCGCGGGACGCGGGTTTGCTGGATCTGACGATCCACCAGTTGCGGGATTACACCCATGACCGGCACAAGACGGTGGATGACCGTCCGTTCGGCGGCGGGCCGGGGATGCTGCTCAAGCCGGAACCGATTTTTGAAGCGGTGGAAAAGCTTGCGCGGGAAAAGACGCGCGTGATTTTAATGTCGCCATCCGGGCGGCCCTTCACGCAGGCCATCGCCCGCGAGTTGGCGCAACTGGACGATCTGCTGTTCGTCACGGGGCATTACGAAGGTTTTGACGAGCGGATTCGGGAAGCGTTGGCGGACGACGAATTGTCCATCGGCGACTACGTCCTGACCAATGGCGCGCTGCCGGTGATGGTGGTGGTGGACGCGGTGACGCGGCTGCTGCCGGGCGTGCTGGGCGACGACGAGAGTTCGTCGGACGAATCTTTTAGTGGCGCGCAGTTGGAATATCCGCATTATACGCGACCGGCGGAATTTCGCGGGTTGAAGGTGCCGGATGTTTTATTGTCCGGCAACCACGCGGAGATTGCCAAGTGGCGGGCCGAGCAGGCGAAGTTGCGGACGAACGAGCGCAGACCGGATTTGACGAAAAAAAATGCAGATTAAAAAGTGATGCGTGAAACGTGAAAAGCTGTTCTGGCTTTTCTTCACGTTTCACGCATCACGCATCAGGAAATAATTTATGAACCAGGCATTACAAGAAAAAATTGAATCGGAACAGTATCGCAAAGACAACGCCACGTTTGGCGTGGGCGACTCCGTCAAGGTCCACACCAAGGTTGTCGAAGGCGACAAGGAACGCATCCAGATTTTCTCCGGCGTCGTCATCGGCAAGCGCGGCCGCGGTTTGAACGAAACGTTCACCGTCCGCCGCATCAGCTATGGCGAAGGTGTGGAGCGTATTTTTCCGCTGCACTCGCCGCGTGTGGACAAGGTCGAGGTGGAGCGTCAAGGCTCCGTCCGCCGCGCCAAGCTCACCTACCTGCGCAAACGCCTCGGCAAGGGCGCGACGCTGGTGAAGGAAAAAGCCGCCAAAGTTGCGGTGGCTCCGAAGAAAGCCTAGTGCCAGTGACCCTTTCAAAACAGAAGCGAGGCTGCGGCCTCGCTTCTTTGTTTCCGGTGCAACGGTAAGCCGGTGTTAGAACCCGACACGCGATTGTGAAAATATTCAGCGGCACAGCAAACGAACCCTTGGCCCGCGCCATCTGCAAGTCCATCGGCATGGAACTGGGGCAGTGCACCATCAAGCCGTTTCCTGACGGGGAGACGTTTGTACGGATCGAGGAGAACGTCCGCGGCGAGGAAGTCTTCATCATCCAGCCGACCGCGCCGCCGACCAACCATCATCTGATGGAGCTGTTCATCATGATTGACGCGCTGCGCCGCGCCAGTGCCAAGCGCATCACGACCGTGCTGCCGTTTTACGGTTATGCCCGGCAGGATCGCAAAGACCAGCCGCGCGTGCCGATCACCGCCAAGCTCGTCGCCAACCTGCTCGTCGCCGCCGGGGCGAACCGGATGCTCACGATGGATCTACACGCGCAGCAGATCCAGGGCTTCTTCGACATCCCCGTGGATCATCTCTACGCCGCGCCGGTGATGTACGAATATTTGCGGACAAAAAAACTTTCCAACCTCGTGGTGGTCAGCCCGGATGTGGGCGGCTTGAAAATGGCCCATGCGTACTCCCAGACGCTCGAAGCCGGCCTAGCCATCGTGGCCAAGCGCCGCAAGAGCGCGACCGAAGTCGAGTCCATGGCCGTCATCGGTGAAATTCGCGGCAAAAACGTTTTGCTCGTGGACGATCTGACCGAGACGGCGGGCACGCTGACCTCGGCGGCCACGCTCCTGAAAAAGAAGGGGGCCAAGACCATTTTAGCCTGTGTTTCACACGCGATTTTGAACGATGTGGGCATCGAAAGATTGCGCAAATCCGCTATTGACGAACTAATCACAACTGATACCGTCCTGCGCCCGGCGATTGACGGTGTGAAGATTACCACGTTGTCAGTGGCGGGACTTTTGGGTGAAGCCATCAAGCGCATCCATAGTAATTCGTCGGTGAATTCGCTGTTTGAATTCAAGGGCGGACGCACCAGTTAGCGGATGCGGTCAGTCCAAAAACAATTTAACAATTTAAGAAAATGAAATCTGTACCATTGAACGCCACCTCCCGTTTGCTCGGCCGCCGGGCCGGGTCAAAAAAACTCCGCTCCGAAGGGCGCATTCCCGCTGTGATCTACGGCGGCCAGTCCAAGCCCCAAAACTTGGAAGTCAGCGCCAAGGAGTTTGACGATTTGCTGCACCATTCCGTTTCCGAAAATATTCTCGTGGATGTCGCCATCAAGGGCGACACCCGCCCCAAGCGCCTCGCGCTGCTCCAGGAAGTTCAGCATCACCCGCTCACGCGGGGCGTGGTGCATGTGGATCTGCACGAGGTTTCCGAGACGGAAAAAATCACCGTCATGGTGCCCGTGGAAACGACCGGCGAATCCGTCGGCGTCAAGAACAACGGCGGTGTCCTCGGCCACATCCTGTTCAAGTTGAAAGTCCGCGCGCTTCCGAAAGATTTGCCCGAGCAGATCCTCATTGACGTGTCCCATCTCGAAATCAACCGCGCCATCCACATCGGCGAAGTCAAAGCGCCCGAAGGCGTGGAGATTCTCGGCGACAAGCATCTCCCGGTCGTCTCCGTGGCCCCGCCGCGCGCCGAGGAAGAAGTGGTCGCCACCGACGCCGCCGCTCCGGCTGCTGGCGACGTGGAAATGACCAAGGAAAAAAAGGAAGACGGCGAAGCCGCTCCTGCTGGCAAGGCCGGCGACAAGGCTCCGGCCAAGGGCGACGCGAAAGCCGCCGCGCCGGCGGGCGACAAGAAGGCCGCCGCCCCAGCCGCCGAGAAGAAGAAATAATTTGCGCGGCGACCCAGCCCGGCTGGTTTCGCCGCCATCACCCCGCGCATGGAGAATTTGCATCTCATCGTGGGCTTGGGAAATCCGGGCGCGGAGTACGCCCGGACACGGCACAACGCCGGTTTTCTGCTGGTCGAGAAACTGGCGGAACGGTGCCGGGCGAACTGGTCGTTGGAAAAGAAATTCAACGCGCGGATTGCCCGGGTTGAGTTCAGCGGGTGTCGGACGGTGTTGTGCGAGCCGCAGACGTTCATGAATTTGAGCGGGGAAGCCGTGGCCGCGGTGATGAAGTTTTACCAGATTGCGGCGGCGCAACTGCTGGTGGTGGTGGATGACGCGGATCTGCCGTTGGGCGGGATCCGGCTGCGGGAACGCGGCAGCAGCGGCGGGCATCATGGACTGGAGTCCATCGAGCAGCATCTGGGCACCCGGGAGTTTGCCCGGCTGCGGATCGGGATCGGCCGCGCGGATGGCGCGCGGGAAATTACAAATTTTGTGCTGGGAAAATTCGGGCCGGACGAAATGAAGCTGGCCGAAAAAGTTTTAACCGTGGTGGGCGACCAGGCGGAATGCTGGCGGACCGCCGGAACGCAGAAGGCAATGAGTCAATTTAACGGAGCCGTTGACGGTTCCGCGAACGAAAGAAAAAAGCAGTGAAACGATACGAAGGCTTGTTCATATTGGAAACCGCGGGCAAAGAAGAGAGCATCAAAGACGCGATTGATAAAATCTCCGCCGAGATCACGACCGCCGGCGGCAAAGTCGAAACCGTCCAGAAGATGGAGAAGAAAAACTTCACCCGCGTCGCGGACAAGAAGCACAGCTCCGGCTACTACGTGAACGTGATTTTCGAGAGCGAACCCAAGGCCGTCAACCTGCTCAAGAGCCGCTTCGCGCTGAACGAGGAAGTCTTCCGCGTGATGTTCACCAACGCCGC
>JAYWBR010000122.1:0-6604 GCA_043781315.1 Verrucomicrobiota bacterium | reverse complement strand
TCAACGCCATCCGCGAAGCCCAGGAGGGCGGCGTGCCGATGACGCCCGAAATCGCGCGCAAAGTCATCGGGCAGTTCCGTCAGCAAACCACGGCCGCCACCCAGATGGAAGCGCTCACCGAACGTGAACGTGAAGTGCTGGAATTTGTCATGCACGGGCTGGGCAACAAGGCGATTGCCGACCGGCTCGGCGTATCCGTGGCGGCGGTGAAATGGCATCTGCAGCACATCTACGAAAAGCTGCACGTCCATTCCCGGACGGAGGCGGCGTTGAAATTTCGCCAGGGACGGGCTTCTTAAAACTAGTCGTATGGCTAGCTGCTCTGCGGGTCGAATGCCGCTAAACTCTCCACGAACATCATACAAAAAGCCCGGGGCACGATTTATTTTCAGTCAATTCAAGAAATTCCTGAAACCGATTTCATGGGAACCAAACTTAAAACAATTGCGGGATTGCTCGGCACGGCGTTTTGTCTTGTCGTGTTGACCAGCACTGGCTACGCGAGCCTGAATGCTTACGAGCCGTTTAATTACACCACCTCAATTCCCAATGGCACGGCCAGCACCGCCAGCGGGTTCACCGGCAATTGGACGTGCGGAACCACTCCGGCGATTACCACCGGCCTGACCTACACCACTCTACCGGTGGCCAACAACTCTTTCAGTTCCACCAGCGGTCGGCAGTCCGAAAATTTCGTCGCGCCACTTTCCAGTGGAACCAAGTGGATCAGCTTTCTATTCAACCTCACCGGCAATAACGGTGGAAACAGTTGCGGCGTCTATTTTCCCAACGGCGGCACGGGGCTATTTTTCGGTTATGGCTTGGCACCGTTCTCCGGCACGCAGGGAGGATTAGGTCTTGGTTCCATCAATACCGTTGGCAATGCAACTCTAGGAGCAACTGCCTTGGCGAGTTCATTTCTCGGCACCTATGGCACCACGCCTTATCTGGTCGCGATCAAAATTGACTTCAATACTTCGGGTGCCAACGATACGGTGACGGTCTATCTCAACCCCACCGCCAATTCAGCCACGCCGGTCGTGGCGGCGACTTATACCATTAGCACGTTCGATGTGGGCACGATCACCGGCATTGGGTTTCAAAACTCGGGCGGCGGCTTTGCCATCAAGGCGGATGAGGTCCGGGTGGGCGACAGCTACGCCGATGTGTCCGGCGGAAGCAGCGGGCCAGCGCCGCTCGCGCCGGCCATCACGGGTGTTGCGCCGGGAACGGGGCTGACCAATGGCGGCACGGTGGTGACGATTACCGGCTCCAACTTTCTGGCCGGGGTCACGGTCAAATTTGGGCCGAATTTCGGAACCGGAATCTCGCTGAACAGTTCTTCGAACATTACCGCCACCACACCCGCCGGCGCGGCGGGCGCGGTCAATGTGGTGGTGATGAATACAAATGCGGTATCGGCCACCAATCTGAATGGCTTCACCTATGTGCTCCCGCCACCACCGCCGCCGATGCGGCCCATCATCGTTCCCGGCAGCATGGTGAGGTCGGGTTCAAACCTTAACTTCGTCTGGCTCGGCGGGACGAATACTTCCAGCGTGCTGCTGACGTCAACGAATGTTGCGCCCGGCTCAACCTGGACACCGCTGGCGACCAATATCTTTGGCGGCGACGGGCGCTCCACCAACAGCCTGCCCGTCAATCTCGCCGAACCGAAACGCTTCTATGGACTGGTGCTGCCGACGGACATCGTCGTCGTGCTGGCGCCAACCAGTTTGCAAACCATTCCGTCGGGTTCCACCAATGCCATCGGTCTCGCGTGGACGGCCAGCTCGTCTCCCGGTGTGATCGGCTACCGGATTTTTTATGGCACGAACAGCCTATACCTGACTAACTCAATAGACGTCGGCAACGTGACCTCCGCCATCATCTCCGGCCTGATTTCCGGCCAGACTTATTACCTTGCTGTCATTGCCCTCACCGCCAGCGGCCAGAGTCTTGCGGTTGATGCGACCATTTCCGCGCAGACCGATTCGAACGTTGGCATCGTTGCGCTCTTCAATTCCTTCACCCCGCTGGAACCCGCGACCACGGTGGATACGCCCACGAACCGGATCACCTATCTCGCCGACCGCGTGCGCGACCGCCACGCCCGCGAGGGTAATTTTCAATTATACGATCACTACTTGAGCTGGTATTGGGAGCAGCGGATGGCCGACATCGAAATCATAGACCACATAGGCAAAGGCGGGACGGACATCATCTTCAACTACACGACGCAGGCGCAGTTAAATCCTGCGGAATTCCGCACGTCGTTTCGCGGCATCAACACGGTGGCGGAATACAATAATAATCAGATCGCGACCCTTGTCTCTACTAACGCTTCGGCCACGCCGGGCGAAACTGACTATCATTACAGCGCCACCATTACGACGAAAGCGCCCGAGAACCGGCCGTTGCAGTTGGGCGATCGCGTGGAGATTGAGATCAGTCAATTCCTGCTTGCCCCCAGGCATGGGCGGAATAACTACTACGGCACCGTGCTGCTCTACATCGTCGGCCAAGGTATCGTGCCGTGGGCGGAGGGACAGGATGTGGGATTCAATGGCGGTATCGTCGGCGGTGTCAATCAGAGTCTCGACTCGTATGCTTTGTCCACAAATGCCTGGCTCGGCGGTCAGACTACTCTGCCGTATCAATACTCCAATGAGCCGGAGCATCGTTTCAAGCAGACGGCGGGTAACATCGCGCCCACGAACGGGCTGCCGTTCATGCTCGGACGGCGGTTGCATCACACGGACTTTGGCGACGGCACCCATTCAGAGCCGGACAACCCGGTCTATACCGAACAGGTCGGCAAGCTTGGGCCGAAGTTCATCAATCGCAGTTGCGTTGCGTGTCACGTCAACAATGGTCGCGCATTGCCGCCGGCCACCGGTGTGCCGATGTTGCAATCCGTCGTGAAGGTGGGCAGCGATGCGAATGGCTCGCCGCATCCGACCCTTGGCTCCGTGCTACAGCCGCAGTCCACCAGCGGGCCGTCCGAGGGCAACGTTACGATTGCCAGTTACACGACTACTAGCGGGCAATACGGCGACAGCTCTCCCTATTCATTGCAAAAACCAAACTACACATTTTCGGGAACTGCCCCCGCATTTTTCTCCGTGCGTATCGCGCCGCCGCTCGTCGGCCTTGGCCTGCTGGAGGCGGTGAGCGAAAGCAGCATCGTGGCGCTGGCAGATCCGAGTGATACCAATGCTGACGGCATCTCCGGTCGCATTCGAGCCGTGCTCGACCCGCAGACCGGGCAACAGCGGCTCGGACGCTTCACCTACAAAGGCGGGAAGGCGCGCATCAGCCACCAGATCGCCGGCGCACTTAACACCGACATGGGTGTGACGACCTCCGTCTTCCCGATTCTCGATGGTGAAACCAACCGTGTCGCACCTGAACTCGACGATGCGGAACTCGACAAAATGACGCGCTATATTGCTTTGCTCGGCGTGGGCGCGCGTCGCGATTTAACTAATGCCCAGGCCCTGCAAGGCGAGCAGCTTTTCACCAGTGCCAACTGTGTGCAGTGTCACACGCCAACGCTGACCACCAGCGCGTATCATCCTATGGCCGAACTTCGCAATCAGACTATTCATCCTTACACCGATCTGCTCCTGCACGACATGGGGGCCGGGCTGGCGGACAACATGGGTGAAGGCGGGGCCGCCGGTTCGGAATGGCGCACACCGCCGCTCTGGAGCATCGGCCTCACCGCCGGGGTCAGTGGCGGCGAAGCTTATCTTCACGATGGTCGGGCGCGCAGTCTCGAAGAGGCCATCCTCTGGCACAGTGGCGAAGCCGAGGCGGCGAAGGAAGTTTTCCGTAACATGTCAGCGGCGGATCGCGCCGCCCTGGTAAAGTTTTTGAAATCGTTGTGAACACTGAGGCGAGACAAACGTGATAGCTCTGCTATGTTACCTGACCCGATTGACATGAAACAAAAATTGAACAGAACCAAATCGTTGGCGAGTCAGTATGCGCTGCTAGCCTTGCTCTTAATATCGCCGGTGTGGTGCCATGCTGCGTGGCAGTTGGCCTGGAGCGACGAATTTACCCAAGCCGACGGGACTCCGCCCGATGCCACCAAATGGGGTTATGACATCGGCGGTGGCGGTTGGGGCAACAATGAACTGGAGTATTACACCGCGCGCACCAACAACGCCCGGATTGTAGGTGGGCAATTGGTGATTGAAGCCAAGGTGGAAAGCTATGGCGGCAGCAGCTACACGTCCGCCCGTCTGCTCACCAAAGTTAAACGGTCGTGGACTTATGGCCGCATGGAGGCGCGCATCAAAATACCGAAAGGCCAGGGCATCTGGCCGGCGTTCTGGATGCTGGGCACAAACATTGACTTGGTCGGCTGGCCAACCTGTGGCGAGATTGACATCATGGAGAACATCGGCAAAACCACCGAGCAGGCCAAGGTTTACGGCACAATTCACGGCCCGCAGTCCGGCGGTGATTACAACGGGGGCGCGGGGGTTGGCGGATCCTATACGCTGCCAGGTGGCGCGGCGCTTGCCGATGACTTTCACGTTTTCGCCGTGGAATGGACCACCAACCAGATCAAATGGTTTATGGACAGCAATCAGTATTTCACCGCCACGCCGGCCAGTCTGCCCGGCGGCGGAACGTGGGTCTTCACCCAGCCGCAATTCTTCATACTCAACGTCGCCGTCGGCGGCAACTGGCCCGGCAATCCGGATGGAACCACGGTTTTCCCCCAACAGATGCTGGTGGATTATGTCCGGGTTTATAATTTTGTGCCGGCAGCTCCGAACGCGCCGACCGGATTGACCGTCAGCCCGGGCAGCGCCACAGTTTATTTGAACTGGGATGCCTCTAGTTCAGGTGCGACGGGTTACAACGTCAAACGCGCCACGGTCAGCGGTGGCCCCTACACGACGGTCACCAGTCCCACCACAAACAACTACACCGACACCAGTGTCGCGAATTGCGCGACTTATTATTACGTGGTGTCAGCCACAAACTCGGTTGGCGCCAGCACCAATTCCAGCGAGCAAACCGCGACGCTGGGCGCGTACTCCTTGGCGGTAAACTCAGGTGGCAGCGCGGCGGGTCAGTTCACGGCGGACGCGAACGTGGTGGGCGGCACCATCGGTGCGACGGTCACGACGACCATTGATACTTCCGGTTTGGTCGCGCCTGCGCCGCAGGCAGTTTATCAGGCGGAACGCTATGGCAACTTCACCTATACGTTCACCGGACTGATCTCCGGTGTGACTTACAAGGTGCGCCTGCACTCCGCCGAAACCTACTGGACCGCCGTCGGACAGCGACGGTTCAACGTCACGCTCAATGGCACGCAAGTCCTGACCAACTTTGATATTATCGCCGCTGCCGGTGCGGCGAACAAAGCCGTTATCAATGAATTCAACGCCATTGCCGTCGGCGGGCAGATTGTTGTCCAGTATGTCACCGTCACAGACAATGCGCGGGCGAGCGGGATCGAAATCATTCTTCCCCGGCCAGCGTCCCCGGCCGGACTGACCGCCGTCGCCAGCAACTCGCAGGTGTCGTTGAAATGGAATGCACTCGCGGGTGCGGGCTATAACGTGAAGCGCGCACCGGTCAGTGGCGGAGCTTACTCGACAGTGTTCAGCGGACTGGCCACCACCAATTGCACCGACACCGGATTGACAAATGGAGTGACCTATTACTACGTGGTCTCGGCCTCCGTCCTGGGTTGCGAGAGCACCAACTCCGCGTTTGCCAGCGCGACTCCGGCGTGTTCACCGCCGGCGTCTCCGACCGCCGGAAACAGCGGCCCACTCTTCATGGGCATGACCTTGAACCTCACGGCTACGACCGTGCCGGGCGCGACTTACAGTTGGAGCGGGCCGAACGGGTTCAACTCCACCATTCAGAATCCTTCCCTCCTGAATGTGTCCACCAATGCCGCCGGGGTGTTCAGCGTGACCGCCGCCACGGGCGGCTGCACTTCCGCCCCGGCGACGACAACGGTGGTGGTCAATCCACCGGCCAGTTTGGCCATCGTGATCTGGAACGGAAGCGTTATTCTCAACTGGCCCGGCGGCACGCTGCAATCGGCCACCAACCTCGGCGGTTCTTGGAGCAATGTGAGTGGAGCCACGTCTCCCCGCACCAATGCGGTGACAGCCTCGCAGGAGTTTTATCGTCTGAAACTACAATGAGGTTTTCAGGCATTGAAGTTTAGAGCCTGAACCCTGTTGTGTCTCCCAGCCGCAACACAAGTGTTCTATTTGAGACCACGTATCCACGCCGGGAAGATTCAATTCAGCCTGAGTAGGTAGGGAATTGTACGGATTTTCCAGGACCGGGCGACGAAGCAACAGGCAGCAGCATACTTCGAAAAACTAGCCGAACGGCTAGCTCGACAAAGGGATTTATTTTTGGTAGTCTTGTCCCCATAGCCAAAAAACCCTTAACAAAATTCGTATGACGTTACAAACAAAACTATTCAAAACATGTCTCGCCACGCTGCTCCTGGTCGGTGCCGTGGCCAAATCAAATGCAGTCACATACACCGTTGATCCGGGCGCAACTTGGAACGGATTCATGAACGTGTTCAACACCGGGGGGCCGG
>JAYWBR010000121.1:0-6606 GCA_043781315.1 Verrucomicrobiota bacterium | reverse complement strand
GGGACTGCCCAAGGAAAAAACCGGGGTGTTCTCGGGCAAGTTGGGCCGGCCGGGAAAGGGCACCAGAAATCCGCCATCCCCGACGACCAGCCAGAACGTGCCGTTGCGCGGGAGTTGGTCGGTCGGCACCGGTGCCAGCCCCTTCGCGTCTGCGGCAATACGAACCACGGAATCAGGAGCCTCAGCCAGCACGGGAGCCGCTTGCACCTCCGGCCCGGCCGTGAGCACGACGGGTGTTTGAGTTTGAGCGTTGGCAGTGAAAATTGAACTGATGACCGAAACCGCTACCAGACTTCCAACTATTCCCCACATAGTCTTCATTTTGATTTTCCTTTGATGAGCGGAACTCGGTCCAGGAACTAAAAGGGCGCGAACCTGACGCACCCTGTCCTAGGCACCGCTAAGCGCCTTCCAACACAGCACGCCAAGCCGCGCCGATGGGCGCGTGCTTGGTGAGAATGTTGGAGGCCTTGGAAATTAGCGGTTTCAGGACAGCCCCGTAGCAAAGCTACGCAAATGATTTTGTTGATGTGATTACATGATTAACGACTCCGAACAACAAATCTTTTACGCCGGAGGGTCGCGATAGACAAGAAGAATTTTGAAAATTCCAAATCTGCTGAGGCGGCGCGCACTTCTTGCTTGGGCAAACCTGCGCTTCATGGCTAAATCCAGTCGTGCGGTCCCATAAAAAATATCGCCTGCCCGATGCGCGCCATTCGCCGAACAGCAATTTTTACTGGCTGCTCGTGATCCTCGCCGCCGCCGCGCTCGCGTGGGTCTGGTGGCATGCCGCCCAGCCAAAAAAATCACCCACGAAAAAAATCAGCGCCGGACAAATCACCAATTCACCGAGGACGCTCATCGCCGTTTCGCGGACGAACCCGCCCGCGAGCAAGCTTTCCACAAACACTTTTCCCGCCGCGCCGATGGAAACAACCGTCGGCGGTTTCCCCCGCCCGGCCCAGACCCTGTTGGAAGCGCAGCTCGTGCTCGAGCGGCGGGGTATTTCCTCCGGCTCGCTCGACGGCAAGAGCGGTTCGCAGACGCGCGCGGCGCTCAAGGCGTTTCAGTTGCAGGAAAAAATTCCCGCCACGGGCGAATTTGATGCCGCCACAAAGTCCCGGCTGCTTCTGGCCGCGCCGCCGTTGGTGAATTACCTCGTCACGTCCAACGACCTCGCCCATTTGCAACCGCTGGGCAAAACGTGGCTCGCCAAATCCCAGCAGACCCGGCTGGATTACGAAACGCTTTTGGAACTCGTCGCGGAAAAAAGCCATGCGCATCCGGCCTTGATCCGCCGGCTGAATCCGCGCGTGGACTGGACGAATGTTTTAGCCGGCACGGTGTTGCAGTTGCCGGACGCCAGCCGCGCGCCGCCAACGGTCAAAGCCGCCGTGGTCAAAATCAGTCTCGCCGAGAAGACGCTCGACGCGTTCGACGCCGACAACCATCTGCTGGCGCATTTTCCGTGCAGCATCGCGCAACGGGTGGAGAAGCGGCCGGTCGGGGAACTGCACGTCAAGGAGCTCGCGCCGGATCCGAATTACACCTTTGATCCGGCGGTGTTTCCCGAATCGCCCGAGGCGCAGTCGTTGAAGATGAAATTGATTTTGAATCCCGGCCCGAACAATCCCGTGGGCACGGCCTGGATCAGCCTGGACAAACCGGGCTACGGAATGCACGGCACGCCCAGTCCGGAACTGGTCGGCCGCACGGAATCGCACGGCTGCTTCCGGCTCGCGAACTGGAACGCGGAGTTTTTGCTCAAGCTGGTGTGGATCGGGATGCCGGTGCTGGTGGAGCCGTGAACGGAACCCTCCAACCCCAAGCTCCAAATTCCAAGCTCCAGAAAAAAATCAAGCCTTTGCCGCCAAAACTACGGCTCGCGATTGAAGTGTGAGGCTTGGTGCTTCTCTGGAGCTTGGAGCTTGGAATTTGGAGCTTTTATCTGTCAGGCTTTCAGCAGCTCCCGTTGCCAGTTCATCAGTTGGGGCGCGTGTTGCTCCCAGTCGCGCGCCAGTTCAAACAGCGTCGCCCGGCTCGCGATCAAGGTCGGGTCAATCCCCAGTTCCTGCGCGTGCCGGTCGCGGATTTTTTGCAGTTCCAGGGAACGCTTGTGCTCGGCGGCGGTCGGTCGCTGGCTGGTGCGCTCCGGAAAGAGTGGATGATTTTCCGGCGGCACCGCGAGGCCGCGGGCGATGGCCGCCGCCACGCCGGCCCGGCGGCGCTCGGACAAATGCTTCGGCACCAGCGGCTCCACGGGAAGCTGCGAGGCCGCCGCCGCCGCCATGTTTACAAGCGCTTCATGATTCATCACGAAGAAGGGCGGACGATTGGCGGCGATGGCCTCGCTCTCGCGCCAGCGCCACAACTCACGCAACACCGCGAGCGCCGGACGCCCCAGCAGATGACTGCCCTTGATGCGCCAGGCCGAATCGGAATCGTCCGGCCGGGGCTGCGTGCAATCCGCAATCAACCGGGCGCAGGATTCCTGCTGCCAGATGAGCCGGCCCTTTTCCGCGAGCGTCGTTTTCAGCCGCTCCACGAGCGGCTTGAGATAATGCGTGTCGTTGCGCGCATACTGGGCCATGCGCTCGGTCAAGGGTCGCATCGCCCAGTTCGCCTTCTGCGGCCCTTTCTCCAGTTTTACGCCGAGAAATTTTTCCACCAGCGCGCTGTACCCAAAATGCGGTTCACCGATCAGCCGCGCGGCGAGCATCGTGTCAAAAATGGACGCGGGTATGAACCGGTGATGTTTCTCCAGCAGGCGCAGATCGTAGTCCGCGCCGTGCATGAGGAGTTCATGGCCGCCCAGCGTTTCCAGAAAGGGGGCCAGGTTGATTTCCGACAAGGGATCCACCAGCTCGTCCCCCGCCACGGTGCTGACCTGGATCAGGCAGACTTTTTCGGGATAGGCATGAAGGCTGTCCGCCTCGGTGTCCACCGCGACCCAGGTGGCGGCGCGCAAATTTTCCAGAAAGCCCGCGAGCTTGGATTCCGTATCAATCACGCGAGCAGTATAGGTGCGGCAGCCAAGCACTGCCAAGCGTGCGGTTTGAAAAACAGCCGAAATTCCCCGGAACGTTGAAAAACCCCTTGTACCGCAGGGCAAAGTTATTTCCCGTTGGGCGACGGGGAGAAACGAATCACATTCATCACGCGATGGCCGGAGTTCCAAATCTCTTCCAGAAAACCGTCCACCCGCTTGCCGGAAACGCGAGTCACGCAAATCGGCTGGTTGTCCTGCACCCCGCGGATCAGGCTGTTTACCTGCAATCCGTACTTCTGGGACAGCCGCGCCACCAGACCGAAAACATCTTCGCCGGTCGAAACGTCAAACGTGATGCGCGCCCCGGTGCCGCGCGTCTCGAACAATCCCACAAACGCTCGGAAGATGTCGGATTCTGTGATCAGGCCGACGAGCTGCTGATCACGCAGCACGGGCAGCGAGCCGATTTTCTGGTCGCACATCAGCGCGGCGGCTTCTTCGATGGGTGCCTCCGGGCTGGTGATGTGCAACTGGCGGTGCATGAATTTCCCGGCGGTCAGTGCGGCCTGCTGCGTATTGGGTGTGACGATGACCGCGAACGGATTCACCTCCGGCGGATAGGCATGAAGAATGTCGTTGGCCGTGACGATGCCCAGCAAATGCACGCCACCCGGCGACGGCTCCACGACCAGCAGACGCCGGATTTTTTTCTGCGCCATGAGCACCGCCGCTTCAGGGAGCGGCAGTTCGGGGCCGATCGTCACCGGCTCCCGCGTCATACACATGCTTACATTCATATCATTGGCTTCATCTGCGACCCACGTAAGCGAACTCCCGACCACCCCAAGAAGCAAGCGGGAAAATCAGCGGCCGCCCCGCCGGACGATTTGCGCTTTTTCAAAAGGCAAAACTGACTTAACCTGCCGCGATGAATTTGACGGAACAGATGACCACGCTGGCGCGGCAAGCCCGAGCCGCGTCGCGCGAACTGGCGAAGCTGACCACGACGGAGAAAAACTCCTGCCTGCTCGCCATGGCGGCTGCGCTGGAAAAAAATTCCGCCGCGATCAAGGAAGCCAACGCCCTCGACCTGGAGGTCGGGGCGAAGTTGGGCCTGAGTTCCGCCATGCTGGATCGGCTCAAACTCGACGACAAACGCATCGCCGGCATGGCGCAGGGATTGCGCGAAGTCGCCGCGCTCGCCGACCCGGTCGGGAAAATTCTGGATGAACGCACGCGGCCCAACGGTTTGAAGCTGCGGAAAATTTCCACCCCCATCGGCGTCGTGGTCATCATCTACGAATCGCGCCCCAACGTGACGGCGGACGCGGCCAGCCTGTGTTTCAAATCCGGCAACGCCACCATTCTGCGCGGCGGGAAAGAGGCGTTGAACTCCAACCAACTCATCGCGCGCACGATGATTCACGCCGCCCGTCGGCAACTTGTCCAGTTTCCCGAACACGCGATCCAAGTCGTGCCCACGGCGGATCGCGAGGCGATCCCCGCCCTGCTTTCGCTCACGCAATACGTTGACCTCTGCATGCCCCGGGGCGGCGAGGGACTCATCCGCGCCGTGACCGAGTGCAGCAAAGTACCCGTCATCAAACATTACAAGGGTGTCTGCCATGTTTTTGTGGACGCCGATGCCGATTTGAAAATGGCCGAGGCCATCGTGATGAACGCCAAAGTCCAACGGCCCGGCGTCTGCAATGCGATGGAGACGTTGCTGGTGGACAAGGCGGTGGCCGAAACTTTTTTACCGCAGATGGCGCAGATGCTCGCAGATAAAAAAGTGGAGCTGCGCTGCGATGAAACCTCTTTCCATCAACTATCAACGATCAATCATCAACTGCGGCTGAAAGCCGCGACCGAGCAGGACTGGTCCACCGAATACAACGACTACATCCTCAACGTCCGCGTCGTGGACGGCGTGCATGGTGCGATTGATCACATCAACCATTACGGCTCCGCGCACTCGGACAGCATCGTCACGAAGAACGAGGCGCACGCGAAACAATTTCTCGCCGAGGTAGATTCGGCGGCGGTGTATTGGAACGCCTCCACGCGCTTCACCGACGGCGGCGAGTTCGGCATGGGCGCAGAGATCGGCATCAGCACCGACAAGATCGGCGCACGCGGCCCGATGGGCTTGGAAGAATTGACGACTTACAAGTGGCTGGGCATCGGCAATGGGCAAATCAGAACCTAATCCAAAGGGCTGAAAGCCCGGCAGATGATAGCCCAGGGCAAAGCGAGTTGGCGAGCGACGCCCTGGGTTAAAGGTCCGCAAATCAAATTCCTTCCCCACATCGGATTGGGAGAAGGTGGCCAAAGGCCGGACGGGGTGAACCGCAGATTACGCGGATTGACGCTAATAAATTTCCCGCGCAAACTTGCCGCTCTGACATGACCGCCGCTGAATTCAAAAAGAAATGGTCGCGCTACCAAGGCAAGGAAACTTCCGCCTACCAGTCTCACTTTGACGATTTGTGCCGGTTGCTCGGCCTGCCGACGCCCACCGAGGCCGATCCGAGCGGCAATGATTTTTTCTGTTACCAAAAAGGCGTCATCAAGGACGCGGAGTTCCTGGGCTTGGACGACTCCGGGAGTGAACGCCCGAAGAAAGGTTTTGCTGACGTTTGGAAAAAAGGTTGCTTCGGCTGGGAATACAAGGGCAAGCACAAGAACCTTGACGAGGCTTACAAACAGCTCCAGCAATACCGCGAAGCCTTGCTGAATCCTCCGTTGCTCGTCGTCTGCGATTTTAACCGCTACATCGTCAAAACCAATTTTAACGGCACGGTTCAAGAGAAATACGAATTCACCAACGACCAGATTGATGATCCGAAAATTTTCAAACTGCTGCGCGACATTTTTACCGACCCGGATTTTCTCAAGCCGCAGCGCACCACGGCGGAAGTCACCAAAAAACTGGCGGAGCAAATCGCTAAAATCGCCAAGTCGCTGCAAAGCCGCGAGAGCGTGGAATTGACCGACGCGAAATCCCGCAAGGAAGTGAACGTCGCGCAGAAAAAAAATCTCCACATCGCCCGGTTTCTAAATCGCATCGTTTTTTGTTTCTTTGCCGAGGACACCGGGCTGCTGCCGAAAAAGATTTTTACCGAACTGCTCAAGTCCGGCGTGGATGATTTGAAACATTTGGCCCGGACGCTGGAAATTCTTTTCGGCGTCATGGCGACCGGCGGCACGTTTGGCAAGGACAAGATCCGCCATTTCAACGGCCATTTGTTTGAGGAGGCCAGTGTCTTTGAACTGACCGAGGACGAACTGCGGAAACTCGCGGCGGCGGGCGAAGCCGACTGGCAGTTCATTCAGCCCAGCATCATGGGCACGCTTTTCGAGCGCGCCTTGGAACCCGAGCAACGCTCGCAACTTGGCGCGCACTACACCGACGAGGGCGAAATCAAAATCATTGTCGAGCCGGTGCTGATGGCTCCGCTGCGGCGGGAATGGGCGGCGCTCAAATCTAAACTTGTAGGAGCCGACGTGAGGAGGCTCAAACCTGCCGGGAAAAAATCAGCGACTCCTCACGTCGGCTCCTACAAAGGAAAAAAGGAAAAGCTCGCCGCCTTCCTGAAAAAGTTGCGCGCCAT
>JAYWBR010000120.1:0-18796 GCA_043781315.1 Verrucomicrobiota bacterium | reverse complement strand
ATCCGGCCACAGGCCGGACGCTACAGCAGTCGCGCAGTGCCGGAGTTTCGTGCGTGATGTCCAATGCGGTGTAGCGTTGAGCCTGTGGCTCAACCAGTCGAGGCGCAGCCTCGACAACCCAATCGAGTCACAGACTCGACGCTACACATCGAGCATCTCGACGCTACATTTGCGCTCGACAAAAATTCTCAATCGGCGGATTTTTCCGGCATGGAACGCAAGTTCAAAGGAACGCCACCACGCCTGCCCGTCCTCTTTCAGCGTTTCGACGCGCCGCTTTACTTTGTCACTTTCAACACGCTGCTGAAACGTCCGTTGCTGGCGAATGATTCCGTTCACGCCGCGTTTCGCAGCTATGCCGAACTCGGATTGGAATTCAATGTGGCTACAGGCCGTTATGTTTTGATGCCGGACCATGTCCATGTCTTTGTCCGCATCGGTCGCGACATGACATTGCGCCGGTGGGAAAGCGGCTTGAAACAATGTCTGGGCAAGGCGATCTCCACGCTCGGCCATAAGCCAACGACGATTCCGGGCGCGAAGTTGAAAAGCTTCTGGCAGCCGGGATTTTTCGATCACCTGCTGCGCCGCGATGAAAGTTACGCGCAGAAGTGGGATTATGTCTGGCGCAATCCAGTGCGGGCAAAGCTGGTCGCGCAACCGGAAGACTGGCCGTACCAAGGCGAAATTCACTTGATCGATCGGGTGTAGTTGTAGCGTTGAGCCTGTGGCTCAACCGGTCGAGCCACAGGCTCGACGCTACAACCGCACGGCTTGCCAATCGTGAATGGGTAATCCGCTTGCCATCATTTCGGTGCAAACTAGAATCCGCGCCGCATGTTGAATCTCAGTACGCTCAATCCGCAGCAGCGCCAGGCCGCCGAGACCATCAAAGGTCCGGTGTTGATCCTCGCCGGCGCGGGCACGGGCAAGACGCGGGTCATCACGTTCCGCATCGCGCACATGGTCGAGCGCGGGATTCCGCCGGGCAACATCCTCGGTGTCACCTTCACGAACAAAGCCGCCCGCGAAATGCAGGAGCGCGTCAACAAGCTGCTGCCCAAGCAACGCATCGCCGATCCCGTCCTGCGCAAGGAATCCCGCCCGACGATCTGCACGTTCCATTCGCTCTGCGTCCGCATCCTCCGCCAGCACATCGAGAAGCTGGGCTACAAGCGCAACTTCGTCATCTACGACTCCGCCGAACAACTCAGCGCCGTCAAAAAAATCCTCTCCGGCATTTCCGCGAAGGGCGAGAAGACCGATCCCGGCGCGGTGCTGGGCATGTTGAGCAAGTTCAAGAACGGCGGCGAACGCGCCTCGGTGTTCGGCGACGAAAGCGTCCGCGCGCTGGCGCAGCACATCGCCAAGCGCTACGAATCCGCGCTGCACGCGTGCAACGCCGTGGACTTCGACGATTTGATTTTGCTCACGCTGCGCTTGTTCACCGAACATCCCGACGCGCTGGAAGCCTGTCGCGCAAAATACAAATACGTGATGGTGGACGAGTATCAGGACACGAACGCCGCGCAGTTCAAGCTCGTCCACGCGCTCACGGTCGAGCATCGGAATCTGTGCGTCGTCGGCGATGATGACCAGAGCATTTACGGCTGGCGCGGCGCGGAGATTTCCAACCTGCTCGACATGGAAAAACATTTTCCCGAGGTCAAAGTCGTCAAGCTCGAGCAAAACTACCGCTCCACCAACACCATTCTCAAGGCCGCCAACACGATCATCAAAAACAATCTCCAACGCCGTGGCAAACAGCTCTGGTCGCAGAAAGGCGACGGCCCGAAGATCACGTTGCACGCGTTCGAGTCGGACGAGATGGAAGCCAAGACCATCGTGGAGGAAATCGAATACGCGCGGCTGGCCAAGCGGATTCCGTGGAGTCAGCAGGCGATTTTGTTTCGCACGAACATCCAGTCGCGGCCTTTGGAACTGGCACTGCGGCAGGCCGACGTGCGTTATCATTTGATTGGCGGACAGAGCTTTTTCGACCGGCGCGAGGTGCGGGATTTTCTCGCGTATCTCAAGACGTTCATCAACCCGCACGACGACGTGAACCTGCTGCGCATTGCCAACACACCCGCGCGCGGCCTGAGCGATGTGACGATGGAACGCCTGCTCGCCGCGAGCCATGAGCGCAACGGCTCCGTCTATGCCGCAATGAAAAATCCGCTGGTGACGACGACGTTCCAGCCACGCACCCGCGAGAGCATCGAGGCGTTTGTGGAATTTATTGAACGGACGCGGGCGGAGCTTGATGGTGGGGCGGGCAGTCCTCTGCCCGCCGACGGCGCGCACGGATTGACGCGCCCTACCTTGCAAACTTGGGCCGAGCGCTTCCTAGACGAGATCGGCTACTTCGCCGACCTGCGAAAGTCCGAGAAAAATCAGGAGGTCGCCGACAGCCGGGCGCGGAATTTAAAGGACTTGATCGTCACGTTGAATGACGCGGGCACCCCCGCGCAACCGGCGCATGAACGGCTGGAGACTTTTCTCGAAGACATCACGCTCGACAGCGACCGCGAGGAAGAAAAGGAATCCGCCGGCGACGCCGTCACGCTCATCACCATGCACAGTTGCAAGGGGCTGGAGTTTCCGCACGTCTATATCGTGGGGCTGGAGGACGGGCTGCTGCCGCACGCGCGCTCGAAGGTGGAAGGCACGTTGGATGAAGAACGCCGATTATTTTACGTCGGCATTACGCGCGCGATGCTGACGCTGACGATCAGCCATTGCAGCGGGCGGAAGAAATACGGGCAGGTCATGCCGTGCCATCCGTCGCAATTCTTGAAGGAGCTGCCGCCGGAACTCATCGAGCACGGCGATGAAAAAGGCAAACAGCCGGTGACGACGGAATCCGGCAAAGGCATGTTCGCGGCGATGCGCGAGATGTTGGACTGACGGGAATTTCAACCGCGAAGGCGGAGTTATTTGCGCCAACCGGCGTTGGCTGGAAGTCGTATTAGTTCTGCTTTTTGTCCCCAGCACCCGCAGGCCAAACGCTCCCTTCCCCGCAGCGGCGTCTCGGCTGAGAGGTAGAACTCCTCGCGCCGCGAGGAGTAAGCACCGCGTCCAGCGGCGCAACGCCTGGGGAGAAGCATGCGTCCTGACCGTCCGTTGTGCGGAAGTGGATCGAAGTCCCCGTGCCGCCGGCCTTGGTGTGCGGCGGCGGCGGCATATTTACGGTTAAGGCATCCCCCCGGTTTACCGATCCTCTCTCATCGGCATGTCTTTCCAACGCCACGCAAACGTGTTGCTCCTGACCGGGGATTCCACTGGTTTGGTTCCGGTAAATTGCCGGGACAACGGACGTGGGTTGCCCCGATTGTAGAACTGCGGAGTTCGTGATGAAATGTTTCCAGAAGATTAAACGTGCTGCTTATGAAACAACTTACGAACGCAAAAACAATCCCGGCCGGCGCAATCGTGCTCGGCTTGGTGGCCAGTGGCGGGGCGGTGACCGGCGGATGGCTCTGGATGGCGGCGGGAATTTTGGGATTGGCCGCCCTGGGTTTGTCTGCCAGTCTGCCGCAGCCGAAGCTGGCACCGGTTCGGATTCGTTCGCAGAGAAGGCGTTTCTAGGCATTACCACGGATGACTCACACTATGAAAACTGCACAAACTATGGCGACCTTATCTCACCCCACCCCGTCCGCGCACCTGACCCGGCTGCTGCCAACCACCCCGACGGGCCTGCACAAATCTCCTATGAAACATCATGGCAATCCCACCCCGACGGCCAGCAAGGCAAAGAAAACGATCCGGCTCCTGATCGTGGACGATCATCCCGTGGTGCGCAAAGGCATCGCCGCCAGCCTCGCCTCGCATCCGCACATTCAAATCGTCGGCGAGGCGGCGGACGGCGTGCAGGCTCTGCGGATGGCGCACGAACTCGTGCCGGACATCATGCTCACGGACATTGATCTGCCGGAGAAAAATGGCCTGGTCGTCACGGAAACGATCCGCAAGGAAATCCCCTCCATCCGCGTGCTCATCCTGTCCATGCACACGAACACCGACTACGTGCTGCGCATCGTGCAGTCCGGTGCGAGCGGTTACATTTTGAAGGGCGGCAGCACGGAGGATCTCCTCCACGCCATCGAAATCGTCCACGCCGGCGAGGCCTTTTTCAGCCCCGAAGTGGCGCGCACGGCCCTGAACCAGTTCGTGCGCGGCAGTAGCAACGGCGGCACGCTCTCGCACCTGACGACCCGTGAACGCGAAGTGTTGATCCAGATCGCCGCCGGTTTGAGCAACAAGGAAATCGCCGGCCAGCTCGGCGTCGGCGTGCGCACGGTGGAAACGCACCGGGAACGCATCATGAAGAAGCTCTCCATCCGCGGCGTGGCGGGACTGACGAAGTTTGCGCTGGCGCAGGGCTTGATCACATTGCAACCGTAAATTTAACCCGATCGGAAAAACCAGCAGGAAGAGGCCGGCAGCAATGCCGGCCTTTTTTGTTTTCACAGAAGCGCTCTGCCCTTGTGAAAGACCTGTCACTAAGATTGAATAACTAAGAGTTGAATGATCGGCACAAATTTCATTTTGTAATCGCATGACAGATTCGGGATCCCAGACACGCACTGCAACATTTCATCCGTTTGAGGGGATGTGGTTGGTGACACACCCATCCGGTGCCGTGGCTTGTGCGAAAATTATCAATGGCGAATTGCTGATTCCCTATTCCTTTGGCGGTGAAGGAAAACTGACCGGCCATTATTACGGCTGCACGGTGATTGGTGAAACGCTTTTCAGCCGGTTTGAGCAATTTGACACTGCTGGCAATGGGTTCTTACTCCTCCACGTCGCGCCAAACGAAACGCTAAAAGGCGGCCGGTGGCTGGACCAACAAGTTCCGGAAGCTATCCGACAGGATATTTCAGGCTTGTCCGAGTCGTTGCCCGGAATACAGCGAACCGTTTGGGTTCGCATGCGGAGCCGAGAGCTGCCCGACTGGGCAGAGCAATATTTTCTGGATGACTGGCCGAATAAACCCTCGGTTTAGTTTTTATGCAGTCCGTCGTGAAAACACTCACACCACTTTGAAAAAATCCAAATTTATATGATTGATTCTGTTTCCAGCGAAGGTGCCAGCGCCGCTGATCTAAAGCGAACCAAGCGAGTCCGACGATCGCAGACCGCAGCGGCTCCAAAACTTGACCGCCTGCCACCCCATTCCATCGAGTGCGAGATGGGCGTGCTGGGTTGCATCATGCTTTCTCCCAATGATTGCATGGGTGTAAGCATTGAAAAATTCAAAGGCACGACGGAAGTGTTTTATGATCTCCGCCACCAGACCATTTTCGACATGCTTTCGGAAATGTACGACAAACGGGAGGCGATTGATGTCATTACGCTTCAGCAGAAGCTGAAGGATAAACAACTTTTGGAACAAGTTGGCGGCATTGCGTACTTGCAAACCTTGCCGGACGCCGTTCCTTCAGCCGCCAATCTGAGCTACTACCTTGATTTCGTTCAGGAAAAATTTCTGCTCCGGAAGATGATCCAAACCTGCACCGACGTCGTCGGCCGCGTGTATGAGTTCGAGGGCGAAGTGGACATGCTGATGGACGAAGTCGAGCGCGACATCCTCAAGATCAGCGAGTCGCGCGTGCAGGGCGAGACCAAGACCATCAAGGACCTAGTCAAGAGCGCGATCACGCAGATCGAGGATTTTCACAACCGCCAGGGCCTGTTGACCGGCGTGGCCACCGGCTTCACCGATCTGGACCGGATGACCAGCGGTCTGCATCCGGGCGAAATGGTCGTCATCGCCGCGCGGCCTTCGATGGGAAAAACTTCGCTCGCCATGAACATCGCCGAGCATGTGGCCATTGATCAGAAACTGCCCGTGGGCGTGTTCAGTCTGGAAATGACTTCCGAGTCGCTTGTCTTGCGTATGCTGTGCTCGCGCTCGCGGGTGAACCTGCGCAACATCCGCGACGGCTTTCTGGCCGAGCGGGATTTTCCAAAACTGACCGGCGCGGCGGGCAAACTGGCGGCGGCCCCGCTGTTTATTGACGACTCGCCCGGCCTCTCCATTTTGCAAATGCGCGCCAAGGCCCGGCGCATGGCGCAGCAGCATGGCATCAAGCTTTTCGTGATTGACTACCTGCAACTGCTCCATTCTACTGCGCGCCGCGCGGAGAACCGGCAGCAGGAAATCGCGGATATTTCGAGCGGCATCAAGTCGCTGGCGAAGGAACTCAAGGTTCCCGTCATCGTTCTAAGCCAGTTGAATCGCGAGGTCGAAAAGGACAAAAAGCGGAAGCCGCAAATGTCCGATTTGCGCGAATCCGGCTCGATCGAGCAGGACGCCGATGTGATCGCGCTGCTCTACAAGCCCACCAGCGGGGATGATGAAGACGGCGGCGCGCCTACCGGCGAAGACAACGATGCCGTGCCGGTGAACCTGCTGATCGCCAAACAACGCAATGGCCCGACCGGTGATGTGAACCTGACTTTTTTGAAGTCCTATACCCGATTTGAAAGCGCAGCCAAAATAAGCGACGACGACGCGTCCCATTGAACCTGATGAAATTCACCCTTCGCCTCTGCGCGCTGCTCATTCTCATCGCCTGCCTGCCGCAGGCGCACGGGCAGACGGCCCCGCCGGTCACCAAGATCATCATCAAGCACATCGGCCCCGCCGCCGTCAGCGATGACCTGATCACCGCCAACATCCGCGTCAAGGTCGGCGATCCCTATGCGCGCGTGGCCGTGGATGATGATGTCCGCAATCTTTACCTCACCGGCCAGTTCTACAATCTCCAGGTCACGGACGAAACCACGCCCAGCGGCGTGGTGCTGACCTATCTCGTCCAAGGCAACCCGCGCCTGACCGAACTCAAATTCACCGGCAACAAAAAATTTGACGCCATTAAGCTGCGGAAAAAGTTGACCTCCAAAATCGGCGAACCGCTCAACGACCGCAAACTGTTCACCGACTGCCAGGAAATCCAGAAGCTGTACGAAAAGTCAGGCTACCCCGGCACCAAGGTCACCTACATCCCCAGCATTGATGAGCAGGCCGGACGCGGCTCCGCCACGATTGCCATCACCGAAAGCATCAAGGTCAAGATCACCGACGTCCAGTTCATCGGCACACATGCATTCACCGAACGCAAGTTGCGCGGCCTGCTCAAGACCAGCCGGCATTGGATGTTTTCCTGGCTCACCGGCAGCGGCAGCTTCAAGCAGGACGAGTTTGACGACGACAAGGAGAAGCTCACCCAGTTCTACCACGAACAGGGCTACATTGATTTTGAAATCAAGGACGTGGAACTGACGCATCCCTCTCCGAAGACGATGATCGTGCGGTTCAATGTGTTTGAAGGCAGCCAGTACAAAGTGGGCGCCATCAAATACACCGGGAATGTTCTGTTCAGGGCCGCCGACATCGCGCAGGCCAACCGCCTGGCGCATCCCGGCAACGCCCTGAAAAAAATCAAGCTCGGGCCGAACGGCCTGGAGATGGATCTCGGCGACACCTTCACGCCGGACGGCCTGGCCAAGGACACCACCGCGATCAAGGATTTTTACGGGGCCAAAGGCTACATTGACGTCACGCCCGGCTCGCGCAATCTGATCGTCAACAAGGTGCCCAACACGGAACGCGGCACGATGGATCTGGAATTCAAAATTGACGAGGGCCAGAAATCCTTCATCGAGAAAATTGAGATTCGCGGCAACGTCAAAACCAAGGATCGCGTCATCCGCCGAGAATTGTCCGTCGCGCCCGGCGACGTGTTCGACATGGTGCGCGTCAACAACAGCAAGGTGCGCATCGAAGGCCTGGATTACTTCGGCAAGGTGGATGCACGTCCCGAGCCGACCGACGTGCCCAACCGGAAAAACCTCATCGTGGGTGTCGAGGAAAAACAGACCGGCAACATGACCGTCGGCGCGGGCTTCAGCTCGGTGGATTCCCTCGTCGGTTACGCCGAGGTGTACCAAGGCAACTTCGATCTGTTCCATCCGCCCACCTTCACCGGGGCCGGCCAGAAATTCCGCCTGCGCGTCCAGTACGGCACGCAGCGCAAAGACTTTGAAACCGAGTTCATCGAGCCGTGGTTTCTGGAGCGGAAGCTGAACCTCGACGTCAACCTCTACTACCGCGAACTGGATTACCTCAGCCCGAACAATCTCTTCCGCGAAACTTTGATCGGCGGCCGCCTCGGCATGAGACGCGCGCTGGGCAGCGACTTTCTCATCGGCGGCGTCGGCTACACGCTGCAACAGGTGGGCATCAAATTTAACAACAATGCGGTGCCGGAGCCGGCCCTGCCACCCGGGACACCGCCACCTGATCCGCCCGCCGGTTCGGTCTATATTCCGAATGCGCTCTCGGCTGAACGCGGCAACGCACTGATTTCCAAATTGGATGCGTCCATCACCTGGGACACGCGCGGCGCGGGTTTTCTGCCGAATAAAGGCCAGCAAACCACCCTCACCGCCGAACTGGCCGGACCCTTTGGCGGCGAGAAAGATTATTACCGCCTCGAACTCAAATCGCACTGGTACTTCAAAGGCCTGGCCACCGGCCATGTTCTGGAAATCCTCGGCGGCACGGGCGTCGCGGAATCGTACGGCTCCACCAAACAAGTCCCCTTCTATCAGCGCTGGTATCTCGGCGGGTTGAATTCGTTGCGCGGCTTTCAATTTGACGACATCAGCCCGCGCGAAGCCGGCTCCGGTTCGCTCGAACCCATCGGCGGCAACACCTACTGGTTTGGCTCGATTGAATACAGCATCCCCATCGTCGAACGCCTGCGGCTCGCGGCGTTTTACGATGTCGGCAACGTGATGGCCCGCTCGTACTCCTACGATTTTTCCAGTTACAGCGACAACTGGGGCATCGGCCTGCGCCTGAACCTTCCGCTCGGCGGCGCGTCCGGCACGCCGTTGCGGCTCGACTACGGCATTCCCATTCACCACGACGCGTTTAGCAACGGGAAACCCCGCTTCCAATTCAGCGTTGGCTTTGACCGCCCTTTCTAAGATGAAAAAAATTTCACTTTCATTGCTTGCCGCGCTGTTCGGCAGCCTGGGCCTGACCAACGCGCGCGCGCTTGGCCCGGATTCATTCCCCGCCGTGGAGCCACGCGGACTGGCGGAGGCACCGCTTTACTTTGAAGCCAACCACGGCCAGACCGACTCAGACGCCCGCTTCATTGCGCGCGGCAAAGACTGCACCGTGTTCTTGTCGCCGACCGCAGCGACGCTCCGCGTCAGCCACGCGGGCAAAATTCGCAATGTCCGCCTGACGCTGGTCGGTGCCAGTGCGCACGCGGAAATTTCCGGCCTCGACGAACTGCCGGGCCGGGCCAATTATTTTATCGGTGCCTCGGCGGCGCAATGGCAGACGGGCGTCCCCCTGTTTGCACGCGTGCAGTTGGCGCAGGTTTATCCGGGGATAGACGTGGTTTATTATCCCGATCGTGCCGCGCGGCTGGAGTATGATTTTCTGTTGCAACCGGGCGCAGATCCCCGGCAGATCGCCTTGAACATCACGGGGGCCGACCGGGTGCGGCTGGATGCCGCCGGCAATCTGGTCGTAAAAATCGGCGGCGAGGAAATCCGCGAACACCAGCCGGTGATTTACCAGACCGTCAACGGCTCGCGCCGCGAGATTCGCGGCGGCTACCAACTCACCGGCAAGACCACGGCGGGCTTCTGGCTCGGGGATTACGATCGCGCGTTGCCGCTGGTGATTGATCCGGTGCTGAGTTTTTCCAGCTACCTGGGCGGCAAGCGCGGCGACAACGGCTGGGACATCACCACGGATCCGAACGGGAATGTCTATGTTTGCGGCGACACCTTTTCCACCGACCTGCGGACGAACGTCACCTCGGCCGCCTTTCGCACCAACTACGCCGGCACCCAGGGCAGCGCGCAATATGGCGACGCCTTCGTGGCCAAATTCCTGCCCACGCCCTCGAACACACTCACCCTCGCCTACCTGACTTATCTCGGCGGCAAGGGCCAGGAATCCGCGCGCGGCATTGCGGCGGATGCGGAAGGCAATGCTTACGTGACCGGCTTCACCGACTCGCCGAATTTTCCCATCACGACCAACGCCGCCTTCGCTAAAATCAGCGGCCACAACAACACCGCGCTTGGCACCTACCGGGTGGACGCGTTCGTCACCAAGCTCGGCCCGGCGGGAACGAATCTGGTTTACTCCACCTACCTGGGCGGCGGGGAACGGGATGCCGGCAACGCCATCGCCATTCACGCCGGCAACGCCTTTGTCACCGGCTTCACCGAGTCCACCAATTTTCCCGTCGTCACCAACCTTCTCGGCGGAGCGACGCGGGTCGTGCAAAACCGTTTCGGCGGCGTGCGGGACATCTTTGTCACCGAGGTAGGAACGATGGGAACGAACCTCGTCTATTCCACGTACCTTGGCGGCACGAATCAGGAGAGCGCTTACAGCATCGCCGTGGACAACGCCGGGCGCGCCTACCTGACCGGCTACACGCTCTCCACCAATTTTCCCACCGTCAGTGCCAACCATTCACTGCTGAACGGTCAGACCAACCGCACCGGTTTCTACGATGCGTTCTTCACGGAGATTTCCACCAACGGCGATTTCATTTCCTTTTCTACGTATCTGGGCGGCGAGCACTCGGATGTCGGACTGCGCCTGGCCTTGGATCAGGCGAACGAGGGCGACAGTGCTTACATAACCGGCTATACGTTTTCGACCAACTTCCCGGTGTCCAAAGTCATCACCAACACGCGCACCTGGACCAACCCGCAGACCAATGGCTTCGCGGACATCTTCGTCACCAAGTTTGTGCGCGCCTCCCCCGGGGGGGCTTTCCCCACCAACAATTTCGCCTATTCAGTGGTCTTCGGCGGGCGCACCACGGATCAACCCGCCGGCCTCGCGGTGGACGCCAGCGGCAACGCCATCCTCACCGGCTTCACCTCCTCGACGAATCTGTTCAACATTTATGTGGCGACCAATTATTTCACCTTCACCACCAACCTGGGTGTCATCAAGACCAACCACATCTTCCTGACCAATTACGACACCGGCGCGAATATCCTCGACGCCTCCAGCCGCACCGCCAAAAAAACCAAGTCCAACACGAACAATGTTTTCGTGGCCGTGTTGAATGCGGACGCTTCCGCCTTCACGTACGCCGCCCTGTTTGGCGGCAACGGGAACGATGTCGCCCACGGCCTCGCGCTCGATCTGAGCCGGAACAACCTCTATCTCGTCGGCAACACCACCTCCACCAATTTCCCGTCCGTGTCCGCGCTCCCATCGCGATCCGCCAATCCACTGAACACGAACGACGTTTTCATTTTGTCCATCAACCTCGCGGCGAACTTTCCGGCCCTCCAGCGCCGCACCGTAGTCCACGCCGCCGGCCCCGACCTCCTCATTACTCAAGCCGACGGCCATGTCACCCTGGTCTGGCCGGACACGCAACCGGTCCTGACTCTGGAGTCCAGCCCGCAACTGGCCCCGGCGGACTGGCAACCCGTCCACGAAGTCCCGAGCCTGCTGGACGGCTCGCTCACCGTCACCCTGCCCGCCACCAATCCCAGCGGCTATTTCCGGTTGCGCGAAGCCGCCTTGCCCAGCCTGTCCACACCGCAGAAAGAATGAACGCCAGCGGCGATTCCCTGTCTGTTGGGAGAGAATAATCCGGCCAGTGGAAATTCCCGCTGGCCTTGTTTGAAAAATTTAATTTCCTGAATTTATGAAAATGATGATGAAAAAAATCGGACTCGGTTGTTGCCTGTGCGCGTTGATGAACATCTCCGCCTTTGCTGAACCAAAGATCGCCACCCTGAGCCTCGCCAAGGCGTTCGACGGCTACTGGAAAACCAAGCAGGCCGACGCCGCGTTGAAAGACCGCCAGACCGAATTGAAAAAATCCGAGACCGAGATGGCCGACAGTTGGAACAAGGCCAAGGAGGAATATCAAAAGCTCTCCGCCAGCGCGAGCGACCAGGCCGTCTCCGCCGACGAGCGCGACAAGCGCAAGCGGGACGCCGAGGGAAAACTCAAGGACATGAAGGACATTGAAGCCAACGCCGCGCAATTCCAGCGCCAGGCCGGGGCGATCCTCCAGGAGGAAAAATCCCGCAAGACCAAGAACCTGCTCGACGAAATCAAGCTCGCCGTCGCCGGCAAAGCCAAGGCCGGCGGCTACACGCTGGTGCTGGATGCCGATGCCGTCCTCTTCACCAGCGGCGAGAGCGACATCACCGATGTGGTGCTGGCCCAGCTCAACGCCGGCGCTCCGCCGGAACTGGCCGCGCCCGAAGTGAAAAAAGACGAGCCGAAGAAATAATCGCTGCGGGTCTTTGGCCGGAATAATATTCAAGACGCTCCAATCGGAGCGTCTTTTTTTGCTTTCCGCTGCGGGGCGGGGGCGAGGATCTGCGGCTAGCTGACCGCCACCAGCGAAACCCGTTCGCCCTTGTCGTTGCGGGTGATGCCCATGGCGCGTGGATCGAGCGTCAGCACTTCGTCCACGATGAAAGCATAGCGATGGTGGCCGTGTTTGACCTCCACCCGGATGGTCCAAGCTTTGTCCGCCAGTTGCTTCATCGGATTGGCTCGCGGATTCCAATCGTTGAAATCGCCGACGAGACTGACCGACTGGGCCTCGGTCGCCGAACAGATGAAGTTCACCGCCTGCATGGGTTTGGCGTAAACATTCATAGTGCGAGCAGATTGTGGAGAATGGTCAGCGCGGTGCGCAGCACCTGCTCCGATTGGATTTCGAGCGTGCGATAATCTTCAATCCAGCCGGGTTTGGAGTGGTTGCGCTCCCCCCAGAAGGCCTTGAGGACGCGCTCGGTGCGCTCCACCTGCTGCACGGCCGAGGCGAAGGATTCGCGGCCTTCCGGCAGATCGGAAATGTTGCCGACAAAAAACCGGCTGATCCGTTTCTGCGTGCAAACGGCCTGCAGCAGCATCACCACCGTCTGTTCGTAGGCATACCAGCGCTGGGTCAGAACCTCGCGCAAAAAATTGTGGCGGATGGCGAAGAACTCGGAGCGCGGCCGTTCGGTGAACTGCCGGATTTCCTGCGCCTCGGCGGGAAACCAACTGTAGAGCAGCGCGAAAGTGCCGTAGGTGTCTATCTGCTGTTTGGAGTTGCTGTGGTCGGTCGCGATCTCGCCGATGCACAGGTCCTGGTTTAATTCGAGAACGATCTCCGGCAGGTCGTGCAGCCGGCCCAGCACTTCGTGGCCGACTTTCGTGCCATAATTAAAGTCGCCTGGGATCAACCAATAAACATCATCCGGCCCGCCAGCCTCGAACGCCTTGCCCAGCCCCGAGTACCACATCTGGCAGGTGTCCACGCACCAGGCATCCAGAATGTCCGAGTGCCGGGCGACAGTATTCTTGCGGAAATTTTGGAAGGCGGCATTCCGCTCCATCGCGTAATACGTCTTGCGATCCATGACGGTGATCGGCCGTGCGTAACGCCCCCGGTCGGCGTCCAGCCGGGCCACCAGTTGATACAGCGCCTCCAGATCGGAATAATCTTTCGGCTGCCGGAAGGGGTAGATGATGACGGGATGAATCCTGGCCGAGGCGGCGGCTCCGGATTTTTTTCCGCCGGGCGGCGTCCCGGCTTTTTTAGTACTGACTCGCGTTTTCCTCATAGGCTGATCCAGGTCTGGCGCAGAGCCGGAGTCGCGCGGTTTGTTCCGATCACTGCACCCGATTGCACACACTTCCGGTGGCGCGTGAGTTGTTGAATGGCGAAAGAATAGACCCGGCGGCGGCGTTTGCCATCATTAAATTTCAGTGTTACCGAGGAAAGCTCACGCCAAAGCTGATCGAAGCCTTGGCCCAGATCAGGGCTGCCCCGCCCCGCCCTCCAGCATTTTTTCCAACTGCGGATTCGCCGGCATGCCGAGGTCGCGGGCCTTTTGATAATGCCACCGGGCCAGCGCCGGGGCGGGCGGGCGTTGCGTGAGATACACCACGGCGAGATTGTTGTGCGCGCTGGCGTAATTGGGATCCAGCTCCACCGATTTGCGCAACGCCGTTTCCGCCTCCTTGCGCAGACCTTTCTGGCTCAACACCAGACCGAGATGGTTCTGCACTTCCGCATTCTTCGGATCCAGTTTCGCCGCGTGCGCCAGCGCATCGAGCGCATCGTCAAACTTGCCCTCGCGGAATTTCAAATTGCCGAGAATGGCCAGGCTGTAGGGATCTTCCGCATTGAGCGTCAGCGCCCGCTGGAGATGCTTTTCGGCCTCCTCCAGGTGGTTCAACTCCAGTTGAATCGCGGCCAGGTTCGCCAGCGTATAAACATTTTTATCATCCTGCCGCAACACCAGCAGGTATTTGGTTTCCGCCTCTTCATACCGGCCCAGCGCGAAGTCCCGCTGCGCCTCGTTGACGAGCGAGAGCGCGCCGGAAGGAAGTTCCCGCGCGGATTTTTTTTCAAAGCCGGGCGTGGTGGCCACCGACATCTGCTCGGGCTTGTTGTTGAACAGCTCCAGCTCGTCCTTGGAATAAGGAACCGCCGGCGCCTGATAGACGGCGATGCGGGTGCGGAGCACTTCCAACTGGCCGCGCAGATCGTCAATCTGCGAGGTGGCGTTGCGGTTCTTGCGGCTGGCCAGTTCATCCTGCGCCACGTTCAACCGCTTCTGGAGATCCTCGCGCTCGCCTTCCAGTTTCGCCACGCGGGCGGCGTTTTCCGGGGCGACGCGGGTGGCAACGACATTGGCGAGTGTCAATTGTTTGACCTGCTGCTGGAGGGCCAGTTTCTCCTGGCGCAACAGTTCCTTGTCCGATTGCAGCGCGGCGATCTGCGCCTGCGCCTCGGCCAGTTGGCGCGTGGTATCGCGGGACTGGCCGGCGGTGAGCTTCAAGTCGGTGAGCTGTTTTTTCAGCAGCAGGTTTTCCGCGCGCAACGCGTCGGCAGCCTCCACTTCCACGCTCAGCGTGGCCACGCGCGTTTGCAGCGCCGCTTTCTCCGACTGCAATTGCGTGGTGAGCTGCAACTGGTCGGTGAGCTTGCGGCTGGCGTCGGCCAGGGATTTTTTCAGGGCCTCGGTGGCGACCCCGTTGTTGCGGGCCGCGGACAGGGTGAGCAACTGGTTTTGCAGCGCGAGCTTTTCCTGGACGAGCGTGCTGGCGCGTTCGAGCTGCTCGGCGGTGGCGCGGTTGGCGTCCGCGAGCTGCTGCTTGATGCGTTCGACCTCATGCGGATCGGCGGCAACCTTGGCGGCCTTCTCCTGCGCGAGGGTGATTTTCAGCAGCTCGTTTTCCTTCGTCACTGATTTCACCTTGTCCGCCGCCTTGGCGAGTTCGCGCGGATCCACGGTGGCAGGCTGGGCGGAGAAGGCTTCCTTGACCTTCGCTTGCAGCAGCGAATTATCCGCCTGCAACTGGCCGATCTGTTCCCGCAGCATGTTCAACTGGCTCTGAATGTCGCTGGCGGGCGGTGCCGCCGGTTGAACCGGTGCCGACGTTTTGGGCGACGTGGCCGGCACGACCTTGCCCGGCATGGCCGGCGCGGGCGCACGGCCCGAGAGGTCGGCGATTTTGGCGGCGAGGTAATTGAGGCGGAAGTTGACGATGCGGCTGTTCCAGTCCGGATAAGTTTTTTGGAACTTCTGCAACTCGGTCTGGGCGCGCAGATATTTGTTCAAGGCTTGCAGCGGCGTCTCGGCGTTCGCCGAGGCATCGCCCTCCTGAATCAGATTGTACACCTGCACATACTGCTCCTCCTGGGCGCGCAACGCTGGCACTGCCAGAAGTAAAACCGCCAAGCCGACCAATGCAATGAACCGATTCATGAGCCAGCATCCTAGCCGGACGCGCGGAGGTTTGGCAAATAATTCCATAGTGGCACGGGCGTCCCGCCGCTTGACCTGTGCGCCACCGCCTGCGAACTTCCCCGCGCTTGGCGCCCAACGCAGCAGCGTCAGCGGCCGGCAGCGTGTTCGCTGACATCGCGCAGGTTCCCGCCGTGCAATCCCTCGCACGACGACTGGAGCCGGGCGGCGCTTTGTCTCGCATCCAAGTCAGTCCGGCGGCCCAGCCGTTTTTCGCCGCGCTGCTGCGCAGGATTTTTCCCGACCGCCCCATCGTCGTCGTCACCGACCACCTCAAGACCCAGGAAAGTTTTCAACAGGATTTGGAAACGTGGATGGGGCTGGAGTCCAAAGTCCAAAGTCCAAAGTCCAAAGTCGCCGAGGCTCCATCCTCCATCCTCCATCCTCCATCCTCGCCGCTGTTCTATCCCGCCTGGGAAATCCTCCCGCATGAAAGCAAACTTCCGCATGCCGACACCATCACGGATCGGCTGCAAACGCTGCTGATGCTGGGCGATCACACATCACGCATCACGCATCACGCGCCCATCATCGTCACCAGTGTGGCCGCGCTGCTGCAAAAAACTTTCGCCCCGGATGATTTGAAAAGCCGCGCGCGCGCCTTGAAGCGCGGTGATCGCGCCGAGCCGCTTGATCTGGTCGAATGGCTGGAGACACAGGGCTACGAACCCGAGGCGCAGGTCACGCAGAAAGGCGAAATCGCCTTGCGCGGCGGCATCCTCGACATCTTTCCGCCCACCAGTCCGTGGCCGGTGCGCCTGGAATTTTTTGGCGACGAACTGGAATCGTTGCGGAGCTTTGATCCGCTCACGCAAATGTCCCGCGAAGAAATCCCCGGCATCACGCTCCCGCCCGCTGGCGAGCTGGGGATTTTGAAAAGCGGAAGGCGGAAGGCGGAAGGCGGAAAACAGGAGGACGAGCCATCAACCATCAACCATCAACTATCAACCCTCCTCGACTATCTCCCGCGCGAAACCCTTTTCCTGCTCTGCGAACCGGAGCAGCTCGCCGTCCGTGCCGGGGAATACGCCGCGCAAATTCCGGCGGGCGATGTTTTTTTTATTTCGTGGGAGCAATTTCAAACCGACTTGGCCGCGCGCGGGATGACACTGTCGGAATTGGGCGAAGGGGATTTTCCCGGAGCGCCGAACTCCGATTCGGCGCGAACCGTCCTGGTGGACAACCGACGTGCCGATTCGGAGATCGGCGTTCCCATCTTCGCTTCGCTCGACGCCTTTCGGCCGCTCGCTGAACGCGCCGCCGATCCGCAGGTGGCCGAGGTGCAGCGCCGGGAGTTTTTCCAGCAGCTCCACCGCTGGCTGCGGCAGGGGTACGCGGTTCACGTCTTTTGCAACAACGACGGCGAACGGCAAAGGTTCACGGAGATTTGGGCGGAGCAGGGGCTGAGTGAGGAAATTCCAAATTCCAAATTCCAAATTCCAAAGCCTGTCGCAGCCGCTGGAACTTGGAACTTGGAATTTGGAATTTCCACCCACCTCGGCTCCCTTGCCCGTGGTTTTCTCTGCGACGAAGCCAAACTCGTGGTTGTGACCGACGCGGAAATTTTCGGGCGCTACAAAATCCAACGTCCGCGCCGACTCAAGACGGCACAAGCATCGGCCGTGCGTTCCGCGCTGGAAATTGATTTTGCCGATTTGGAAGAGGGTGATCTCGTCGTCCATTTGCAGCATGGCATCGGGCGTTACCTTGGCCTGAAGAATTCTCCGGACGGCCCCAGCAATCAAGAATCGGCAATCAAGAATCGGCAATCCGAGGAATGTCTCGTCATCGAGTTCGCTCCGACCGATGAGGCCAACGAGCCGCCAAAACTTTACGTCCCTGTTTCCGAATCGCACCTCATCAGCAAATACGTCGGCGCGGGCAAATTGCGTCCGCCGCTCAACACCCTCTCCGGCACGCGCTGGCGCAAGGCCGTCGAACAAACCGAAACCGCCGTGCGTGACGTCGCGGCGGAGATGCTGCGGATTCAAGCCGTGCGCGAATCACAGGCCGGCTACGCGTGCAAGCCCGACGCGCCGTGGCAGCGCGAGTTTGAAAGCGCCTTCATCTACGAGGAAACTCCCGACCAACTCACCGCCATCGCCGATACGAAGGCCGACATGGAACGTCCCAAGCCGATGGATCGCTTGATCTGTGGCGACGTGGGTTTTGGAAAAACCGAGGTGGCGATTCGCGCCGCGTTTAAGTGCGTCATGGACGGCAAACAAGCCGCCGTGCTCGTGCCGACGACGGTGCTCGCGCAACAGCACTTCAATAATTTTCGCGAGCGCATGGCGGACTATCCAATCCGCGTCGAACTGCTCTCGCGCTATCGCACGCGGCGCGAACAGGAGCGCGTCGTGAAGGATCTCGCGGCGGGTGCGGTGGATATTGTCATCGGCACGCATCGCCTGGTGCAAAGCGACATCGCGTTCAAGAACCTTGGCCTGGTGGTGATTGACGAGGAGCAGCGTTTCGGCGTGCAACACAAGGAAAAGTTCAAACGCCTGCGCACCCTGGTGGACGTGCTGACGTTGAGCGCCACGCCAATTCCGCGCACACTTTACCTCGCGCTCACCGGCGCGCGGGACATGAGCACGATTCAAACGCCGCCGCATGACCGTCTCCCGGTGGAGACGACCGTGTGTGAATACGACGAGCGCGTCATCCGCGACGCCATCCAGCGCGAGATCAATCGCGGCGGGCAGGTTTTCTTTCTCCACAACCGGGTCCTGACGATCCACACAATGCAGCAAAAGTTGCAATCGCTGTTGCCGAATGCCCGCATCCTCGTCGGCCACGGCCAGATGAACGCCGACGATCTGGAAGACGTGATGGCGAAGTTCATCGCCGGCGAAGCGGACGTGCTGCTCTCCACCACGATCATCGAGAGCGGCCTGGATATTCCGAACGCGAACACCATCATCATTGACCGCGCCGACCGCTTCGG
>JAYWBR010000119.1:0-6615 GCA_043781315.1 Verrucomicrobiota bacterium | reverse complement strand
GGACGAGAAATTTAATTTCGTCATCCACGCGGCGACCGAAGCCAGCGCAAAACTGAATCAGGAAAATCCGTTGCTCATGCTCGAAACCATCGTCGCCGGCACGCGGCGCACTTTGGATTTCTCGGTTCATTGCGGCGCGGAGAAATTTCTGCTGACCAGTTCCGGCGCGATCTACGGGCCGCAACCGCCGGAATTGACGCACATTCCCGAAGAGTATGACCCATTGAACATCGGACATCGAACATCGAACATTGAACATCGAACATTGAACATCGAGTCGCCGACCGTTCAGCGTTCGGCGTTCGATGTTCAATGTTCGATGTTTTCTTGGTTGTGCCGTCACTCGCTGCTGGTAGTTCTCCTTTGCCTGTTCGCGAGTGCGCTGACCGCTTCCGCCCAGACCAATCTCACGACCGGCTTCGGCCCGGTGCAGATCACGCTCGGCGCGAACAACGGTCCGCAGGACGTGGACTCCGGCATCAAGATTCTTTTCTTCATGACGTTGCTGTCGCTTGCGCCGTCATTGCTCCTCCTGATGACGTGCTTTACCCGCGTGGCCATTGTGCTGTCATTCGTGCGTTCGGCGTTGCAATTGCAAGGCACACCCGCGAATCAAATCATCATCGGCCTGTCGTTGTTCATCACGTATTTCGTCATGGCTCCGGTTTGGGAAAACATCAACCGCGACGCCCTCGTGCCGTACCAGGCGCAGAAAATCACCGGCCCGCAGGCGCTGGATCTCGCGTCCGGCCACATCCGCAACTTCATGCTCAAGCAGACGCGGCCCAAGGACGTGGAACTGTTCGTGGCGATGGCCAAGATGGAACCGACCGCGCCGGACAAGCTGCCGTTGCGCGTGGTGATTCCCGGTTTCATCATCAGCGAACTGCGCACCGCGTTCCAGATGGGCTTCCTGATTTTCGTGCCGTTCATCCTGATTGACCTCGTCGTCGCCACCGTGCTGATGAGCATGGGCATGATGATGATGCCGCCCGCCACGATTTCGCTGCCGCTCAAGCTGCTGTTGTTCGTGCTGGTGGACGGCTGGTCACTCGTCGTGCAATCACTGGTGCGAAGCTTTGGAATGTGAAACTTGATGCGTGAATCGTGATCGGCACGCAACGCGCTATGCAGGAATCACGTTTCACGCATCACGCATCACGCATCACGTCAAACTATGAATCCTGAATTCGCCGTCGAACTGCTCAAGACCATGATCTACCAGGGCCTCACCCTGGCCGCGCCGATTCTCCTCACGGCGATGGTCATCGGTCTGGCCGTGAGTTTGTTTCAAACCGTGACCAGCATCCACGAACAGACGCTGACGTTTGTCCCCAAAGCGCTCGCGGTGGTGGGAATTTTAATTCTGCTGCTCCCGTGGATCGTGCGCTCATTGGTGGAATTCACCACGGCGATCATTCAGAAAATCCCGCAGATGGTGCAATGAACAAGTTTCTAGTTTCTAGTTTCGTGTTTTTAGTTGAAGGCTCCCGAACGCAAAACTAGAAACCCGGAACTAGAAACTAGAAAACACGCTGAATGGAATTTGACTTCTACAACACGTTGCTGGTGTTCATGCGGATCAGCGCGTTCCTGATGGTTCTGCCGTTTTTTTCCACGGTGAACTTTCCCCACACCTTGCGTGTTGCGTTGTCGCTGCTGGCTGCGCTGTTGATCGCGCCGCTGCTCCCGCCGTTCGCGCTCGGCAAGTTGAATTTCTTTTCCCTGGTGGGCGTGATTTTTCAGGAGGTCAGCATCGGCCTGCTGCTGGGGTTCATGGCGCGCATGATTTTTTACGCCGTGGAAATGGCCGGCGGCCTCATCGCCACCGAGATGGGCCTGAACCTCGCCTCCGTCATGAACCCCCTCGATCAGCAAAGCTCGCAGGCACCGGGCATGATTTTATTTTTCCTCGCCACCGTCGTGATGGTCACGCTGGATTTGCACCACTGGATTCTCATGGGCTTCGAGCGCACGTATCTTGTGCTCCCCATCGGTTCCGCCCATCTCAACGGCGCGCTCTTCGAGGCCGTAGTGGCGCAGACCGCACGCATCTTCATGGTTGCCTTGCAACTCTCCGCGCCGATGATCGCCGTGTCGTTCGTGGTCACGATGATCTTCGCCGTCCTGAGCCGCGCGGTGCCGCAGATGAACGTCTTCGCGGAAAGTTTCGGCTTTCGCATCGCCGCCGGATTGATCGTGTTCGGGTTTACGCTGCAACTGACCGCCGTGCATGTGATGAACAATTTGCGCCGCCTGCCGGATGATCTGCTCGTCATCGCGCAAATGATCGGGGGAGGAAAACTGTGAGCGAATCCGCCGGCGAGAAAACAGAGCAACCGACACAGAAAAAGCTCGAGGAAGCGTTAAAGCACGGCCAGATCGCGCGCAGCCCCGAGGTGCAGACCGCGTTCGTTTTGCTGGCGGGTCTGGGTGCATTGTCCTTCGCCGGCCGGGAGATGTGGCAGCAACTCGTCGGCACCATGATGCTTTCGCTCGGCCACCTGCACGACACGCCCGTCACGGCCAACTCGCTGCAAGGCTACGGCATCTCCGGCTGCCTGGTGTTGCTGCGCATTGCCGGGCCGATTGTGCTGGCGACGATGCTCGGTGGCATCCTGGCGGGCACGATGCAAAACCGTTTTAACACGGCGTCCGAAGCGCTCACGCCGGACTGGAACCGGCTGAATCCCGTGGAGGGTTTCAAAAAGATTTTTTCCACCAGCCAGTTCGTGCCCACGGCCATTGCCGGTGCCAAGCTCTTGTTTATTTTTGCGCTTTCGTACACGGAGATTCAAAGCATCCTGACCGATCCGGTCTTCACGAGTTCCGTCAGCGTCGGGCGGCTGGCGGAATTTCTGGCGCAGACCTGCCTGCGGATTTGCTTCCGCGTCACGATGGTTCTGGCGGGCCTGGCAGCAGCGGATTACGGCTATCAGTTTTGGAAAACCGCGCAGGATTTGAAGATGACCAAGGAGGAAGTGAAGGAAGATTCCAAGAACACGGAAGGCAATCAGCAGATCAAAAACGCGCGTCGCCGCCGTCGTTCCATCAGCAAGGCCAAATCGCTGGCCGAGGTTCCGAAAGCCGACGTGATCGTCACCAACCCGACGCGCATCGCCATCGCGCTGCGCTACGACCGCAAGACGATGCGCGCCCCGAAGATTGTCGCGAAGGGGATTCGGTTGAACGCCAAAAAAATCCGCGAGCTGGCCCAGTTGCATCAGGTGCCAATCATCGAGAACAAGCCGCTGGCGCGGATGTTGTTTAAGCACGGCAAGGTGGGCAGTGAAGTTCCCGCGCAATTGTACGCCGCCGTCGCGGAAGTGCTGGCGTGGGTCTATCGCGTCAACCGCTACCGGTATTACGCGGAGCAAAATCAGGCGTGAGGTTGGGGCCGCAAAAGTGCGCGGAGCTGAACGAGTTGCTGCGCATCGTCGCTTTCATGCTGTTCATCGTCGGGACGATCATGCTCGTCGTCCACGGATTCTCCGGCAAGACGCTCATGCTCCACCTCGTCCGGCTGTTTGTGCTGACCGCGTTGCTCGTGATGCTGCCGCAGTGGGGCAACCAGGTTCAGCAGCTTGTGCAAACCTCGATTCTCGACGGCCTCGGCGTTGACCCGTCCAATGTTCAAGACCAATACAACCAACTCCTCGTCGTCAAACGCGACGCCGGCAGCGACCATTCGTGGTGGGACATCCTTGGCGACTTGAACGGCTTCACGGTGGAAATTCTCATCTCCGGCGTTCTCTGGCTGGTCGGTGAGTTCGCGTCGTTGCTCGTGTTTTGGGCATATATTATTCAGAAGTTCATTCTGTTCACCAGCTACGCCCTCTCGCCGTTGCTCATCGGCTTCATGGCGATCCGTGCGTTCCGCTCCGTGGGCAGTCGCTACCTGATGAACATCGTCGGCGTTCTGCTTTGGCCGCTGGGCTGGGCCGTGGCCGCGCTCATTACGCAGGGGATTCTCGATTTCATGACCGACCCTTCGTTCAAATTCATTGACCCCACCGCAACCATTTACTCCCTGCAAGCTACGGTTGGGGTCGTGGTGGTCGCCTTCTGGATTGTGTTCAGCACGATTGCCGCGCCGCTCGTCATCCAGAAAGTTCTTACTAGCGGCGCGCTTGCAGGCGGTCAGCTTTTGGCCGGAGCTGCCAGCAGCTTTCTCCAAACCGCCGCCACCACCGCAGGCGCGGCTGCCGTCGCGTCCACCACTGGCGTTCCATTTGCCACCGTGGGCGCGGCGGGCATGGCGGCAGTCTTGAGCACGCTCTCGACCGCAGGCGGACACGGCAGCGCCGGCGCAATCATCATCGCCGGTTCAGGGCTTCCGCCGCGTTCCGCTCGCGGGCGACCGGGCGACGACATCACCGGCGACAAATCCGTCCGCGAACTCATCTCCAAAGGCAAAGGCAACTACTACTGACATTTTATGGAAACCACCGAACTTCAACCTCGTGAAACACCAACCGGCGGCTCTGCGACGCCGCGCCTTGCGCGCAAGCGTTTTGATCCCACACAGCTTTTCGCGCAGCGTGATCGTCTGCCGTGGTTCTGGTTTTTCGTCGCCGTTGGCACAATTGGAAAACAACTTGAGTCTGAGCAAGCGTAAGCGATAATCCGCTGACGTGAAAACCTTCACAGCGGAAATAAAGCATGGCGACTGCATAAATGTATTGCGGGAATATCCTGACAACACGTTCGACCTGATCGTGACGTCTCCGCCCTATGCCGACAAACGAAAGAACACATACGGCGGCGTTGCGCCCGATAAATACGTCAAATGGTTTCTCCCGCGCAGTGAACAATTTCTGCGCGTGCTCAAACCGACCGGCACTTTCATTCTTAACATCAAGGAGAAGGCTGAAAACGGTGAGCGACACACGTTTGTCCTCGAATTAATTTTGGAGCTCCGCAAACAAGGCTGGCTCTGGACGGAAGAATTTATCTGGCACAAGAAGAATTGTTATCCCGGCAAATGGCCGAATCGTTTTCGTGATGCTTGGGAGCGTTGTCTGCAATTCAACAAGACGCGCCATTTCAAAATGAATCAGGAAGCGGTCATGGTCCCGATGGGTGATTGGGCGGATACGCGATTGAAATCGCTTGGCAAGAATGATGTCTCTCGTTTTGATTCCCAAGTTGGCAGTGGCTTCGGGAAAAACATCGCAAACTGGGTTGGCCGGGATAAGGCTTACCCGTCAAATGTTCTGCATCTGGCGACCGAATGCGGAAATAAAAGCCACAGTGCTGCATTTCCAGAGGCGTTGCCGGAATGGTTCATCAAGCTTTTCACTGACGAAGGCGATTTGGTGCTCGATCCGTTTGTGGGTTCGGGAACAACGTGCGCGGTTGCACAAAAATTACGCCGCAATTCTGTTGGGGTTGAAATCTTAGCCGAATACTGCGGCCTAGCTGAAGCAGAAGTCGAAGTTGGTGATTATCAACTTTTCGAGAAGGGAGTAAAAAATGGCAAGCGTAACGGTTCGAGAAATCACAAAGTTCATTGAGGAACACATTCCAGAGTTTCACCGGAAAAGGCTGGAAAGTCTCACCGCGCTGAAACTCCAGAAGGTTCTTAAGCGAAAGAATCCCTATTTATACAAGGCAAAGTTCGTCACCAGCGCGCCAGAGTTGGTAAAGGTGATTCTGGATGCCCACCTCTCTTCACAGGAAGAAGCAATCTTTGGCGGGTTTCTTGAAGGGCTTGCCATATTTATTTGCGAGCGTGTTTTCTCCGGCAAAAAATCTTCCGCCGAAGGCATTGATCTCGAATTTGAACGCGATGGAATCCGCTACATCGTATCCATCAAATCCGGCCCGAATTGGGGCAATAGCGGTCAGATAAAAAAGATGCGGCAAAACTTTTCGCAGGCGAAGCGCATCCTCGGCACAAACACCTCGGCGAAAAACATTGTCGCCGTGAATGGCTGTTGTTACGGACAAGAGCGAGTTGAGGATAAAGGCGATTACGTCAAAAAGTGTGGACAGAGCTTTTGGAGTTTTATCTCTGGCGACGCCCAGCTTTACACCACAATCATCGAGCCACTCGGCCACTCGGCCAAAGAACGAAACGAAGCCTTTCAAGTCGAATACGGCAAGGTCATGAATCGTTTTACCGCTGAATTCATCAAAGATTTTTGTTTGGCCGATGGAGCGATTCGTTGGACTCAAATTGTTGAAATCAATTCCGAGATTCCAAAACCGAAAATCAAGAAGGTGAAAACTCCAAAGCCTTGAACGTTTGAGTTTGAGAACCGCCGGTCTGAGCGAGAAAAGCGGCCTCCGTTTCCGAAGGCCGCGTGGGTCTGATTCAGAGGGAGCGATGCTGCTCTACTTCGGCTTTGCCGATCCTTTTCCCGGCAACGGGATATGCTCTCTCACGGTGGTGTTTGGCCGTTGCTTGGCTGTTCCAGTTTTAACGAACTCACCAGTTTTCGCGCTGCGTTCTCCCATTCTGCTTTGAGGTTTTTTGCTCATAAATGAATTGTCCTTTCTTACGCCGGTGGCGGCGTAGGCGGAGTCGGTGGTGTTGGCGTTGTCCCACCGCCACCGCCGGAATCCACGATGATGCGGGCGCGTTTCCACGCTTCGCTGAATCGCTTGCCC
>JAYWBR010000118.1:0-6616 GCA_043781315.1 Verrucomicrobiota bacterium | reverse complement strand
CGCTCACCGGCATGATCGGTTTCTGGGCGACGCTCTCGCTGAACATTCCCGACTTCTCGCGCTACGCCAAAACGCAGCGCGACCAGGTCATCGGCCAGGCGCTGGGTTTGCCGATGACAATGGCGCTTTACTCGTTCATCGGCGTGGCAGTGACTTCGGCGACGACGATCATTTACGGCACGACGATCTGGGATCCGGTGGATGTGCTGACGCGCTTCAAAAATCCCGCCGTGCTCGTCATCGCCATGCTCGCGCTGTGCATCGCCACGCTCGCAACAAACATCGCCGCGAACGTCGTCAGTCCGGCGAACGACTTCGCGCATCTCTCGCCGAGGAAAATTTCCTTCCGCACCGGTGGCTTCATCACCGGCTTCATCGGCGTGCTGATGATGCCGTGGAAACTCGTCGCCGATCCGAACGGCTACATCTTCGTCTGGCTGATCGCTTACAGCGCGTTGCTCGGGCCGATTGGCGGCATTCTCATCGCGGACTATTTTGTCTGCCGCCGCTGCAAGCTGAACGTCACCGGACTTTACCAGGCCGACGGGGAATATCGTTTCACGAACGGCTTCAGCATCGTCGCGCTAGTGGCGCTGGTGGTCGCCGTGCTGCCGAGCCTGCCGGGATTTCTTGAAGAAGTGAAAGTGTTGAAAGTCGGCGTCGTCCCGAAATCGTTGGCCGACCTTTACCACTACGCGTGGTTCGTGGGCTTTGCCGTGGCGTTCGTGGTTTATCTGGCGGGGCGGAAACTTGCGTCCAAGTCCTGACACAAACGACTTCTCCCTCTACGCCTCGAGCGGGGAGCAAGAGGGCGGGGTCAGGTGTCGGATTTCCCTCATTCCTCTCAACTCACCTGATCGTCCCATTGACCAACTTCTTCGCCTTTCGGGAACTATTATTAATGAGTCATACAAAAAATATTTGACATACTTTCATGTTGAAGTTTACCATCAGCCTATGATTACGACCTTGAAGCCGGAGACGGTTAATTTCGGAACCAAAGGCCAGGTGGTGATTCCCCGCCGCCTGCGCAAGGAATTTGAGATCGAGGAAGGCACCAAGGCCACGGTCGTCTCCACCCCCGAAGGCATTCTGCTAAAACCCATCACCCGCACCTACCTCAAAAGCCTGCGCGGAAAATACAAGCACCTGCCCCTGATGGAGACGCTCAAGGAAATGAAGCGCGAGGAAAAAGACCGCTGATATGGCCGCCAAAGTTTTGGATTCATGGGCGCTGCTCGCTTTCTTCAAAGGCGAGGACGCCGCCGACGATGTGGAAACCCTCGTCCACAAGGCCACCGCCGAAAAGGCGCGGCTGCTCCTGTGCGTGGTGAACTGGGGCGAAGTCTATTACGGCATGTGGCGCGCAGGCGGCCAGGCCGCAGCCGACGACGTGGCCGCCGATTTGTCCCGGATGCCGATTGAACTGGTGGAGGCCGACCTGCATCTGGCGAAACAGGCCGCAACTTACAAGGCCACCCACAAAATGTCCTACGCCGACGCGTTTGCGGCGGCACTGGCGAAGATCAAAAACGCGGAACTCGTCACCGGCGACCGCGAATTCAAGGCGCTGGAAAAGGAAATCAAAATCAACTGGCTGAAATAATTTCAGCGCGGCAAAGCCAAATACAGTATCGGACCAAGCGAGCAAGGATTGCGAAGGGCACCCTTATCTCACCCTGGCCCTTTCCCCTCCCTTGGCGGGAGCGGGATCCAGACCGTGGCCCCGCTTCTCCGCCACGGCAAAGAATCTCTTTGAAATCCGGCGGATTCCCGGCCAACATAACAATTCAATTTTGACATGAAACGCACGCATCATTGCAACGAACTGCGCCTGGCTCACATCGGGCAAACCGTCACGCTTTCCGGCTGGGTTCACTCCCGGCGCGATCTCGGCGGCCTCATCTTCATTGATATCCGCGACCGCGAAGGCCGCACGCAGACCGTGTTCGATCCGTCGGATTGGACCAAGGAGCTGTTCGAGCAGGCCGCGACGTTGCGCAGCGAATGTGTCGTCAGCATCACCGGCAAGGTCCGCCAACGTCCCGCCGGCACGAACAACACCAAGATTCCCACGGGCGAAGTCGAGGTGATGGCGCAGTCGTTTGAAGTGTTGAACATGGCGGAAGTGCTGCCGTTCCCGGTGGACGATCCGGAAGTCGCGAACAAGGTCAACGAAGAGTTGCGACTGCAATATCGCTATCTCGATCTGCGTCGCCCTGAAATGGCGCGCAATCTCCGCACGCGCTCGAAAGTTGCGATTGCCGCGCGCAGTTTCATGGACGAGCAGGGATTTCTGGAAATTGAAACTCCGACGCTCTTCAAATCCACACCCGAAGGCGCGCGCGAATTCCTCGTGCCGAACCGTCGCGAGCCGGGAACGTTCTACGCGCTGCCGCAATCGCCGCAGCAGTTCAAACAGATTCTCATGGTCGCGGGCATTGAAAAGTATTTTCAACTCGCGCGCTGCTATCGCGACGAAGATTTGCGGGCGGATCGCCAGCCCGAGTTCACGCAGGTGGACATCGAGATGAGCTTCATCGAACGCGAAGATATTTACGCGTTGATCGAGGGTTTGCTGAAACGCGTTTGGAAAACCGCGCTCAACGTGGACGTGCCCACGCCGTTCAAGCGCATCAGCTTCGAGGAAGCGCTGAACCGCTACGGCATTGACAAGCCCGACACGCGGTTCGGCATGGAGCTCGTGGACTTCACTGAGGAATTCAAAGCGAGCACGTTCAAAGTTTTTTCCGGCCAGATCGCCAGCGGCGGCGTGGTGAAGGCGCTCAACGCGAAAGGCATGGCCGGCGCGACGCAGGGCCAGATCGAGACGATGACCGAATACGCCAAGAGTTTCGGCGCGAAAGGTCTTGCTTACATCAAGGTCGAAAAGGGGGCAGACGGTGCTACCGTCGAATGGAAATCGCCCATCGTGAAGTTTTTCAACGAGACGGAAAAGCAGGCGCTCATCGCCAAGCTCAAGATCGAGGAAGGCGACTTGATCCTGTTCGCCGCCGATCAATGGCTGACCGCCTGCGAAATCCTCGGCAAGATTCGCCTCTACTGCGCCGACGTGCTCAAGACGCAGGGCAAGCTGACGATTCCGGCGGATCAATTCAATTTCCTCTGGGTCATCGAATTTCCGCTGCTCGGCTTCGACCGTGAACAGAACCGCTGGTATTCCAGCCATCATCCGTTCACCGCGCCGGTGACCGACGACATCCCGTTGCTCAAGACCGACCCCAAGAAAGTCCGTGGCCAGCACTACGACATCGTGGTGAACGGCGTGGAACTCGGCGGCGGCTCGATTCGTATTCATCAACCCGCCGTGCAGAAAACCATCTTCGAGGAACTGCTCGCGATTCCGCCGGACATGGTGCAGGCGCGGTTCGGTTACATGCTCGAAGCCTTCAAATACGGCGCGCCGCCGCACGGTGGCATCGCGCTCGGGTTTGACCGCCTCATCGCAATCCTCTGCAACACGCCGAGCATCCGGGACGTCATCGCGTTCCCGAAAACCGCGAAAGGCACGTGCCTGATGACCGACTCGCCCAGCACCGTCGAGCCCAAACAACTCCGCGACCTGCACATTGAGTTGAAGGTGAAGCAGCCGCCGCCCGCGCCCGCGCCGAAGGCGTAGCGTTGTAGCGTCAGGCATCCCTGCCTGACGTAGAGGGCGGCATCCTTGCCGCCCGGATGGGCGTGGTTTGCGAGAGACGCTTGGAAAGTTTCCACACGCTCGGCAATGCGTGCGGTCTTTTCCGCCGGGCTGGAAGCCCGACTCTACGGCAGGCAGGGATGCCCGCCGCTACGTCCGCCGCCCGCTCGCGCTGCTCCATTTCCAATCCTCCGGTGCTTTGCAGAATCGCGCCTTCACCGGATTATTCTCCACATACGCCACCAACCGCGCGTGTTCATCGTCGTCCCGTATCCAGTGATCGAACGATTCCGACTGCCAAAACTCACCGGAACGATTCACGATCTTGTTCGCCTTGCTGCTTGTGAATGATTTCCAACTATGCAGGATGTCGCTCAATGTGTGCCCCGGCATCGGCCATACGATGACGTGAACGTGATTGGGCATAACCACCCACGCACGTAACTCGTAGCGTTGACCTTGGAAATGTTTCAGCGCGTCGGCTACCAAGTCGGCGATTTCCGGTTTGCTCAACCAACACGCGCCATGTCCGGCGTCGAGCAAGGCTTCCACCTTGTCGCAATACCAAGCGAGAAGCTGCTGTTCCTCGTGCCACGTCAACGGACTCTTGGCCGCGCGAGCCTGTTCGATGATGACTTTGCGCTCGTGTTTCAACCGGGCGACTTCATGGGCGGGCAGTGAATCCGCGAGTCGAAACGTGACGAAATAAACTGCGCCCTCCTTTTTCAAGTGCGGCAGCTTCCCACGAAAATGCAACCCGGCCATCAGCGGATTCGGCGGCGAAGAATCCATAGGCGGTTGGTTGTCATCAGGCATGGCGACAAATTGGCGAGGGGTGTGAAGCCGGGCAAGCGCATTTGTAGCATCAGGCATCCCTGCCTGACGTGGAGGGCGTGCATCCTTGCCGCCCGGAATAGGCGTGGAATGCAAGAGACGCTGGAAGATTTTCAACGCGCTTGGTTATTCGTGCGTTCTTTTCCGCCGGGCTGGAAGCCCGGCTCTACGGCAGGCACGGATGCCCGCCGCTACCGCCGCGCCGAAACAACTGCGCGCCCTGCACATCGAGTTGAAGGTGAAGCAACGGGAAGCATAGTAGCGTGAGGCATCCCTGCCTGACGTAGAGGGCGGCATCCTTGCCGCCCGGAATGGGCGTGGAATGCAAGAGACGCTGGAAGATTTTCAACGCGCTTGGTTATGCGTGCGGTTTTTATCCGCCGGGCTGGGAGAGCCACGGCTCTACGGCAGGCAAGGATGCCCGCCGCTACCGCCGAGCCGAAACAACTCCGCGACCGGCACATTGAGTTAAAGGTGAAGCAGCCGACGCCTGTGCCCGCGCTGAAGGCGTGATTGGCAAGGAGCGCGACTGTGTGCGCAGCAGCAGTCGGAGGATAAAACGGCGTGGCGACTTCCTATTTTGCGGACGTTGCGGAATTGATGCTGGCTATGGCGGTAGCGGCTTGACTGCGGACGCCACTGTCGGAATCTGCGAGCGCTTTCGTCAATGCGGTGATGGCAGGTTTGGCTTGCGCACCGAACTTGCCCAGAGCAACCGCCGAGTTTTGGCGGACGTAACGGTCAGCACTTTGGAGGCTTTGGATGAGAGCAGGCACAGCTAAGCCCGGCTCGCGATGCAATTTTCCCAACATTATTGCAGCGTCATTGGCTGCTGAAGGGGTATCGCCCGCCGGGCCGTTCAAACATCCCACCAAGACCGCCACTTGCTCAACGCCGGCAGAATTTTGTGGATCAACTTTATTCAATGCCTTGACCGCCATCACCCGAACCCCGGGACTGGAATCTTGCAGCGATTGCACCATGAGTGGAATCACCGTATCGGATTGGCTGGGATAGGATTGGAGCAATACCAGTGCATTATTCCGCACGCTGCCATTGCTACTTTGTAGAGCACGGATTAATTCGGGAAACATTTCGGCCTTCTCCGTTTCCCCCAGCCCTTCGATTGGCCCTTCAAAGTATCCAAGCAAGATGCCGCGAACACTTTCGTCTTTTTCTGTTTTAATCATGCTGATGAGTTCTGGAATGGCGCTCTTAGCATAGTCTCCCAACTGACTGATAAGGCTCGCGACGCACATGCGGGTCGAATGATCATACGCCGGAGACTTCAACGCCCGAACGAGCATTTGGATTCCATTTGGGCCGCGGGATCGCCACAATTTGATTTGGTCATCATCGCCGTGATATACGATGCTCTTAATCCATTCGCTTTCCGTCTTCTCCTGTTCAAGTTGTTGATCTTGCTGGGAGGTTTGTTGCCGACGTAACACACCTACTTCCCCTCTAAGCTTGAGCAATTCGCTGGTGTTTCGATTCAACCTCTCGTTGTCGTCTCGGAGTGCGGCTAGCCGGTTAGTTGCATCAATTAACGATTGGTTCAACTGCGCGATTTGCTCGGCGAGCGGCGCTTGCTGTTGTTGGAGCATTTGAACTTGGTCTCGCAATTGCGAGGCTTGGCGGGCTTCGTAAATTCCCGCTCCAGCCAGAACAGCGATGGTGGCGGTGACAATTGTTTTCTGAAGTGCAGTCATGGCGATGGCTTTGGTGGCGGTGACAGTTGCGGTGGTGGCGAGGGTGGTTCCAGTCAGCGCGGCGGCGGTGGAAATGGTCAGGGCCAATCCCACCGGTGCGGCTTGCACGGCGTTGGCGGAAAGGACGACAGCAAGTCCGCCCGCGCCGACGGTGACGCCGCGTTTGGCGAAGAATTCGCGCAAGCGTTCCACGGCGCGGCTCACGCGTTTTTGCGCGGCATCGTCGCTGATGCCGAGCGTTGCACCGACCATGCGGAGATCCTGATTCTTGAAATAGCGGAGCAACACGGCCTCGCGGTCAGGCTCGCTCAAGTCGCCCAGTGCATCGTCGAGATGCGGAGCAATGTGTTCCCAGCTGGCGTCGGGGTGGGCGGAAAGCAATTCATTCATGACGGCAGCCTCCTGTTCGCGG
>JAYWBR010000117.1:0-6617 GCA_043781315.1 Verrucomicrobiota bacterium | reverse complement strand
GCATCATCAGCGTGGCCATCCAGCGCTATGCCGGCAATCACACGGCGGAAAACACGACGGCGACCATTGCGTTGCCGAGCGATGAAATCAAGGGGCGCATCATCGGGCGCGAAGGCCGCAACATCCGCGCGTTTGAAGCGGCCACCGGCGTCACGATCCTGGTGGACGACACGCCGGGCGCGGTGGTGATCTCCGGTTTTGATCCGGTGCGCCGCGAGATCGCCCGCTCGGCGATGACGCGGCTGATCGAGGACGGGCGGATTCATCCGACACGCATCGAGGAAGTCGTGACCGAAGCCACGGCCGAGATGGATGAAATGATTGTGCGCCTGGGCAACGAGGCCACCGCCAAGACGGGTTCGCAGCCGATGCATCCGGAGATTGTCAAGCTGCTGGGCCGGCTGCATTTCCGCCGCAGTTTTTCTCAGAACATTTTGGATCACTCGGTCGAGGTCGCACACCTGATGGGTTTGATGGCGGCCGAGCTTGGGTTGGATATGGCCGTCGCCAAGCGCACCGGCCTGCTGCATGACATTGGCAAGGCGGTCAGCCATGAAATAGAGGGCCCGCACGCGGTGGTCGGCGCGGAGCTGATCAAGCGTTACGGCGAGAGCGACGCGGTGGTCAACGGCGTCGCCTCACATCACAACGATGTGCCGCCCGTCGGCCCGCTGGGAATTTTGGTGAGCGCGGCCGACGCGATCAGCGCGTCGCGGCCCGGCGCGCGGTCGGAGAGCATGACGACCTATTTGAAGCGCGTGGAGGATCTGGAAACAATCGCCAACGCCTTTCCGGGCGTGGAAAAAAGCTATGCGGTGCAGGCGGGTCGGGAGCTGCGCGTGTTCGTGCTGCCCAATTTGATCAATGACGAAGAGGCGTTTGCCCTGGCCAGAAACATCGCGGCGAAAATTGAAAACAAATTGCAATATCCGGGGCAGATCAAGATCACGGTGATCCGGGAGACGCGGTGCGTGGAAGTGGCCAAATAGGGGTCGAGTGCGAAGTGCGGGGTGTCAGGTGAGGAACATCGGTTGCACAGGGGGATTTTACCTGACACCTGGAACTTGGCACCCCGCACCTTCAGCTCAACGGCCTTCGGTCATTGAACTGGGGAGGCCGCCGGTTTCCCATTTGGCGGGGGCGTTCCAGGGACGGGCGGAGGCGTTGTCGGAAGCTTCCAAACTGCCGCAGCCACTTGAGAAAATCGCTGTCAAGGCGAGCAAGAGCAGCAGCATCGAGGAGAACTTGACGGTGAGGCGGTTCACGAGGAGGCGGGGTGCGCCGGAATCACCTGATCGCCTTCGAGCACTTCAGCCAATTTCCAGCCCGGCATGACGTTGGCGATGCAACGATCTTTCTGAATGCTGGTCACAATCACCTTCGCCACCAGTTTGCCGCCGCGGCTGATGAGCAGTTCTCCGTCCTGCTTGACGCCCTGGGCGTCACCCACGTTCACAACCACGAAATCCCATTTGGGGTCGGTGACGACCACTTTTCCTTTGAGTGTGTCGGGGAGGTAAACCGTCGGCTTGACTGGGCCGTACTTGGCAAGTTCGTACTTGAGCTTATCAATTTTTTTCCCAAGCAAAACATTCTCATCATGGGCGCCCGCCAGATTTTCCTGTGCGGCTTTTAGATCCTTGCCTAACGCCACCACTTGTGCCGGGTTCAGGCCGGAGGCTTGATAAGCAGCCACTTCATCTTTGGCATCATCCCGTTCCTTGGTGGTCTTGGCCAGCTTCTCAGAAAGGTCGCCCGCGCGTTTGACGGCGGTGTCGCGGTCGGCAAACGCCTTGTCGCGTTCCGTCCAGGAGAGCACGAGCGCGAAATTGGTCTGGGTCAGTTGGGCGGTGGTGTTTTCCAAATTCTTCTTGGTGGTCCGCAGGCTGTTCTCCGCAGTCGCCCGTCCGTCGGTCTCCGTTTTCAAGTTCGTTTGCAGCGTGGTGACCTTCTGCTTGACGGTGACGAAATTGAGCGCGCCTACAGCCAGACCGGCAACGATGGCGACAATTAAACTGATGCGAATCAACATGGCTCGGTTTTAGTTTTGAATTTCTGCAAAACTTTAGACGGTGGCCCGGAAGGTGTCAACGCCATTGACGGCATTTTTAAAAGGATTTTTCCCCGGTTGCAAGCCGGAGGTTTTAGCCTACCTTGCGCGGCATGAAATATCGTCGCTTTGGCCGCACCGAACTCGCCCTGCCGGTCATTTCCTGCGGTGGCATGCGCTACCAGTTCAAATGGCAGGACGTGGACCAGAAGGAAATCCCGCCGGACAACCAGCGGAATCTCGAAGCCTGCATCCACCGCGCGGTCGAACTGGGCATCAATCACATTGAAACCGCGCGCGGCTACGGCACGTCTGAAATGCAACTGGGGCTGGTGCTCCCGACGCTGCCGCGCGAGAAAATCATCGTGCAAACAAAAATCAGCCCGAAGGCAACCGCCAAGGAATTCCTCGAAGCCTTTGAGACCTCCATCTGCCATCTGCGGCTCGATGAGGTGGACTTGCTCGCGTTGCACGGCATCAACAACCGCCAGTTGCTGGAATGGACACTAAAAAAAGACGGTTGCCTCGCCGCCGCCCGCCAGTTGCAGAAGGAGGGCCGCGTGCGGCACATCGGTTTTTCCACACACGCCACGACCGACCTGATTCTTGAAACCATCCGGAGCGGCGAGTTCGACTACGTGAATCTGCACTGGTATTTCGCCAACGACCTCAACTGGCCCGCCGTCGAAGCCGCCCACAAACTCGACATGGGCGTCTTCATCATCAGCCCGAACGACAAAGGCGGGAAACTTCAGGAGCCGTCCGCCAAAATGTCCGAACTCTGCGCGCCGCTCACGCCCATGCAGTTCAACGACCTCTACTGCCTGGCCCGCCCGGAGATTCACACGCTCAGTTGCGGCGCGGCCAAGCCGACGGATTTTGATGAGCATGTCGCCGCGCTGAAATTTTACGACCGGATTCCCGAGACGATTGCGCCGATTGAAAAACGGCTGCGCGCGGAAATGGAACGCGTTCTGGGTGCGGACTGGTGCCGCCAGTGGTCGGAAGGTTTGCCGCTTTTCGGAGACGTGCCCGGCCAGATCAACGTGCAGGAAACTTTACGGCTCTGGACTTACGCGCAACCTCTCGATCTGCTGCCGTGGGCGAAGATGCGCTACAACCTGCTCGGTCAGGCCGACCATTGGTTCCCCGGAGAAAATGCGGCGAAGACGGCGGCATCAAATCTAACCGCCTGCCTCGCCCGCAGTCCGTTCGCCAAAAAAATTCCTGCAATCCTGGAACAAGCTCACCAGCTTTATTACGAAAAGCCGGTGAAGCGTCTGAGCGAAAGCTGAATCATACCATCGCTCAATGGGAATCGGCACCTGGCTGGTAGGGCCGAGCTGCCGCTCGGCCAGGCGTCGCAGCAGCGACGCCCCACCAACGGTCAAAGCGTCACCGAGTTTCCCAACATCGGGAGTTCGCAACGCAGCGAGAATTTTTCCTGGATCAACTGCGCCAGCGGCTCGCGCCCGCGCGCTTCACCGTGGGTCAGGAACACGCGCGGACGCACCGGCGCGAGATGGCCGAGCCATTGCAGCAGTTCACTCTGCCCGGCGTGCGCGCTGAAACCGTTCAATGTGTGGATGTCCGCCTTCACCGCAATTTTCTCGCCGAAGATGGAAACAACTTTCTCGCCATCCACGAGCCGCCGGCCCAGCGAACCTTCGCCCTGATAACCGACGATCAGCACGCAGGCTTCCGGTCGCCAGAGATTTTCCTTGAGGTGATGGAGAATGCGTCCGCCGTTGCACATGCCGGAGCCGGCCATGATGAGGCACGGGCCGGGAAGGGTGTTCAACGCCATCGAATCCTGGGCCGTGGGCGTGGGCTTGACAGTGTTCAAGTCCTCCGTCAGCGGGCGTTCGCGGTTGAGCGCCTTGAATTCCGCGTCGAACAAGTCCAAATGTTCCCAATAAATCTTCGTCGCCTCAATCGCCATCGGACTGTCGAGGAAGATGGGGAACTTCGGCACGATGCGGTGGCGGAACATCTGCGCGAGCAGGTAGAGCAGCAGTTGCGTCCGGCCCACGGCGAACACCGGCACGATGATTTTGCTTTTGTGCGCCACGGCTTTTTTGACGATGGCCTCGAATTCCGCCACGGTTTCCGCCAGCGGCTTGTGGTCACGATCACCGTACGTGGATTCCATCACCACCACGTCCGCCTTCTCGAAGCCGACGGCGTCTTTCAAAATCGGCGCACCCACCGGGCCGACATCGCCGGAGAAAACAATCGTCTTCGTCTTGCCGTCCTCCTGCACGCACAGTTGCAGGCTGGCCGAGCCCAGCATGTGTCCGGCTTCAACCCAGCGCACGCGAATGCCGGGCGCGACTTCCACCGGCGCGTCGTACGGCACCGGCTTGAAAAGTTGCAGCACCTGTTCCACTTGCTCGGCGGTGTAAAGCGGCTCGGCGGGAACTTCGCCGGCACGCTGGCGTTTGCGATTCGCGCGTTCCAAATCCATCGCCTGCAAATGCGCCGAGTCGCGCAGGATGAGTGCGGTGAGGGGAATGGTCGGCTCGGTGCAATAGATCGGCCCGCGATAGCCGTGCTTGGCGAGCAGCGGCAGCCGACCGGTGTGATCAAGGTGCGCGTGCGTGAGCACCACGGCGTCGAGTTTGGCAACATCAAGACCCGGCGGCACGCAGTTAAGAGCATCGTGCAGATTGAATCCCTGGAACATGCCGAAGTCCACGAGCACGGTGGCGCGGCTGGTTTGCAGAAGATACGCGGAGCCGGTGACGGTGCCGGCGGCCCCGTGAAAAGTCAGTTTGATGGGCATGGTGTGATTGGTTTGCTGCGGCCAGCTTGGATGCAGAAAGGCGGGGAGTCGAAATCAAAATGCAATGCGGGCAGACGCATCAAAATGGCGATGAACGCGGGGACATGAAATGTCCGGCTGCGCAAGGCGGAGTTGGGGAGCGCCCGCGCCCCGCGTGCGGCGGTGGACGCCCCGTCCACCGCACCGGTGCGCGCCACCGCGCAACGATCCGAACCGGAACTGCGAACGACGCGCGGTGGCGCGCGTCGGTCCCGACCGCGTGGGCGCGGTCGGGCACACGCGGGGCGCGTGTGCTCCCCGTGCAGGAAAAGTCCGTTGGCACGGCATCCTGGTCATCCGCTGCATCCGCTGCTCCTGCCAGATTTGATGCGTCTGCCCTGCGAGATGCACTTGCAAACCTTTTCCCCGCCAATAAAAATTCGACAACCCGCCCGTCACCCTTCACATTTCGCACTTCAAATTTATGCGCTGGACTAAAACATTGATTCCGACCTTGAAGGAAATTCCCGCCGACGCGGAGATCGCGTCGCACAAGCTGCTGCTGCGCGCCGGCCTCATCCGCAAACTCGCGGGCGGTGTCTATACTTTTCTCCCGCTCGGACTGCGCGCGTTGCGCAAGGTCGAACAGATCATCCGCGAAGAAATGAACCGCGCCGAGGCCGTCGAAGTTCTCATGCCCGCCTTGCAACCGACGGAAATCTGGGAGCAGAGCGGCCGCGCCGAGACCGCCAAGGACGTGTTGTTCAAGGTCAAGGACAGCTCGGGCCGCCAATGGTTTCTCAGCCCCACCGCCGAGGAGGTCATCACCACGCTGGCGGCGGGCGAGATCAATTCCTACCGGCAGTTGCCGAAAAATTTCTACCAGATCAGCGTGAAGTTCCGCGATGAAATCCGCCCGCGCTTCGGCCTCATGCGCGCCAAGGAATTCATCATGAAGGACGCCTACTCGTTCGACACCACGGACGAAGGCGCGATGGCCAGCTACAAAAAAATGTTCGATGCCTACAAGCGCATCTTCGACCGTTGCGGCGTCCAGAATTTTCCTGTCGAGGCCGACACCGGCGTCATCGGCGGCAAACACTCGCACGAGTACATGGTGCCCGCCGAGACGGGCGAGAACGACGTGGTGTTCTGCGAAGCCTGCGGTTACGCGGCGAACATCGAGAAGGCCACGAGCGGCATTCCCAAAACGGCGGCGCGCGAAATCGGCGCGGCCATTGAAAAGTTCGCCACGCCCGGCGTCGTCACCATCGAAGCCTTGAGCAAGGAACCCTACAAAGTTCCGGCCAACCGCCAGATCAAGACGCTGGTTTACACCGCTGACAGCAAGGCGATCCTCGTCCTGATTCGCGGCGACGATCAGTTGAACGAAGCCAAACTCGCGGGCGTGATAGGCACCACGGTTTTCCGTGCCGCGACCGCCGAGGAAATTTTCACCGCTCTCGGCGCGCATCCGGGAAGCCTGGGCGCGGTCGGCGTCACGAAAGTTTCCGTCTATGCCGACGAGCGTCTGCGCGGCGCGAACGACATGACCACCGGCGCGAATGAAGACGGCTTCCATTTCAAAAATGTCTCCATCGAGCGCGACATCCAGGTCACGCAATGGACCGACTTGCGCACCGTCAGCGCCGGCGAACCGTGCGGCAAATGCGCCAAGCCCTTGAAAATCCGCCGCGCCATCGAGGTCGGCCACGTCTTCAAGCTCGGCACCAAATACAGCGAGGCCCTCAACGCCACCTTCCTCGCCGAGGACGGCTCGCGCAAACCGTGCGTCATGGGCTG
>JAYWBR010000116.1:0-6619 GCA_043781315.1 Verrucomicrobiota bacterium | reverse complement strand
GCCGGTGGGCGACCAGGGGGCGCGTCAGCGTCAGGCGAACGCAGCGCAAGTGTCGGCTCGGTGAGGCCGGGCTGGTTTCCGTTCAAGACGAGTCGCGTCAGCGACGAGCAGTTCCACGCCGACATCGCGCGCTAAAACCATCCGCCAACCAAGACGGGTTAGATGCTCTGAGGACGTTCACATGTGGTGACGTGTGATTCCGCGCGCGATGTAGCGAAAGGCACGCCGAGCGTGACGTTCGCATACCCGTGATGGCGTGCCGGTGCCCGGCTTGGCCCGCGTTAGCGGGCCGCCGGGCATGAGCGTCGGCGGTCCGCGCGCGGTGGGACGCATGGCATGGAGAGCGCGTGCTGCTGGTTGCGCGCCCGTAATGTTTGAGCGCGGAGTGGGTCAGGGAACGCAGCGCGAACTGATTTTCTGTTGAGCAGTGCGAACTAACTTTGTCTTTGGAGGGCGCACGGATTACAAGGCGCGTTGAAATTGCGAGGGCGAAAAACTTCACCTGGTTGCGTGAGTTGGAATGTCAGAAGATGTGCGAATTAGTTGAGATGGTGGAATTTTCAAAGGGTCGTGCAAATGATTTTGAAAACAAACCCGGGAGGTTAGTAACACTTGACGTTAATACCGCTGCGCGTTAATATGGTGGGCGAATGATAGAAAACTTCGCCTGTGCGGAGACGGAAAAGATATTCCACGGACAGATGTCCCGCCGGTTGCCGACGGACATTCAAAGAACTGCCCGGCGGAAACTGCTGCAATTGGATGCCGTCACCCAACTGCTGGACCTGCGTGTGCCACCGGGCAACCGGTTGGAGGCGTTGAAGGGTGGCCGGGCCGGACAACACAGCATCCGTGTGAATGATCAGTGGCGGATTTGTTTCCGGTGGAAATCGGGCGCGCACGACGTTGAAATTGTGGATTACCATTAAGAATATATGAAAAACAAAATGCTGGCCAACATCACCCCGGGCGAGATTTTAGAGGAAGATTTTTTGAAGCCGATGGGCTTGAGCCAATATCGGCTGGCCAAGGACATTGGCGTGCCGGCGCGGCGCATCAATGAAATCGTGAAGGGTGAACGCGCGGTCACTGCCGACACGGCCTTGCGCCTGGGGCGGTATTTCAAGATGTCGGCACAGTTCTGGTTGAACCTGCAATCGCACTACGATTTGGAAGTGGTGGAAGACCGTTTAGGTGGACGGTTGGAACGTGAAGTCAAAGTTTTGGCGGCGGCATAATCGTCATTGGTTTCGTGGTTGGAGCGGCCCGCTGATGCAAGTCGGCGGGCCGCGTCTTTTAGGGGCTGGAAATTCGTCAAATTTATTTTCACAGAAAATAATTCGTGTCCGTTCGGGGTGAGTGTCCTTGTGTTCGCGAGTATTCGTTGTGTGCTGGTGACGTGATGAAGGGAGGGAAAATACCCGTGCTACGGTGCGGGCGTGCCAGTCAATTCGACACATCCTGATTACGACGCCAACGTGACCGCCTGGTTGCGGGCGCGGGATGTTTTTGCCGGTGAGGATGCCATCAAAGCTGCCGGTGAAAAATATCTCCCCCGTCTGGATTCACAGGATGATGACGAATATCGCGCCTACAAAACCCGCGCCGCTTTCTTCAACGCCACCGCCCGCACCGCCGATGGTTTCACGGGTCTGATCTTCCGTCGTGAACCGACGGTCAAAATGCCGGACACCTCCGCTGGCGTCGGTCGCGCGCTGGCTGCCTTCGTGGATGATGCGGACATGCTCGGAACTTCCCTGTCCGCTTACACCAAAAAGATCGCGAACGAAGTGATTGGAGTTGGTCGCGCGGGAACGTTGGTGGATTGGGATGGTGAAGGCGAGCAACGTGCCTATGTCGTCCCCTACGCCGCCGAACAAATCATCGACTGGCGCACGGAACGATTGCATGGGCGCATTGTGCTGGCCGTCGTCGTGCTGAAAGAAGTTCCGGCGGCACTGGCAACGGCACGGGAAACTTTATCGGGTGATCCGTTTGTGTCCGGTGAAACGGAGCAGCTTCGGGTGTTGCGTCTGGTGCCGGCCGAGTCGAGTGTGCCGGATGCCAAAGAGGAATGGTTTTATCAGGTTGAAATATGGCAGCAAAAACCGGCCAAGACTAAACGGGGGAAGATGGAATGGGTTTTGGTGGAAACACGCATCCCGTTGCGGCTTGGAAAACCGCTGCCGCTGATTCCTTTTGTGTTTCATGGCCCGCGCAATTCCCTGCCGGACGTGGACAAGCTGCCGCTCGCGGACATCATCGCCGTCAACCTCGATCACTACCGTCTCAATGCCGACTACAAACATGGACTGCATTTCACCGCGTTGCCGACGGCGTGGGTGAGCGGCTTCGACAAAACTTCCACCCTGCGGATTGGTTCCAGCACGGCCTGGGTTGCGGAAACTCCCGGCGCGACGGCGGGTTTTCTTGAGTTCAAAGGACAAGGGCTGCTGACGTTCGAGCGGGCGATGGAGCGTGACGAACACATGATGGCCGTGCTCGGGACGCGGATGCTCGAACAGCAGAAGCGGGTGGGCGAAACCGCCGCCGCCATCGAACTGCGTCAGAGTGGCGAGAACAGTGTTTTGAACACGGTGTCGCTGAGTCTGAGTGATTCCATGACGCATGTGTTGACTTGGGTTTATTGGTGGAACTCCACGGAAGCCGCGCCGGCTGACATCGGTGGAGACCTGGTGTTGGTGACATTGAACACCGATTTCAGCCCCTACGGAATGACGAGCCTGGAAATCACGGCGCTCGTGTCCGCATGGCAGGCCGGAGCCATCAGCCGGGAAACCATGTTCGATCTGTTCCGCAAAGGCGAAGTGTTGCCGATGGGTCGGACCAATGCAGATGAGGCAATGCTGCTAGAAAAGCAAAAAGCAGAAATGGGAAAATCAAATCAACTGCCACCAGTCACGAAAGCCCAATAAAATTTTATGCCACTGAAATTCAAATTCAAGACACGCGATGAAATTCCCGCTGAACTTCAACCGCATTACGTGGAACGCGACGGGGCTTGGATGCTCGATGCCGATGGCGTCGTTGAAAAATCCAAGCTCGATGAATTCCGCACCTCCAACGTCGCGCTGTTGAAAGAGAATGGTGACTTCAAGAAACGCTATGAGGGAATTGACCCGGATGCCGTGCGTCAACTTGCGGATGACAAACGCAAGCTGGAAGAGGCCCAACAGGTCAAGGCGGGTGAAGTGGACAAGGTGATTGAAGCGCGATTGAAAGCCGCGCGTGCGGAGTGGGACAAGCAGCATGGTGTCGTGGTCGCTGAACGCGACACGTTGCATGGACGCCTGACCGCGATTCAGATTGATCAGGCGGTCGTCACCGAAGCGACGAAGCGCGGGCTGCGCGCGACGGCCATTCCTGACATCACCTCGCGCGCTCGCACCAATTTCAAACTGGTGAACGGAGTTCCCCAGGCATTTGAGTCTGACGGCCAGACGGCCCGCGTGGGCAAGGATGGTGTGACGCCGATGAATTTGGCGGAGTGGGTGGACGCCCTGGTGTCCGACGCTCCGCATCTGTTTGAATCGAACGCTGGTGGCGGGGCTGCCAGCAACGCCTCCGGTGGGGGTGCTTCCGCACGGGCATCTAAAAATCCGTTTCGTCGAGATTCCTGGAATCTGACGGAGCAGATGAAACTGCAAAAAACCGACCCTCAACTGGCGGCGCGATTGAAGTCCGCCGCGTGAGGGTCATAACCGGAGAAAATAGCTTATGGCCAAGACAGCAGTGGCGGACATCATCATCCCCACAGAGTTTGAAAAATACGCAATCGAGCGGACGGCGGAACTTTCCACGTTCGGTCAATGCGGCATCGTGGAAGCCGCGCCGGAGTTTGACGACCTGGCGGCGGGCGGTGGCAGGACGGCGGAAATGCCGTTCTGGAAAGACCTGACGGCGACGCGGCAAATCCTGAGTGATTCCGGGTCGCTGACGGTGAATAAAATCCCCTCGGACAAGGACACCGCCCGGATTCACAATGACGCGCAGGCGTGGAGTGTGAACCATCTGGCGGGTGTCATTTCCGGCGATGATCCCATGCAGGCCATTGTGGATCTGGTCGGCGATTATTGGGCGCGCACGGATGAAGGGCTGATTGTGTCCTGTCTGAAAGGCATCTTCGCCGCCGGTTCGATGGCGGGCAACAAGCTGGGCATCGCGAGTGAATCCATCGCGGGCAGTTCCGTCGCGACGCGGCTCAACGGCGTAACCTTTGTGGATGCGACGGTGAAGCTCGGCGACCGGGGCGACCGTTTGACGGCGGTGGCGATGCACTCCGCGACGGAAGCCGCGTTGCGCAAGCTGGACTTGATTGACTTCATCCCTGACAGCGAAGGCAAGACACAGATCCGCACCTTTCAAGGCCGGCGGGTCGTCGTGGATGACAACCTGCCGACGCGGGCGGGCACGACCGATGGCACGGTTTACACGACCTACCTGTTCGGTCCCGGCGCGTTTGGCAAGGGTACGGCCAAGCTGGATTCCAAGCCGCTTCAAGGCGGGTTCGGAACTGAGGGCGTGGAACTGGCGCGGTTGCCGTTGGACAGCGACAGCATCCTGATCAATCGCCGCCGTTACATTCTGCATCCGCGTGGCGTGCGGTTCACCAGCGCGAGCGTGGCCGGTGATTCGCCGACCAATGCGGAACTGGAAACCGGCTCCAACTGGACGCGGGTGTTTGAAAACAAAAACGTCCGCATCGTCGCGATTGACCACAACATCTAAACAAGTTGATGGTTGATAGCTGCGAGTTGAGAGAACCAACGAACTCCTGATTCCTCCTATCAACCATCAACTAAAAACTCTCAACTAATTATGGGCAAAGACAATCCTCGAAGTTTTGAAAAGATTCGCAGCGGCGAACAAATCCAGTATCCGACTTACACCAATGTCGCGGCGGCGGTTGCCGCCGGGGCTACTGCGGCGAAGTTTCCGCGTCGCCTCATTCACCTGTCCGCCGGTGGCACCGGTGCTGTGCCGTGCCTCGCGGTTTCGGACGGCACGAACTGGAAGCAAATCGCCATTGGTGCCAACGCGATTTGACCGCCATGCACGAACTGTATCCCATCATCCGGCGTCAGCGGCGTCCGCTCATTGTGGCGGATGCCGCACCGGTTGCGTCGCCCCTGGCCGCGCCTGCAACTCCTGAGCCGGTCGCTGAAAAGCCGGTTCAAACTGAACCACGCAAAACGGCTGAATCCAAAACAAGTCATGCTGGCAAAACTGGCAACCGGTAATCGTCTGCGGACCTGGTGGGCATTGCAGCGGCAACAACACCGTCGGCAAGCCGGCGGTGCCACACCGCTGGTGATTACCTCGCTCGATCAACTCTCCGGTTTGCTCGTTGAGTTCCGTGCTGAATCCAGTTCGATGACTTTCAGCGATACGGACATTCTCACCTGGAGCAGCGTCGAGGGTTCCGAACCGATGACGCTGGCCTACTTTGGCGACGGGGATGGCAACCCCAGTCTGATGCTCAACGCGCTCGGCACGGGCAACACCGCCGTGTATTTCCGGGGCGGGAAAATGACGGCCGACGTGGGCTGGTCGTTCGCCGACCTGACTTCCATTTTTGTCGGCAACCTTGACCTGCCCAATCTTTCGGGTGCCTGGGTTCCACGCTGGGTGAGCGTCGCGAATTATGGCCTGGGCGCGGAAGATTGGGCGTCGCCGGATACCTGGGTGGTTGGCTGCTACGACACCCTCGTCAGCGCGTTGGTGGCGGATCGCAACGGAGCGCGTCCGTTGGCTTCATATTTTGATGCCAGCAAGAATTACATCGTCGTATCCCGTAAAATGGCCGGCACAATCTCGGCATGGGTGCGGCCGTTTGGTGAAGCGACGGCCACCGCAAGCGGCGCGACTGTTAATGCTGGCTTGTCGGTGGACACCTTCACCCTGGGCGGAAACATGGAGCCGCAAAATCTCTATGGCATGATCGGACACGTCGGACTCTGGAACCGTGCGCTGACGGACACGGAAGTTTTAGTCGCCATGAATTACCTCGGCACACTTTACGAATAACCAACCAACGGAAGGAAACAGCAACATGCAAATCACATTGAACATCCCGGACGCGGAAGCGCCACAAATCATGAACGGCATCTGTGCCGCCACCAACTACGACCCGGCCACCAGCAAAGACAAAGTCGAATGGGTGAAAGACAAGCTGGTGTTCTGGCTCAAGGACACCGCCAAGCGCGGTCAACTTATGAACAGCCGCGCCAACATTGTGACGACGGTGGACAACATCAGCATCACTTGAAATGGCGCTGACGCTCATCAAGGAAGACGGCACCGGCAAGGCCGACGCGAACGCTTATGCAAACGCGGCGGACGGCGATGCGTATCACGACGGGCATTTGTATGCCTCGGCGTGGACGGCGGCGTCTGCGGGCAACAAGGAAGCCGCTCTCGTGATGGCGACGCGCTTGATTGATGCGGAGTATCAATTCGGCGGCACGCGCGTAAAGACGACGCAAGCCTTGCAATGGCCGCGCGAAGATTGCCGCGATCCCGATGCTGACGGTTGGAACGGCGGCACCGTGGCCGACTCGGTCGTGCCAAAAGCCGTTGCGGATGCAACCTGCGAAAT
>JAYWBR010000115.1:0-6636 GCA_043781315.1 Verrucomicrobiota bacterium | reverse complement strand
ACAACGGCACCGCTGCGTGGGGCGATTACGACAACGATGGCCGGCCGGATCTTCTGTTGGTCGGCCCGCTCAACGGCATCACCTCCGTTGGATACATTTATCGCAATCTTGGCAACGGCAATTTCACCAACATTACGGTCAACTCGTTCGGTGGTCTCATCAGCAGTGCTGCCGCGTGGGGGGACTATGATAACGACGGCTGGCTGGACTTCGCCGTTTTCAATAGCAGTGGGGCCACTTCAGCCGTCTATCACAACAACCGCAATAACACCTTCACTGTAGCCGCCAGCTTTGCAGGTGCCAGTGGGCCGCAGATTGCCTGGGGCGATTACAACAACGACGGCTACCTCGATCTGCTGGTTGGCAACGGGCGCAGCATCGCCAAGCTATATCGCAACAACGGGAATGGCACGTTCACCGATACATTGACTACGGCACTTTCGTCCACGTTTGACGGCGCGCTAGCCTGGGGTGACTTTGACAATGATGGCGACCTCGACGCCGTGTTCTGCGGCTCCAGCAATTCCGCCCTATTGCGCAACAACAGCGGAACCACCAACTCTCCGCCCGCCACGCCGTTCGATTTATTCTCCACCCCGGGCCTGACCAACAGCGTCGTGCTGACCTGGCAGCCGCCGGTGGATTCACAGACCAAATCCAACGGACTGAATTACAACCTGCGCGTGGGCACCACGCCCGGCGGCATTGATATTGTTTCGCCGCTGGCTGATCCGACTAACGGACAGCGCCGCGTCGCCGCCATCGGCAATGTCGGTCCGACCAATCGCGCCGTACTGATCAACCTGCCCAAGGGTACCTATTACTGGAGTGTGCAGGCGATTGACACCGCATTCGCCGGTTCGCCCTTCTTCCAATTGCCCGGCGGGGTTGACCAGACCTTCACCATTACCAACGAGCGTCCCGCGATTTCCGACCTTGCCGACCTGACCATCGCCCCCGGCACCAACTCGCCCGGCCCGGCAATTCCTTTCGTCATCGGTGATTTGGAAACCGACACAAGCAACCTCGTCCTCTCCGCGCGCTCCTCGAATACAAACGTCGTCGCCCTCACCAACATCGTCTTCGGCGGCTTTGGCTCAAACCGCACTGTGCAGGTCACCGCGCGCACCAACGGCATTTCCGTCATCACCGTCACGGTCACGGATGCAAACGGCGCGTTCGCGAGCGACAACTTCACCGTGACCGCCGAGCAGTTCAGTTTGCAGTCGAGCAATTTCATCCAAGTGCAAAACAGCCTCGTCGCATGGGGAGATTACAACAACGACGGCCGCCTCGATGTGCTGCTCGCCGGCAACACGAACGGCACGCTCACGTTCCCGGTGACACGGCTTTACCGCAATGACGGCAACGGTATCTTCACGCCGGTTGTCAGTGGTCTGCCCAACGTCACCCTCGGCAGCGCAGCGTGGGCCGACTTCGACAACGATGGCTGGCTGGATTTGATCCTGACCGGCACTACCAATGGAAATTTCACCGGTACGTTCTCCCGCGTCTATCGCAACAATGGCGACGGAACCTTCACCGACATCAACGCCGGCCTGCCCCAATTGATGAACAGCGCGGTTGCTTGGGGTGACTACGACAACGACGGCCGGCCAGACTTGCTGCTATCTGGCATCACGAACGGCTCCTTGAGTGGCGCGATCACCCGCATTTACCGCAACAACGGCAACGGCACGTTCAGCAACGCCATCTCACTCGCGGGCATTTACCTTGGCTCCGTCGCATGGGCGGATTTTGATGGCGACGGCGATCTGGATGTCGTCATCGCGGGTCAGTCCACCAGCGGTGTGGGAACTGCGCTGGTGTATCGCAACAACGGCAACGGCACGTTCACCCAGGCCGCAACCTTGACGGGCGTTTACAACTGCTCGCTCGCCGTGGCGGATTTTAACAACGATGGGTTGCCGGATATTCTGCTCACGGGCTATAACGGTTCATACCTGTCACTGCTGTACCGGAACGCCGGGAATTTTTCCTTCATCCAGACGCAAACCACGTTGCCCGGCGCACGCTACGCCTCCGTCGCCGCCGGTGATTACGACAACGATGGAAAGCCGGATATTCTCATCAGCGGCACGACCACCGGGCTGGCCACCAGCGGCATGGCGCGCGTCTATCGCAACACCACCACCCTGGCCACGGCCATCCAATTTAGTTTGATCCCGACCACCTTGCCGACGAATTATCTCGGGGCCGTCACCTGGGCAGACTTCAACAACGATGGTCGTCTGGATGTAATGATCACGGGCGTGCCCTTCACCCTCCTGGCCAGCGGCAGGCCGTCGCAGACCGCGCTCTACCGCAACAACAACTACGTCACCAACACGCCGCCGACTGCACCTACCGCGCTGAGCTATGTGCGCTCGAATAATCTCGTCTCGCTCGCCTGGGCGAAAGCCACCGACGCGCAAACGACCAACGCCAACGGCCTGAAATATCAAATCCGCGTCGGCACCAACTCCGGCGGCCTCGACATCGAATCGCCGCTCGCGGATTTGTCTAACGGCTTCCGCCGCGTCGTCCGCACCGGCGACGCCTCCACCAACCGCTGGCAGTTGCAGAACCTCCCGCCGGGAAATTATTTCTGGAGCGTGCAGGCGATTGATACCGCATTCGCCGGCTCGCCCTTCTCAGCCGAATCCACATTTACTGTGCTGCCGCCGCCGATCGCAAATCCGGACGCGTTTACCATTCCCACTAACACACTGGTGACTTTTAATACCGCCAAACTTTTGTTGAACGACGTTGACCCGAGCGGGCTTGCGCTCCGTGTGCTTGCCGTCAGCTCCTCCAGTAGAACCACGCTCACGTTCGGCACGGTTGTAAGCCATGTAGTGGCGGGTCAAATCTTAGTGGATTACACGCCGCCAACCGACTTCAGCGGCAACGATACATTCACCTACACCATCACTGACGACCAGAGCGCGCCGGCGACCGGCACGGTGACCGTCACTGTCGGCAACGGTGGATTGATCTCGCTCAACATCGTTTCCGGCCCGCTGGTGGACGGGAGTGATTTTGTTGTGTGCTTTGCCGGCATCCCCGGCCTGACCTACACCATCGAAGCCGCATCCGATCTGGCCGGCCCGTGGGCAAAAGTCGCGAACCTCACCGCGCCGACATACGATCAAGGCTTCGGCGTCGGCATCTTTGAATTCCGCGAGCCGATGAATGGCAACACCACGCGCTTCTATCGCACCGTCTATCCGTCGTATTAACACCCAGCCACAAATCGTATGAAAAAAATCTTGAGCCTTGTCGCCGTCATGTTCACGGCCGGTCGCGTTGCCGCCACCGTGGTGCCCGGCACCATTTCCACCAACTGGACCGGCAGCCAGCTCATTCCCGACAACAACGCCAGCGGCGTTGCGTTCACCTTCAACGTCGCCGCCGGCAGTCCGCTCGTCGTCACCAACGTCACCGTGGATCTGCAAATCGCCGGCGGTTGGAACGGTGACCTTTACGCTTATCTCACGCACGGCAGCGGCTTTTCCGTCTTGTTGAACCGCATCGGCAGCACGTCCGCCAACGCGGGCGGCTCCGGCGTTTTCGGGATGAACGTGGAATTCTCCGACAGCTACCTGACGGACATCCACACGGCGTTGAACAATCCGCTCATGGGAAATTTCGCGCCGGACGGCCGCTTCGTGAATCCGTTTGGCGCGCTCGACACCGATCCGCGCAACGCGCTGCTGGGCGGCTTCAACGGACTGGATCCGAATGGAACGTGGACCTTGTTCTTCGCCGATGTCTCGCCGCTGGCCGCGTCCACGATTCAAAGCTGGTCGGTGACCCTCGGCACCACCGTGCCGGAACCGAACAGCGCCGCCATTCTGCTGCTGGGTGCGGTGACGCTGCGCAGCCTCTTCCGGCGCGCGGGTAAAGGCTGGCAAGGTTGAACCCAATTCCAAAGTTCGGGGAGCACGCCCGCCCCGGGCGTCGCGGAACGCGCCCCGCGTTCCGCACTGGGATGACGGACTGCCGCTGGTCGGGTTGGAAAACATCGTGCGCCGTCCGTTTTCCGCGAAGGTGCGGAAAACTGCGCCCGGGGCGGGCGCGCTCCCGATTTTGATTTCGGGATGGGGCTGAAATCACTTCCCAGCCCGCTTGCGTTCGCCCGCCGGCTTTTTCTTGCCCGCACTTTGCGCCGTCGGCGGCCGTTGCACGTACACCGTGTCGTGCGGATGCAGCGATTCGCGGCGCGGCATCAACAGCTTGGCCACGAGTCCCGTCCAGCCGGTCTGATGCGAGGCACCGATGCCGCGCCCGGTGTCGCCGTGAAAATATTCGTGGAACAGGATGTAGTCCTTGAAGTGCGGATCGGTGGCGAGCTTGGCGTGATACTTCAACACCGGCCGCTGGCCGTCGCGGCCTTTGAGAAAAAGATTCGCGAGCCGCCGGGCGATTTCGTTCGCGGCGTCATTGAGCGTGACGAAGTTTCCCGAGCGTGTCGGGCACTCGATCTTGAACTCCGGGCCGTAGTAGTGATGGAATTTTTGCAGCGACTCGATGAGCAGGAAATTCACCGGCAGCCAGATCGGCCCGCGCCAGTTGGAGTTGCCGCCAAACAGCCCGCTCTGCGATTCCGCCGGCCAGTAGGGCACTTCCAACGTGTCGCCGTTGCACTGGAAGCGATACGGCTTCTGTTCGTGCGCCTTCGAGAGCGCACGGATGCCGTAGTCGCTGAGGAACTCCGTCTCATCCAGCATCCGGCGCAGCAGGCATTTCATGCGATGCCCGCGCAGCAGCGAGAGCAGGCTGCGTTCGCCGGCACCGTGTTCCTGCCAGCGCGAGACGAGCTTGGCGAGGTCGGGGCGGTTGTTGAGATACCACTTCATCCGGCTGTTGAACGCGGGCAATTTTTCCAGCAGCGAAGGATCGAGTACTTCCACGGCGAACAGCGGAATCAGCCCGACGAGCGAGCGCAGTTTCATCGGCACGTTCGTGCCGTCGGGCAGGCAAAGATGGTCGTAATAAAATTCGTCCTCCTCGTCCCACAAACCCAGCGCGCCCTCGCCCACGCCGTTGATGGCGGCGGCGATGTCGAGGAAGTGTTCGAGAAATTTCGTCGCGATGTCCTCATACACTTTGTTGTGCCGCGCAAGTTCCAGTGAGATGCGCAGCAGGTTCAGGCAATACATCGCCATCCAGCTCGTGCCGTCGGCCTGGTTGAGATAGCCGCCCGTGGGCAACGGTTTGCTGCGATCAAAAACCCCAATGTTATCAAGCCCGAGGAAGCCGCCCTGGAAAATGTTGCGGCCCTGCGCGTCCTTGCGGTTCACCCACCAGGTGAAGTTGAGCAGCAGCTTGTGGAAGACGCGTTCGAGAAATGCCAGGTCGCCCTTGTCCGTGGAATCCATTTCGCGGCGCTGTTTGCGATCCATCTGGAACACACGCCACGTCGCCCATGCATGAACCGGCGGGTTCACGTCGCCGAACGCCCATTCGTAGGCGGGCAGTTGGCCGTTGGGATGCATGTACCATTCGCGCGTCAGCAGCACGAGTTGATCCTTGGCAAACTCCGCGTCCACCAGCACGAGCGGGATGGTGTGAAACGCCAGATCCCACGCGGCGTACCACGGATACTCCCATTTGTCCGGCATCGAAATGATGTCGGCGTTGTTGAGGTGTGGCCAGTCGGCGTTGCGGCCTTCTTTGCGGCCGGCCGGCGGAGTCGGCTGGGTGGGATCGCCCTTGAGCCATTCGCGAACGTCGTAATAAAAAAACTGCTTCGACCAGATCATGCCGGCAAAAGCCTGGCGCTGGACGTTGCGCTCGTCGGCGTCGTGAATGCCGTTTTGCAACGCGGCGTAAAACTCGTCGGCCTCGGCGATGCGCGTGGTGAAGATGGCGTCGAAGTCGGCGAAGGCTTGTAGCGCAGACATTCCTGTCTGCGGGTTCACGGAACTTTCCAGTTCCTTGTTCCGTTTGCGCGGTGAGGAACTGGCGACTGGAAAGTCGCCAGAACCCGCAGGCTGGAAAGCCTGCGCTACGAGCCGCAACCGCACGCTCGCCGAGCCGCCCGCCGGAATCGTCAGCTTGTGCAGTGCGCCGGCCTTCGTACCTTCCTGGTTTGGATTCACCGCGTCGGTCTGGCCGTGAACCACGTAGTCGTCAAACGCATCCTTGAAATAACCGGTGGCGTCGGGCATCCCGCAGCGCCGGCGCGGATTGGTTTCGTTGTCGCAGAATAACAGTTTGGGCTGACCATCGCAGTGAAGCTCGAATTCACCAAGCCCGGGAACGTCAGCGTTCACGGCATTGGTGGCGGTCTTGCGTAGTTGAGGTTTCTTCGCGTCTTTCTGCCACGACCAGGTGTTGCGAAACCAGAGCTGCGGCAGCAGATGAATCGTCGCCGCCTCCGGCCCGCGATTGTGAACCGTCACGCGCATCAAAATATCTTCCGGCCCGGCCTTGGCGTATTCCACGAAGACATCGAAGTAGCGGTCGTCCTCAAAAATTCCCGTGTCGAGCAGCTCGAACTCCATTTGTTTGCTGTCGCCTTTGCGCCGACGGTTTTCCTCCACGAGCTGCGCGTACGGAAATTCCCGTTGCGGATACTTGTAGAGCATTTTCAAATACGAATGTGTCGGCGTGGCGTCGAGATAGTAA
>JAYWBR010000114.1:0-6665 GCA_043781315.1 Verrucomicrobiota bacterium | reverse complement strand
GCGTCCGCGCGTGCTCATCCTCGAACCCACGCGCGAACTCGCGGCGCAGGTCGAGACGGCCATCCGGGATTTCGCGCGCTTCACGGATCTGACGGTGGCCGTTTTTTTTGGCGGCGTCGGTTACGGCAAGCAGAACGAGGCGTTGAAAGTCGGCGTGGACATCATCGTCGCCACGCCCGGCCGTTTGCTGGATCACATCGAACAAGGCGCGTGCAATCTGGGGGACATTCAATACCTCGTGCTTGACGAGGCGGATCGCATGTTGGACATGGGTTTTCTTCCGGACGTGCGCCGCATCGTGGAACGCTGTCCGCGCAACCGCCAAACCTCGCTGTTCTCCGCCACCATTCCGCCGCAGATCGAGACGCTCATCAAGTGGACGATGCAGAATCCTGAAACCGTCGAGATCGGCGCGCGCCGCACGCCGGCGGAAACCGTCAAGCATGTCATCTACCCCGTGGCCGATGTGCAGAAAACCGATCTGCTGCTCGCGCTGCTGGAGCATGTGCATTATGAGTCGGTCATTGTGTTCTGCCGCACCAAGCATGGGGCCGACCGCGCCGCCGGCCTGCTCAAGCGCAACAATCACGCCGTGGCCGTGCTGCACTCGAACCGCACGCAGAAGGAACGCGAACAGGCGTTGCAAGGATTTCGCGACGGACGTTTTGAAGTGCTGGTCGCCACAGACATCGCCGCGCGCGGCCTGGACATCGCGGACGTGAGCCACGTCATCAACTACGACGTGCCGCAGCATCCCGAGGATTACATCCATCGTATCGGCCGCACTGGCCGAGCCGAGGCGAAGGGCGACGCCTTCACCTTGATGGTGGCCGAGGATTCGGCGCACGTCGTGGCCATCGAACGGTTCATCAACCAGAAGATTGAGCGCGTCCGGCTGGAAGGATTTGAGTATCGCTACACCGCGTTGTTCGAGGAGGAGAAGCCCGGTGCTGCGCGCGGCTTTGAGCGTCGCGTGACCGGTGCCCGTGTGCATGGCGGCTACTTCTTCGGCGTGGCGAAACGGCGGAAGCGGTGACAGTGGAGCGCGGGCTTCAGCCCGCTTCACCGTTTACATACCTTGCGCGTATCGAACATCAAAAAGTTGGCCACATTGAAGCGGAATAAATTCCGCGCTCCGTGACAGTTATCGCCCGAGCAAATCCCGAAACGTCGGTTCCAGACCAGCTGCGTCCTTGATCTGCTTTGAGACGTTCGGCCCGTTGTTTTCCCACACATTTCCCGGCCCGTTCGCGTTCTTCAAAAACTTTTCCTCCGGACACCAGTTGTCGCGCACCGTGATGAACGACGAGCCTTCGTCGAGGTAGAGATAAAACCAGTGCTCCGGATCGGACACGTAAGGACTCATCTCGATGTCATGCACGGAATTTTCAGCGACCACCGTGCCGGGTTGCGCGGACAACGTGTAGATGCCCGCCGTGTCGCACATCCGGGTGGCGACGTGATGGACGTGGTTCGCCACGATGCGATTGTTTGCCAGACAGTTCGTCGCCTTCGTCCAACCCCAGCCCACGCTGATGCCGGTGTAGGAAACGTGGTTCACGTCGTTGTGTTCGATGGAAATTTCCCGTCCATAACCAACGCAGATTCCCACGCAGCCCCAGTCTTCGTTGGCGCAATCGGTGACGAGGTTGTTGGAGATTTTTTCGCGTGAACAAATCTCGCGCTCGTCGGTCGGGGTGTAAGGAACATGTGTTTCCACGTTCTCGTCGGAAAATTTCCCGAGTTGAATTCCGTTCCCGCCGATGTCGCGGAACACACAGCCTTCAATGAGATCGTCCTGCGTGCCGCTCGCAAAATCCAAACCCGCCGAAGCCAGATGCTCAAACCGGCAGCGCGCGAAGCCCACATGATTTGCGCCGCGCACGAACACCGCCGCCGGTGGCCGGCCGATCCACGCCAGGTTGTCGAGGCCGCGATGATATGCCGTGCCTTTGGGCGAAAGTTTGTAGGCGTCGAGCAGAAACATCCCGGCCTGCAAGGGAACGTGTCCGACTTCAGCGGGACGCATCCAGGTTGAGTGAGCAAAAGCGATTCCCTTGAATTGAACCTGGGCCACCGGCTGATCCAAACTGCCGTCCACTTTCACCAGTGTTTCCAAAGCGGGTGCGATGACCTCCGCCTTCGCCAAATCCTCCTCGCCGCGCGGCCAGTAATAGATTTTTCCGCCGGGCATTTCTTGAAACCACTCGCCGGGTTCGTCCAGAAAATCCAGCGCGTTCACCAAGTAGAACGGCGCGTTGCCGTGGGTGGACATGACCGGCTGCGGCCAGGGATGGGCGAATTCAATTTTGCTTTCAGGCTGCTGGAAGGTGACGCAGACGCGGTCGGCGGACTCCGTCCCCGGAGCGCCGGTCTCCGGCCCGGCGGGTTGAACTCCAGCCGAATCGCGCCGGGTCGGAGACCGGCGCTCCAGCGATTTCACGCGGCACACGGCGATTTCCCACTGCTGATGAATAACCATTTCCAGGCGTGACGCATCATGCAACGACTTCACCAGCGCCGCCGGAACCCACGCCTCCTCCCGCCGGCGATCCCAGCCGAGCAGGCGGTTTAAGTTATCGCCGTTCGGTTCCCGGGCGCGAATCGCCTTGTCACTATTGACCCAGAGCTGGCGGGTTTCCAAAACACGCCCGCCAAACTTCGGCGCGTCGGCGACCCACACGACTCCCCGCGCGGTTTCGGACAGGCCGGGAATTTTTTCCGTCACCCGCCGCCAGCCGGTGACCGGCACGCCGCCGCTCAACACGGGCTTTTCCCCCGGCGCGGCTTCGATCAAGGTTGGACTGGCTTCCGTTCCCGAATCTTCCGGGCGAAAGAGCAGGGGACTCGTCAGCGGATAAACTCCGCCTCGTAAAATGATTTTTACCGGCTCGTTGGTGGCAACCTGGCTCCGCCGCCGAAGTTCGCGGGCCTGGCGCAACGCCATGTTTACAGAGGCCAGCGGATGTTCCGGCGTTGCCGCGTTGGTGTCGCTGCCATTTGGGGAAACCCAGAACTCCGCCGCAGTGAGCGACCAACCCGCCACGCCGAGCAGCAGCGGGAGACAGAGGACGATTCGGCAAAGTTTGTTCATAGCTGGCCCCACAGACTGCAACAAGTCCCGCAAAATCCAAGGGTGAAAGTTTTCGTTGCCAGGCATCACAATGCTAGGCATAGTATTGCCATGCTTGCTAAAGAACTCGTCGCCGCCTCGACCGTGCCGCTGGTGTTGTCCGTGCTGACCGAGGGCGAGAACTACGGCTACGCGCTCATCCAGCGCGTGCGCGAATTGTCGTCCGGGAAAATCGAATGGACCGAAGGCATGCTCTATCCCGTGCTGCACTGGATGGAGAACGAGAAGTTGATCGAATCCGAATGGCGCGAGGCGGAGACCGGCCGGAAGCGGAAGTATTACCGCCTGCGCAAGGAAGGCCGCAAGGCGTTGCACGAAGAAAAAAAACAGTGGATGAGCGTCCACGAAACCCTCACAAAATTATGGGAACCGCAATCGAGTTTGATTTGAACAACGCACTTCAGCTCTGGCTGGAACAGCTCGGCCAATCACCGCAGTTCAAGGTGGAGAACCTGAAGGAACTGGAGTCGCACGTCCGCGACTCAGTCGTGCAACTGCAAACCAAGGGATTGTCGTCGGAGGAATCCTTCCTGATCGCGACGCGCCGGGCCGGGACGCCCGCGCAGCTCGAGCCGGAATTTGCAAAGGTGAACAGGAGTCCTGCGAACATGATTGTCCAAGGTTTAATTCTCGTCTTGTTTAGCGTCGCCTGTTGGTTCCTCTGGGCCATTTTGCATTTTCCAAAAATGATGAACCTCGCTTTGGCTGGAAAACCTCTGCCGGCTTTCACGATATTCATGGTGGATATGTTTATGGATAATTCAATCATCGTAATGCCGCCGCTCCTGGCGGCGATTTATTGCGTTTACGTTTGGACGCGGAAATCGCTCAGGGGAAGTTCGTGGGTGGGTTTCTTCGCCGCGACAATGGCCGCCTTGATCCTTCTGACACTGCCCATCATGATCGCCGTTTTGCTGCCGGTGATCGCGTTCATGAACAACCATTTCGCAGTGAAATGATCTTCTGCTTGTGAACTGAACCTTGCCGCCAGCGGCCGAAAATGACTCAGCGACAGACCCGCAAACACGGAAGGTCTGTCGCCAAGGTTGAAGCTGGATCAAAGTTGGAACGGCGTCGTCGGCACGGTGCTGCTGCCGCCCGAGGTGCTGACAATCGTTACGTTCACCGAGTCGTAAGCCTGGTAGGGCATGACCGTGCCGCCGTAACGGCTGCCGCCGCCGTTTTGCACTTCGCCGATCAGTGAGCCCTCTGCGCGCTGCCGCTCTTTACGGCTGCGCGGGCGTGGAACTGACGCGGTAGAACTTCATCGGGCCATTGGGCGTGACGACGAGGTTCGTGCCGAGGCTCGGCCATTGGTTCGTCGGCGTGACGGCGGACCAGTTTGGCGCGGTGAGCGAGTCGGAACTTTCCACGGTGAATTTCCATTGCGCACCAAATCCATTCCAACTCAAAGCGAGCGTGCCTGCCGCAATGCCATTCGAGATGTGCAGCGTCACGTTCGGTTGTGCGAGCGTCGTCAGGAAAATGCTCGTCGAGCCGCCGACATTTCCGGCGGCGTCGGATGGAGTGATGACGATGGTGTAGCCCGCCGCTGCGAGCAGACCGGACAACACCGTGTTCGTGTTCGCGCCGGGCACGTCGAGCGTGACGATGTGATTTGAGGTCGCGCCGAAGTGGGTGGCGACGAGGTGATAGTTCACCACGCCGATGTTGTCGCCGGCAGGAGTCCACGAGAGATTGCAGCGATCAAAGGAAATTCCGCTCGCGGTCATCTGCGCGACGGGCGTGGGCGGCACAGTGTCCGTTCCGTTTGGCAGCACGACGACTTTGAACGTCGCGCCGCTGCCGGTCGTGTTCGCGTTCGTCGCTGTGACGGTGAACGTGTTTGTCCCGACTTGCCCCGCGCCCGGCTGCCATTGCACGACGACGTAATCCGCATTCGTGTTCGCGCCGCTGACGTGCGTGAAACTCATTCCCGCCGGGCCGGTCAAGCTGCTAAAACCCGCGCCGGGATTGGCGGACGCGACGATGTTGTAGAGAAACGCATTGCCCTGAATCACCGTCGGCGGCGACTGCCCTGGCGTGACCGGCCCGATCACCGGCAACGTCAGCACGCTGCCGCTCACGCCGGGCGAAAGCACGGATACATTTCCCGCCGCGTCCACCGCCGCGACGTAGAACACCGTGTATGCGCCGGGCGCGATGAAGGAACGATTCGTCACGCCGCCGGCGATCGGCCCGATGTGCGACGAACGCGAGCCGCGAAACAGCGTGTAGAGAGTGTAACTCACCACGCCGACGTCGTCCGTCGCGGCGGGCCAGGTGAGCGTCACGCTCGTCGCGCTGCGGAACACGAGCGAGATGCTCGCGGGCGCGGTCGGCCGATTCGTGTCGCCGGGCGGCAAGGGCGGCGGCGTGACGGTGATGGCAAAAATTTGTTCCGCCACGCCGGCGGAACTCGTCGCGCGGACGAGCACGGTGTGTGTGCCGACTTGATTCGTGGCCGGCGTCCAGTTGAGCAAACCGTTGGTAGCATTGAACGTCATGCCGGCCGGCGCGGTGACGAGTGCGAGCGCCGGACGCGGATTGCCGAGCGCGATGACCTTGTAACTGAAGCTCGCCGGCACTTGCACGTTGTTCGCCGCGAACGGCACGGCGGAAACAATCTGCGGCGCGATGATGCTGCCAGTGTCAAATTTTTCCGTGGTGGCGAGGCCGTTGTTGCCATTCGCCGCGTTGTCGCCGCCCATGACGTAAATGAAGCCGTCATCGCCCAGCGCCGTCGCGGGCTGGCTGCGAATCACAGTCAGAGCCGGGCCGTTGAACCAGGAATTGGCGAGCGAATCATAAACGTAAATCTGCGGGCTGCTCGCGCTGCCGATGAGGTAGATCAAATTATCCGCGCCGAGTTGCGCGACGCGGCCAACCTGCGTGCCGATGGGCGCGTCCGACATTTGCGTCCAGAAATTCGCGGCGATGTCGTAGGAAAAAACCGAGAGCGTCGGCGCGGCGGTCGCCGCGTCCGTGCCGCCAATCACGATAATGTGACCGTGACCGTCATAGCTCGCCGTCGCGCTGATGCGCGCTACAGGCAACGGCGCGAGCGTCGTCCAAGTGTTCGCCGCCGCGTCGTAACGCTCGACGGCGTTCGTGCCAGTCGTCGTGCTTGCGCCCGTCGCGCCGCCGATGGAATAGAGCCGATGCAGATTGTCCTGCGCAAATGCGAAGTCGTGAACCGCAAAAGTTTTCGCCGCGATGACCGCGCCGCCGCCGCCGCCGGTGGTATAAACGTAGCCGTTCACATTCGCCGTCGCCGCGTTCGGCTCAATGCCACCGAAGACGATGATGCGGTTCGAGGAATCAATTCCCGCGCCGAGGCCGATGGTCGGCGCTGGCAGCCGTTGCGCGTCCACAAACGCCCCCGCGCCGGGCGCAAGCGTGGTCACGACATCGCGTCCGCTTTTCAGCGGCAGTCCGCCGAGGCAGAGCACCGTGCCGCTTTGATTCAAGCCGACGGCGAGGCGACGCGAGCCGGTGAGCGGCGCGGCAGCGGAGTTGGTTTGCGGGAACG
>JAYWBR010000113.1:0-6705 GCA_043781315.1 Verrucomicrobiota bacterium | reverse complement strand
TTGAGCGCCGCCACGCTGTCCATTCCCAAACGCAGTTACGAACAGTGGTTGAACGAACAAAACGAAAGCAAACCATGAAAACCATCCTCGCCCTTTTCGGTTCCGCGTTGCTGGGCGTGACCAGCGCGCACGCGCAGACCTATTCGATTGACTGGTTCACCATTGACGGTGGCGGCGGCACGAGCACGGGCGGCGTGTATTCCGTGAGCGGCACCATCGGCCAGCCGGATGCGGGTGCGCCAATCACCGGCGGGAATTTTTCCCTCACGGGCGGTTTCTGGAGTTTGCTCTCGGTGGTGCAAACGCCGGGCGCGCCGTTGCTCGCCATCACGATCACGACGACAAACACTGCGCTGGTTTCCTGGCCCTCGCCTTCGACGGGATTTCAGTTGCAGCAAAACACGAACAGCGTCGCCAGCGTGAACTGGAGCAACGTGGTGACCCTGCCCACGGACAACGGCACGCTCAAGTTCATCATCGTCAATCCGCCGACGGGGAACCGGTTCTATCGCTTGCGCACTCCGTGACGTTTACGTTCGCGGTTTGCCTTCATCCGGTCGTTGCCCTAGTCTGCGCGGCGTGGAATCACACGCTCCGGATTTAAATCCCTGGATGATCCTGCCGTTCGGCATTTTGCTGGCGGCCATCGCGCTGGGGCCGTTGTTGTTTGCAACGTGGTGGACGAAGCATTATCCGAAAGTCGCCTTTGGCCTCGCGGCGGTCACGCTGACTTATTATCTCGCCGGGTTGCACGCCTACACGCCCGTGGTTCATGTCGCGCACGAGTACTTCAGCTTCATCGCACTCATCGGCTCGCTCTATGTCGTCTCGGGCGGCATTCACATCAGCGTCAAAGGCGAGGCCACGCCGCTGGCCAACGTGCTGTTCCTCCTGATCGGCGCGGTGCTGGCCAATGTTCTCGGCACCACCGGCGCATCCATGCTGCTGATCCGTCCGTGGATTCGGATGAACAAATACCGCGTCACGGCGCACCACATCGTTTTTTTTATTTTCATCGTGTCCAACCTCGGCGGCTGCCTCACCCCCATCGGCGACCCGCCGCTGTTCCTCGGCTATCTGCGCGGCATTCCGTTCTGGTGGGTGGCGGAGCATTGCTGGCCGATGTGGGCCACGGGCGTTGGGATCATGCTGGTCATGTTTTACGTCGTGGATAAAATCAACTTCGCCCGCGCCCCGCGCGAAGTCCGGGAAAAGGAAACCGCCCACGAACAATGGCGCTTCGACGGGCTTTACAATGTGTTCTTTCTCGCCGTCCTGCTCGCCACCGTTTTCATTGACCGCCCCATCTTCGTCCGCGAAGTCCTGATGCTCGCCGCCGCCGCCGGCTCTTATTTCACGACCAAGAAATCCATCCACGAGGCGAACCATTTTAATTTCCATCCCATCCAGGAGGTCGCGATTTTGTTCGTGGGAATTTTTGCAACGATGCTGCCCGCGCTCGGCTGGCTGGAGGGCAATGCCGGCACGCTGCTGGGGGCGAATCCGGCGTCGGGGATTTTTTACTGGGGTTGCGGCGCGCTTTCCAGCGTGCTCGACAACGCGCCGACCTACCTGTGTTTTCTCAGCGCCACGTTCAGTTCGTTCGTGGATCACGACGTGGTCGCGCAGGTGCAGCACCTGATCCAGACCGGCGGCGCGGATCTCGCCGGCGTCGTGGGATCACACGCCGACGAGATTAAGAACACCTTTCTCGCCCTGCAAAAATATCACGGCGACCAGGTGCTGGCCAAAGGCGTGAGCAGCGAGGAAATCGAAATCTGCTTCCTGCTCGGCAACGTGGCGTTCAACAAATACATCCTGGCCATCAGCGTCGGCGCGGTCTTCTTCGGCGCGAACACCTACATCGGCAACGGGCCGAACTTCATGGTCAAGGCGATTGCCGAACACCAGAAGGTCAAGACGCCGGGATTTCTGGAATTCATCTTCAAATACACCCTGCCCTTCATGCTGCCGATGCTGCTCGTGGTCTGGTGGATTTTCTTTCGTCGTTGAAAAGCGCCGGTGGGCAAGGGTGATCGCTTCGCCCAAAGATTGGGGAAAGCCAAAGATTGAAACCAAACCTGATCTTTGGCTTTCCCCAATCTTTGGGTTTTTGAACGTAGGCTGATTAAGCGGTTCAGGGCCGGGAACCAAAATTTGTTTTGCCGGACGCGGTGATTCTCCCTTTTAATACCGGCCCGACAATTTGGGAAACCCGTTGCGATTCATTTACAACATCCTGTTCACGATTTTTTTCGTGCTGGCCTCGCCATATTATTTCTGGCGGATGTGGCGGCGCGGGCAGTGGCAGACCGGCTTCTGGCAGCGGTTTGGCGTGTTTGACGCCAAGTTCAAGCAGGCCATCACCAACCGCCACGTCCTCTGGCTCCATGCCGTCAGCGTCGGCGAGGTCAACATCTGCACCCAGCTCATCCGTGCGCTAGAACCAAGGATGCCGAATTTGAAAATTGTCGTCTCCACCACCACCACCACCGGCATGGGCGAGCTGCAAAAAAAACTGCCGCTGCACATCGGCAAATTTTATTACCCCATTGACCGGAAGAAATACGTCGCGCGCGCGCTGGGCACCCTTCGTCCCGAAGCCGTCGTGCTGGTGGAGGCGGAAATCTGGCCGAATTTTATCTGGTGGTTGCGCGACAAAAAAATTCCACTGTTCCTGGTCAATGCCCGCCTGTCCGCCAAATCGCATCGCGGCTACAAACGCTTCGGGTTTCTCTTTCGCCCCCTGTTCGCCGCCTTCACCGGCGTGGGCGCGCAGAACGAGGCGGACGCAGTCAAGCTGCGCGAGATCGGCTGCCGCCCGGAGGCGGTGCAGGTGCCGGGCAATTTGAAATTCGACACCGCGAACCTCCACGTCACCAAGCCGCTGGACGTGCCCGCGCTGCTCGCACAGCTCGGGGTTCCCGCCAACGCGTTGTTGCTCGTCGCCGGCAGCACCCACGACGGTGAGGAGGAAATTCTCGTCGAACAATTTCTCCGGCTGCGGGTGAAGTTTCCCAATCTGTTTCTGATCCTCGCGCCGCGTCATTTTGAGCGCGCCAAAAACCTCGGCAAACAACTCGCCAAGTCGGGCGTCAAACTGTTTTATCGGACGGACATCACCTCCACCACCCGGCTCGCGCCCGGCTCCATCGAATGTCTGCTGGTCAACACCACCGGGGAACTGATGAACTTTTATCAGGCGGCCAGCGTCGTCTTCGTCGGCAAAAGCCTTACGGCGAACGGCGGTCAAAACCCGATTGAACCCGCCGCCCTGGGCAAAGCCACGGTGTTTGGACCGAACATGCAGAACTTTGAAGACGTAGCGCGGATTTTCCTGGCCCAGCGCGCGGTGATCCAGGTGCCGGATGCGGCGGAGCTGGAAAAAGTTTTCGCCGAACTGCTCGGCAGCGAAGCCCGCCGCCGGGAACTCGGCGAACGCGCGGCCACAGTGGTGCGCGAAAACATGGGCGCGGTGGATCGCACCGTGGAGATGATCGTGCGCCATCTGGACACGGGCGAACATTACGTTGCGCCGATCAAGTAGCTTTCATTCAGGGCGGCGCCTGGCGGCGGCAGAACGGTGCTTTTGGATTTAGGCTGGAACGGGAGTAAGCTGGTGGATGAATTCCGACTTCACCAGTTTCGTAACCAACGTTTGGCAGGAAAAACCAAGCATCATTGTTCTGTTCGTGGCGGGGCTGATTATCTTTCTGCTGCTGGTGATTGACACCCACCGCCATCGCAAAACAATCAAGAGACGCAATCGGTTCAATCACCACCATCACCGGTAGGCGTGCGCCCACCTGAGCGTCAGCCCGCCAGACATTTCGCGAGTACGCCCGGCCCGGGTCAACCCAGAATCCGGCGGCCTTCGGAGTTGAAGATGCCCTTGAAATTCATCTCGAGCGCCTGCGGATTGCTGGCCTTGGCCAAGGCTTCCGCCTTCGACACCTTGCCGTCCTTCACCAGTTGGAAGAGCGCCTGGTTGAAGTTCAACATGCCGTCTTCATTGCCGGTTTCGATGGCGGGGCCGAGTTTGTCCAGGCGGTTTTCTTCGATGAGTTTTTTCACCGTGGAGGTGTTGATCAAAATTTCCAAGGCCGGCGTCATGGTGCCGCTGACAGTGCCGACCATGCGCTGGCAGACGACCGCCTGCAGGCACCCGGCGAGCTGGCGGCGGACCTGTTCGCGCTCCTCGGCCTTGAAGAAATCCAGGATGCGGTTGACGGACTGCGCGGCGTTGGTGGTGTGCAGCGTGGACAGGACGAGGTGGCCAGTGTCCGCCGCGCTGATGGCCGCGCTGAAGCTGACCGCGTCGCGCATCTCGCCGATCATGATGATGTCCGGATCCTGCCGCAGCACATGCTTGAGCGCGTGGTTGAAAGAAAGTGTGTCCAGCCCGACTTCCCGCTGCTCGATCACGGACTGGTTGTCCTCGAAAACATACTCGATCGGGTCTTCCATCGTGATGAGATGCTTTTTGAAATTGGCGTTGATGTGCTCGATCATCGCCGCGAGCGTGGTGGATTTGCCCGAGCCGGTAGAACCCGCGACCAGCACGATGCCGCGCGGTGACTCGGCAATTTGTTTCACGATCGGCAGCAGCCCCAGATCCTCGAAGCTCGGCACGTTGGTCTTGACGTAGCGCATGGCGAAACACCAGGAGCCGCGCTGTTGAAAGAGGTTGGTGCGGAAACGGCCGACGCCGGGCAGGTAGTAGGAGAAGTCAATCTCCCGCTCGTCCTCGAGTTTTTTGCGATGGTGCGGCGGGGTGATTTTTTCCACCACCATGTCCATCCATTCCTGAGTGGGATGCGGACATTCAATGGCGACGAGCTGGCGGCTGATGCGGAAGATGACGGGCGTGCCGACCTTGAGGTGGATGTCCGAGGCGCCGCCGTCCACCGCCGCCTTCAAAATTCGATGAAACATTTCCATGCGGACAGGGTAGCAAAAACTGCGCGCGCGCCAATCAGGAAATGGCCGGCCAAGCGACGGCTTGTTTAGATCAATTCGCGTGCTTCCTGGCCTCGGCAATCATTACCAACGCCAGGATGATGGCCGTCATCAGGCCGACCAACACGGCGACGACGACGAGACGCATTTCACGGCGACTGGGGCTGGGCTTGTGGCGCACGAACATTATCTCGGATGATTCTGGGATCATAAAAAATCGGGAAATTCGGTGCCAGCCTTGATGTGTGGAGACGACTCAGTCACGAGCGGTGCCGGCGGAGATTTTTTCATGGTAAGGTTTGCCCGCACGATACAGCGTCAAAAGCTCCTTGTTTATGGCCGCAAACGGCGCGTCACCGGCGGCAGTTGCGACACTGACCGTTTTTTCGCAGACGGCAATCGCGTCCGGGAAACGTCCTGCCTCCGCGTAAGCCGCCGCCAGGGTGCCGGTCATTCCGGTCTCCTTGAAACCGGTCAACCGACAGGCCTGTTCGGCGCAACGGACGGCTTCGCCCCCGTCGCGCACGCGGTTGTCCGGGCAGGTGGCGAGCAGCCAGGCAAGATTGTTGAGCGGCTCGGGCTGTTTGGGATTGAGTGACAACACCTGGCGGTATTGCGCCGCCGCCTCGTGGAAATCACCCTTTTTGTAAAGCAGGCCGGCCAGATTCAAACGGGTTTCCATGTTCGGCCGGAGCCGCAACGCCGAGTTAAAATAGAAAATGGCTTCGCGATCTTTGCCCAGCTGGCTTAACACCTGGGCCAGGTTCTCGTGCGCGGCCGGATTGCCGGGTTTGCTTTTGAGCGCGGCTTGAAAATGTTCCAGCGCCTCCGGCAGCCGGCCTTGCATGACCAAAACCTTGCCCAAGTTTGAAAGCGCGGTCGGGTCGTCCGGAACGGATTGCAGCGCGGCCTCAAAATGCGCGCTGGCCTCGGACAAGTTGCCTCTTTTCGCCAGGATGATGCCAAGGTCGTTATGCGCGCCCGCCGCCGCCGGATTTTTTGCGAGCGTGTCCCGCCACAAACTTTCCTCGGTGGAAAACACTTTCGCGCGGTGGCAGGTGAAAACCGCCAGCGTTAGGATCAGGGCAGCCCCGAGCGGTTTTGCGTGCGCCGACGGCAGCCAGGAAACAAGTGCGGCCCCGGCCAATGCCAGCGGGGCGATCAACGGCAGGTATTGAAGGTGATCCGAAACCTGGAACTTCACCAAATATTGGGCATCAAAGAAGCCGAGCGCCGGAAACAAAGTGACGGCAAAGCACCCCAGCCCGAACAGCGCATGACGCCCCCAACTGCGGCGGAAACTCCAACCGAGGATAAAAACAGCAAACAAAAGGAGCAGCGGAAGCCAGGCCGCGAACGTGGCCGCCTCCACTTTCCATCGCAGATAAACGATGCTCAGGTTGTGAGGCAGCAGCGCTTTTCCCAAGTAGAACCAGAAGTTCTGTCCCGCCCCGGCCAGCCTTTCCCAGAAGCCCGACGGCTGAAGCGTTTCGCCGGCGAGCGCCTGATATTTTTGGAACCACGACGACATCAGGCCGAAAGCTGCCGCCAAAAAAAAGAACGGACTGGTATGAAGCCAGTCGCGGCGGGAGATTCGTCCGCGCTGCCAGGCGGCGCAACCGATCAGCACCACCGGCAGCATGACCGTTGAAGTTTTGCTCAACAGCGCCAGAACAAAAGACACGAGCGAAAGTCCGTAAAACATTGCGCCCCGGTTGCCCTGCGGCTTGCCGGAGGATTGATTGG
>JAYWBR010000112.1:0-6724 GCA_043781315.1 Verrucomicrobiota bacterium | reverse complement strand
CAAACGGATCGTTCGTCGTCAGAAGATTTCCATCCACATCCAGATAATCCGCCAGTTCTGCCAGATGCGCGGCGGCGCTGATCAGCACGCTTGTCTCGATCATGCAGCCGATCATCGTCTGCAACCCCGCCTGCCGCGCGGCCTTCAACGTCTCGAACGCCATGCTCACGCCACCGGTCTTGACCAGCTTTACATTCACCCCGTGAAAACACTCGGCACAACGCGGAATGTCCACGACCGTGTGGCAGGATTCATCCGCAAAAATCGGGAGCGGCGAACGCGCCTTGAGCCATTTCAAATCCGCCTCGCTCGCCGTGCGCGGCATGGGTTGCTCGATGAACTGAAGATGTTTGTCCGTCGCCATCAGCCACTCGATCATCCGCAGCGCTTCTTCCTTCGTCTTCCAACCTTCGTTGGCATCCACGCGCACGGGTTTTGCGGGAGCCACGGCCCGCAGCGCGGCGAAATTCTCGCGGTCACGCGGGTCGCCCACCTTGAGTTTGATCACGGGATACGGCGCGGCGTCCTCGACTTTCCGGCGGATGATGTCCGGCGCATCAATGCCGATGCTGAACGAGGTGACGTGGTGGTGTTCACGGAAACCCAGCCCGAGATAATCGTAGAGCGCCTGGCCCGCGCGTTTCGCCGCGCCGTCGAGCAGCGCCAGGTTCAGCGCGCACTTGGCAGACACGGGAATGCCCGGCAACGATTCCAAATAATTCATGCTGCCCGGCACGTCGGCAAATGAAATCTTGCTAACGTCCAACCCGCCGAGGAATTTCAAAAGCCCGTCGGCAGATTCACCATAAAGGGAAGAAGGTGCCGCCTCGCCCACGGCCTGCACGCCGTCCGCATCCGTGAGTTCCACGATGACGGTGCGGTGGGTGGCGGAACCTTTGGAGCTGGCGATTTTCCAGGGATTGGCCAGCAACATGGCGTGTGGATGGGCGGTCAGTTTCACTCGGAAATACAAACAGATTTCACTCCATTTGCAATCTCATAGCTTGCGGCCCGAGACGCGACCACCAGGCCCGGACGCCGCGGGTGCTGGAATAAACGCCTCAAAAAGTTCTCGCGCGCCACCCTGCTGGCAGGGCAATCTGTCGGGGAGACAACCCGTGCCGAACATGCACCACGCCCAGAAAGATCCTCCGCCAACCTTTGCCTAAGTTCGCCGATGAACACGAACCACATGCCCGCCCCCTGCCCCGCGCCGCTGGATCCGCAGTTCCAACCCGCCATCCGGTTTAATCGCCAATATCTGGCGGACACGAAAAAGTCCGGCCGCGCCGTCCCGCTCGTCCTCGGGCTGGAACGCGAAAATAATTTAGTCTCGCGCTTTGAAACCGTGATCCGGCCGGAAGCCGATGCCGCCACCCTGCGCTACGTGGAACGCCTCGTGAAATTTTTGCTGTGGGCGCGCGGCGGTTGGAAACTTTATGTCGGCGGGCCGAAGCCGGTCGGCGAATACATCCGCAAACACTATTCGCCACGGGGCGTGCGCCAGTTCGACTGCGACATGATGACGGCGGCCTACGGCAAAAAGTTTCAGGTCGTCGTGACCACGGCCGAAAAAGTTCCGTCCGCCCGGGAGACGCAGCTCGCCGCCGGCGGTCATCTCCAAGGCTGCCGCATCGGTTTTGATCTGGGCGCCAGTGATTACAAGGTTTCGGCGGTGATCAATGGTGAGGCGGTTTTCACCGAGGAAATGCCGTGGGATCCCCGCGCGCACGCGAACCCCGAATACCATTATCATCATCTCGCCTCCGCACTGCACCGGGCGGCGGCGCAGCTGCCCCGCGTGGAGGCCATCGGCGGCAGCTCGGCGGGCATCATCGTGGACAATGAAATCCGCGTCGCCTCGCTGCTGCGCGCGATTCCCAAAAAACTTTTCCCCCAGGCAGCGGGCATGTTCAAACGCCTGCAACGCGAATGGAACGTGCCGCTCGTGGTGATGAACGACGGCGACGTGACCGCGCTCGCCGGCGCATTGTCACTCGGCAGTCGCGGGATGCTCGGCATTGCTTTGGGTTCAAGCCAGGCGGCGGGTTTCATGGATCGTCAGGGCCGGATTCCCGGCTGGTTGAACGAACTCGCCTTCGTGCCGGTGGACTACCAGCCCAACGCCGCCGCTGACGAATGGTCCGGGGACCGGGGCACCGGCGTCATGTATTTCTCGCAGCAGGCGGTGAACAAACTGTTGCCGGCCGCGAAAATTTCCCTGCCAAAAAAAATGGGCCTGCCCGAACGGCTCAAGGAAGTGCAAACCCTCATGGCCAAAGGCGATGCCCGCGCGGCGAAAATTTACGAAACCATCGGCGTTTATCTTGGCTGCGCGCTCGCGCACTACGCGGACTTCTATGATTACCGCCAGGCATTGATCCTCGGCCGCGTCACCACCGGCGCGGGCGGCGATCTGGTGCTGGCCACGGCGCGGCGCGTTTTAAAAAAAGAATTCCCAGAAGTTGCCCGGCAGCTCGAACTCCGCGTGCCGGATGAAAAATCCCGGCGCGTCGGCCAGGCGGTGGCCGCCGCCAGCCTGCCGGCGTTGAAGAAATGAAACCGAAACTTTTCACCGGACTCCTGGCCGTGCTGTGCGCGACCGGCTGCCACACGCTCCCGCGCACCGGCCAACTGGAGCCGCGCCGGGGCGACGAGATCGTGGCGGCGGGACAATTTTTCCATACCGGCACGCCGGTGGTTTTGTGGCTGGATCCCGGCGGTTACGATGCCTACCGCGTGGAGCGGCGGTTCGCGCCGCTGGACAATTCCGACTGGGACCATTCGCACGCCGAAGTCTGGACCTTGAAGACGCCGAACCGCTACAGCCTGCGCACGGCCGGCTTGACGGCAAATCAAATTGAAACCGTGCGCGGTGGCGGTTGGGATTTGCCCCTGTTGCAAAGCGTGGTTGACCAGTTCGTGCTGCACTTCGATGTCTGCGGCACGAGCCGGACCTGCTTTCTGGTGCTCCAGGATGACCGCGGCCTGAGCGTTCACTTCATGCTCGATCTCGACGGGACGATTTATCAGACGCTGGATTTGAAAGAACGCGCCTGGCACGCGACGACCTCCAACGACCGCTCCATCGGCGTGGAGATCGCCAACATCGGCGCGTACGCCGTCGGGGGAGACAATCCGTTTGACCAATGGTATCAGCCAAGTGCCAACGGCCCGACGCGGATCACCCTCCCCAGACGATTCGGCGACGGCGGCTTCCGCACGAAACATTTCACCGGCCATCCGGCCCGCCCCCAGCCCGTGCGCGGGACCATCCAGGGCGACGAACTGGAGCAATATGATTACACCCCGGAGCAGTATGCCGCCCTGACAAAACTGACGTCCGCGCTGTGCAAAATCTTTCCGAAACTAAAATGCCGGTATCCCACCGATGCCGAGGGGAAATTGATTCCGCACAAACTGCCGGATGACGCCCTCGAAAAATATCAGGGCGTGCTGGGGCATTATCACGTTCAGACCAACAAGAACGATCCCGGCCCGGCATTGGACTGGGAGCGGGTGGTCGGCGGGGCGCAGAAAATTTTGGATGCGGAAAACTCCCGCCCGCTTTCGCCGCGCGCAGCCGAACAGTGGAAGTAAAACCGGAAGCCGTCCGCTGAATCACACTTCAAGGCAGCAGTCTCACGCGATAAAAACGCTGGGTGACTCCGACCGGCGGGGCGTCGGTGAAGCTCAGGTTCACCAGCGGCGGCGCGGCGAAGTTGGAAGCACCCGGCAGATTGGTCCACGGTTTTTGCAACGAGTCCGCATACAGCACCTGATAACTTCGCCCCGGCATCGCGGCCCAGTACAATGCGGTGCGATTGGTAATGGAGCGCGTGTTCAAGATGCGGAAACTGCGCGTTGGATCGCACAGATCAAACGTTCCGTTGCCGAACGAATCATTCAGCGCGGTGAGCGGGAGGCAGAGAAATTCATTCGTCTCAATGTCCAGGCCGGAGCCAGCAGGACATTGCGCGGCCAGGGTTCCACCGTCGGCGGTCTGGTAGGCGGCGGCGCAGAGATAAATGTTTGTGGGCATCGCGCCGAACGCGGACACGAGATTGATCGTGCCTTCCAGCACGCCAGAATTCGTGGCGGACTTGAACGCCAGTGATCCCGTCGGTGCATTAAACCACGACAGATAGGAGTTCAAACTTTCCGCAGCGAGAAAGGGTTTACTGGTGGCGACGGCGACTTTCCCCGACTTCGCCCACGGCGCTGCCGCCGTGGCGGACGCAAGCAGTTGATCGGTGACGAAAATAAAATGATCGTTCGCCCCGCTCGTGCCCGGCGACCAGGTGGCGACATAAAGCGTCGGGCCGCGCACCGCGCCGTAAAGCACCATGCCGCTGCTGGCCAGCAAATAACCGGCGGAGTCCGCCACGCCATCCAAAACAAACGCCGGCAGGCTGACCGGCGGGTTGGTGAAGGTGTTCGTGCAGGCCGTCGCGCTCGGCGTGGAAAAGCCGATGCTGTTCGACGCCACGATGGAGTAGCAGTGGTACGAATTCACCACGAGTCCGGTGTCGGAAAAACTCGTGCCGGTCGTCATGGTCAACGCCGCGTTGTCACGGTTGATGAGGTAGCTGCTCGCACCCGCAGCAGCGGCCCACGACAAATTGATCTGGTTGGTTTGCAGCGCAACGGCCGCGAGATTTTGCGGCTGCGACGGCGGTTGCGGGTTGCTGTTGGTGGCGACGGCGAAATGCCAGTCGGCACCGCTATTGTTGTCCCACGTTCCCGCGCCGTTGTTGAATACGCAGTCAAGCTGCGTCGCGTTCGCGGGAACGGTCACGCTGAACTGCCACCAGTTCGACGCGGAGTTGAACGTCATCGCAGCGTCGGGGGAAGCAACCGTGGCCCAATTATTCCAGCCGACGTGCAGGTAAACCGGATTCGCCGCCGCGAGGTTGCGACCGGTAGCAACGTATTGAATGGTCACAGAACTTCCCGTCACCGGCGGAGCGGGCGAGACGGAAACCGGGCCGCTGCTGCCGCCGCTCGAACCACCACCGCCCGCCGCGACCCAGACGTGTTGGATGGGCGACTTGCCGATGTTGCCGCGCGCGTCCGTCGCCGCGACGTAGTAATCCACGAATGCGTTCGAGACACCGCCGACCTTCGCGTAAAAATAATCCGCGATGAACTGCGGCGTGACGCCGAGGATCGGAGCGACGACGCGCTTGGTCAGGTTGGAAGATTGCCACGCGCCCGCCAGCGCGCCGCCCGCGTAGGTTTTGAATTGATCGCTCGTCGGCGGATTCGTGCCGTTGACGCGAAAGAATAACGTCGCACTCGTCACGCCGGAAACGTCGTAGGCATAAGTCCAAACCCAGAAATCCGAGTTCGGCGCGACCGTAACTTTGTAACCGTATTGCACGCCGAAGTTGGTGCCGCCCGGATTCCACGGATGACGCTGCGGCTGAAACATCGTCGGCGGCGTGGTGTCCGTGGTGGACGCGGTGGTGAGAATGGCGTTCACGTTTCGCACGGCGTTCGACTGCGCGACGACTGCGCGCTGACATTCATCATCGTGGCAGCCGTAATAAACAAACCCGCTGTCGAGGCCCGCGAGATAATAATGCCAGCCGAGTTCGACCGCGTTGGGCGCGGTGGAAAAACTTCCCGGATCACGCACCTGATCCACGCGCGGAGTTGTGCCGGCAATTTGTTGCGCGGTCTTGACGCAATTTTCTGTGGCGACAATCACGCGCCAGTTATCAGCCTTGTCGCTGACGCCGACACTGGGATCCACCACGTTCACACCGCTGACAGCATGGCCCGGCGGCCAGTGCCAGTTGATGAACGACGGCGAGCCGAAGTCGCCGTCGGCAAAAACCCAGCCGCCGTCCTCGACATGGACAACGTCATTCGTACCCGGCGGATTTTCCGCGAGGAACTGTTCCACCGTGCTCGGTTCGTAACCGGCCCCGGCGGATTGCCCCGCGATGTGCGGGACGCCGTCGCTCATGTAATAGGAGTAGCCGCCGCTCCAGGCGTTGTCGCCGTCGTGCGCGAAGAGCGCGATGGCGGGCTTGGCCGGATTGTTGCGCGCCGCGAGATCGCTCAAGAGACTGATGTCCCACTGACCATAGCTGTCGCGCCAGCCGAGCGCCTGGTCGGCGGGGACGACGATGAGCCGCGAATCCGCGCCGGTGTTCGGATCCACGTAACGGGCGTAGTGAACTTGAAACGCAAACGGCAGCGCAGCGGATGGTGAGCAACCGCGTTCGATGGACAGGCGTTTGTAGTTGGCCGCGCCTTGGGCGGGATTCAACTGGTCGGCGGGATTGGGGATGTCGCAATTCTCACCGCCGCTGCCGAGCACGAGCGGAAAGTCGGCGCACGAGCGCGTGAGGTGGTTGTTGGCGACAACGCTCCAGTCTATGCCGACCTTTTTCAAAATCGGAATCATGCGCTCCGTGAAACAGGTTTCCGCCGGAAAGTAGCCGCGTGAAACCGCCGGACTCGTGCCCCAGAAAAGTTCCATCTGCCGCTTGTGTATCCGCAGTTCCATTTCGAGCGTCTCGTCCGAGATCAACGGCGCGAGCGCGTGGTGATAAGTAAAGTTGACGAGATCGAGCCGAGGCTTGCCGCCACTCGTCGTCCAGCCGCGTGCCTGCTGGTTGCCGGAATTCCAACTGCCGCCGTAACCGAGTTGATTATTCGCGCCGAGGCTCTGGATGTTCTCGATGAGCGCGCCGGAAAAACTCATCTGCGC
>JAYWBR010000111.1:0-6824 GCA_043781315.1 Verrucomicrobiota bacterium | reverse complement strand
TGTTTTGTTTGGGAGCGTCCATATTTTCTTCTTTCGATTCTTGGTTTTGGATGGTTATTGCGACCCGGGAAAGGCCGCACCTCGCCAAGCACAGTAATCTGGAAGGCAGATAATGCAAGCGGATCGTGACAGTGAGGACAGAACTTCAAACGGCGAGGCGAGGCAGGCATCTTGCGTGGTCAGGCGAGGACATTGACTGATGAGAGAGACACATTGGCACTCAGGCTTGCGGTCTGGCGAGGCGGCACAGGGATTTGCGACGAGGCGTCAGCAATCTGGCGGGCGAGGGAGTGTGAATGGGCAGACCGGACGGTGATCTGGCGTGGTTAGGGAAGGATTTAGGCGGGAAGCGAAGCGGTTTTGGCCGGCCAGACAACGATTTGGCGGAGGGCAGCAGTCCGGTGGAGTAATCAGATTGAATCAGGATTAAAAGCAAAAGGCGCGGAAATGAATCCGCGCCTTTCGCAATTTTTGTGAGCGAGGAACTTTACTCGCGCTGGATGCCGAGTTTCTCCATCAGTTCATAAAGTGTCGGGCGGCTGATGCCGAGTTCGATGGCGGCGGAGCTGATCCTGCCGGCGTGGCGTTGCAACACCTGCTGGATCATTACGCGTTCGACGGCTTCCCGCGCTTCCTTGAGCGTGGTGGGGCGGTCGCCTCCACCCTCTTGAGTGAGTTCCAGATCGGCGGACGTGATGCGTTTGTTGTCGGCCATGATGACGGCTCGCTTCACGCGGTTTTCCAGTTCGCGGATGTTGCCGGGCCAGGTGTGCCGGGTCAGGGCGCGCAGAGCCTCAGGCTGGAACGTCAGGTTGGTCTTGCCATTTTCCGTGGCGAAGCGTTGGAGGAAAATCTGCGCCAGCAGTTTTGCGTCGTCGCCGCGCTCGCGGAGCGGAGGCAGGCTGATGGTGACGACCGCAAGCCGGTAATACAAATCCTCGCGGAATTTTCCGCTCTGGATGTTGCCTTTCAAATCAGCGTTGGTTGCGGCGATGACGCGCACGTTGGTTTTTATTTCCTCGCGGCCACCGACGCGCGTGAACCGTTGCTCTTGCAGAAAGCGGAGAAACTTGACCTGCAACGGGGCGGGGAGTTCGCCGATCTCGTCGAGGAACAAGGTGCCGCCGTCGGCGGTTTCGATGCGGCCCTTGCGCTGGACGTGGGCGCCGGTGAACGCGCCCTTCTCGTGGCCGAAGAGTTCGCTTTCGATCAGGGTTTCCGGGATCGCGCCGCAGTTGATCGCGATGAACGGGCCGCCGCTGCGGGGGCTGCGGCAGTGGACGGCCAGCGCGGCCTTTTCCTTGCCGGTGCCGCTTTCGCCGAGGAGCAGCACGGGGGCCTCGGTGGTGGCGACCTTGCGGATGGCGGAAAACATTTCCTGCGTTTTCTGGCCGGTGCCCAGCATCCCTTCAAACAGGCCGTCGCCGAGGTTCTGCCAGAGGTTGCGGTTTTCGCGTTCGAGGCCGGCCACATGGAAGCAGCGTTTGATGAGGATTTTCAACTCGTCCATGCTGACCGGCTTGCAGAGAAAATCATACGCGCCTGTGGCGATGGCGCGCAGGGCGTGCTCACGCTCGTTCTGGCCGGTGATGACAATGGCCTTGGTCATCTTGTCCACGGCCAGAATTTCCGCAAGCAGGGCGAAACCTTCCTCGGTGTCGCCGGCGCGTGGTGGCAGGCCCAGATCGAGCAGGGCCACGGCGGGTTTGTGCGTGCGGAAGGCTTCGAGTCCGCTGGCACGATCTTCGGCCATGACGATTTCGTAGTCCGCCGTCAGCGCCCATTTCATCTGGGTGCGGATTTCGTCGTCGTCATCAACAATGAGCAGTTTCGGTTTCATCAGATTCATTTGGGGAGTGGCAGCCGGACGTGGAAAGTGGAGCCTTTGCCGGGCTGGCTTTCGACTTCAATTTTTCCGTGGTGGGCTTCAACGATCATTTTGCATTGAAACATGCCGATGCCAGTGCCGCCTTTCTTGGTGGTTTGAAAGGGGCGGAACAGTGAGTGGCGGAGAAATTCCTCGGACATCCCGCAGCCCGTGTCGCTGACGCTCAAGGTGGCCCAGCCGTTTTGCCGGGCGGTCTGCACGCGGATCTGACCGCGCGTGCCGATGGCTTCGTGGGCATTGAGGAGCAGGTTGGTGACGATGTTTTGAATCTGCTCGGGGTCGAGCTGAATGGCCGGCAAAGGTTGCAGATCCGTTTCCAGCCGGATTTCCGGCGTGGCCTTCCAGCGGGCGAGCGCCGAGGTGACGAGTTCATTCAAGTCCGCCGGGACGGTGCGCAATTCGGGCTTCTGCCGCAGCACGCTCAACCGGCTGATGAGATGGTTCATGTGGTTGACGGTTTTGGAAATGCCGCGCAGGACGTCGGCGCGAAATTCCGGGTCGTCAAAATGCAGTGGGAGATTTTGCAGCATCAGCGAAAGGGTGGAGGCGGCGTTTTTCAAATCGTGCGCGAAGAAGGCGGACACGGCGCGGAAAGCCTCCTGTTCATTGGCCTCCAGCAGTTTTTTGGAAAGTTGAATCGTGAGCAGGCCGGCCCCGATGTGACCGCCGATGCAGCGCAACAGATCCAGTTCCTCCTGCGAATAGGGCAGGGCGCGGACGCGGTCGCCCAGGATGAGGAGGCCGAGCGGACGTTCAGCGGCCACGATCGGGACGCAGATGCGATGGCCGCCCTTGAGAAAATTAGCGGGGTTGGTCTGGCGCAACTCGGCGGCCCACGGCTCCAGGGCTTCATCCAGATCAAACGGGAACGGGTGGTTCCGCAGGTGCGTGAGGAAGGGTTCGGCCTCGGAGCCGGTCTGGATGCGCCGGGCGGTTTGCGTGGAGGGCAGGGCGGTGGAGGCCACAAAGACAATTCGTTTTTCCGTTTCATCCACGAGCCAGATGCTGGCGGACAAAACATTGAACGTGTCGGAAATCAATTTGGTGGTGGCGTCGCAGAGGCTGGCGGGGTCGGTGGCGTGGGCGGTTTTTTCGGTGAACTGGCTCCAGACTTTGCGGGAATCGTAGAGCGGCCGTTTGAAATTGCGGCTGATGAAGCGCTGGGTTGCTTGGCGAACGCGGTCGGAAAGCAGGATGACCGCGAGGCCGACAATGCCGAGCAGGACGAAAAAGGCCTTGAGCGGAAAGGCGGTGTCGCCCCCCAGAAAGATGACGATCTTGGCGAGGGTTCCGACCGTCAACAGGTAAACGCCCGTCAGCATCAGCGTGATCGAGCTGTACAAAAAGGTGTGCGAAGGATAGACATCCACTTCCAGCCGGCCGGTGCGCAGGTAGGAAATGGCGATCAGCAGACAGCCGATCAACAACGCGCCGGATTCGATGTCCGCGAGGGATACGATGACCCGCGAATAGAGGAGCGCCTGGCTGCACACGTAAAGCCGCGCGCCAAAGATGACGCACAGTCCGAGGATGACGAACTTGATGCGCCAGCGCATCGTGCCGACGGTGGTGCGGAACGTTTTTTCGAGATTGGTCAGCACAAGCAGGATGCCGACGAGGAAAAACAGGCTGAGACCTTTGCCGACAGGGGTGAGCGATAGAACCCAGTCCTCGGTGTTTTCAATTTGCTGGACGGATAGATACAATCCCTGATCCGGGGCTGCCAGAAGAACCACGGGAAGGATGAGGGCGGCCAGCAGCACCAGCCGCCAGCGGGCGAGAAACTCCCGGTAATTGCCGCGCGAATAGGAGAGGCTGAAAAACAACCACGCCGCCGGCAGAAAGGCGCGCACCGTGCCGGCGGCAGTCTGCCAACGGAGGATGGTTTCCGATGTGACAGCGTGGAGGCTGCACGCGGTGAAAAAACTTTCCAGAGCCAGCGCGGCCATGCCGCAACAGAAAAACCAATGGGTGACCGTGCGCGGCCGCTGCACGAGGTAGCCCAGTCCAAGCAGCACGCTGAAGAACGCACTGATGCCGGCGAGAATGGCGACGCTATTCATGGTTGGTTGGTTGGTTTGCTTCCTTGCACTCCCGCTCATCCCCGGCAAGGCGATGAGGCGGGTTGCCTTCGCCGGCCTTTGCCCGGGGCTATTTCAGTTGTCCCAGCACCTGTTTGGCATCAGCCGTTAGCGGGGCCGGCAGGTTTTTGGTCAGGGCGAGTTGCAGCGCGCTTTTGCTTTCTTTCGTGTGTTTGAGTTGGAATTGCGCCAAGCCGAGGTAGTAAAAAGTTTTACCATCGGCCGCCTCGGGATTTTTTGTGCATTCGCTCAACAGCCGGACGGCACCCAGAAATTCGCCGCGCCGGTAGGAGATGATGCCCAAGGTGCGGGCGACCGCCAGATCCGTCGGGGAAATTTCGCGGGCCTTGACCGCCAGTTCGTAGGCCCGTTGCTCTTTGCCGGGCAGCTCGCAATAGTGGTCGGCCAGTTTTTTGATGGCCGGTGTGCAATCCGGGTACTGCGCCAGCACCTGTTCCAAGCCGGCATTGGCGGCGGCGAAGTCCGCGCGGTTATCGGCGGCGGAGACCGAGGCCATGAGCGCGGGGACATGGTTGGGGTTGGTCTGAAGGAGTTGTTGGATTTTTCCGCTGGCCGCCGCCGCTTTCGCCGGGTCGTCAGCCAGGGCAAGCAATTCCAAAAACTGGGTGGCTTCCGCCGCACGGGCAAAACTGGGATTGGCAGTCAGGGCATCGTGCATGGTGGATTCAGCCTCCGCATCCTGGCCCGTGCTGTAAAGCGCCCACGCCAGGTCAAACAGCAGTCCCGCATCGGCCGATTGCCGGGCGTTGCCTTGCTGCAACAGCGTCAAAGCCCACTTGTGCTGGCCCCCGGCGAAAACCAAATGTCCCAGCAGATGGGCCACGTCCGGGTTTTCCGGGGCGAGCTTGTAGGCGGCTTTGGCCAGCTCCAGCGCCTTGGGCGCGTTGTTTAAATGTTCGGCGTAGAGGCGGGCCAGATTGATGAGCAAGCGGGGATTGCTGGAGTTTTGTTTGATGACCTGTTCATAGACTTGTGCGGCCTTTTCCTGCGCTCCCTGTTTTTCGTAGATGGCGGCCAGATGCGTCAGGGCGATGGGGTCATCGGGTTGTTCCGTGAGGCGTTTTTCCAGGCGTGCGATCAACTCGGGGCCGCCTTGCGTGTAATCCAGCGTCAGTTGAGCGAGCCGGCGGCGCGCTTCCTCCTTGCCGGAAAATTCCCTGGCCGAGGCGACGGCCCGTTTGAAGGCGTTGCTCGCGCGGGTTTCGTCGTTCATCATGTAATAAGTCATGCCGAGGTGATAGGCGACTTCGGGTTCGTCGGGCAGCTTTTCCGCGCTGGCCTGAAGCAGACTTATCGCCCAAGCGTAGTCGCCGCGTTTGAAGAGAATCCAGCCCAGGGTGTCCGCTGCGGAGGGATCATACGGCGCGAGATCCCGGGCGTGCCGGGCCATGTCCAAGGCTTTGTCGAGCTGGTTGAATTGTTCGGAGTAGAGATAGGCCAGGTTGTTCAATGCGATGCCGAAGTTCGGGTCAATCGCCAGCAGTTTTTCGTAGGTGTCACGGGCTTCGGTGAAATTGCCGCGCTCATTTTGGGTCATCCCGATGAGCATCAGGGCGTGGATATCGCGGGGATTTTTTTCCACAAACTGGTTCAGTTCTTCAAGCGCCTTTTCGGTCTTTTTGGAACTGGTGTAAAGTTCCGCGAGCATCATGTACGCGGGCCGGTAGCCGGCGTCCAACTCGATGGCTTTTTTCAGGTCGCGCTCGGCGAGGTCGAGGTTGGTTTGCGCCAGCAAGACCCGGGCGTGGATGGCGTAGAGTTCGGGCAGCGTGGGGCGCCGGGCGATCTCCGCCTCGACCAACTCGAGCACCGCGCTGAATTTTTTCGCGTAGATGTCCAGTCCCACAAGTTGTTGCAGGGCGGGCATGAAATCCGGATCCAGCGCGCGCGCTTTGTCGAACTCCCGGCGGGCTTCCGCCGTCTTGTCCTGTTTCAGCAGCAGGCCGCCGATGACGAAGGGAACCTGGGGGGATTCGGGATGATATTTTTCCAGGCGGCGGCAGGTGGCGACGGCACTGGCAAAATCTCCTTTCGCCGCATAGGCACCAGCGAGGTAGAGGTAGCCGTTGTCGAGTTGCGGGCGGCGTTCGAGCAGGGGTACGAGTGTTTTAATGGCAGCATCGGGATTGTCCTTCTGGGTGTTCAATTGCGCCTGCCACAAGATGGCCTCGGCGAAATTGGGCTCCAAGGCCACCGCCTCGTTGAAGTTTTTGAGGGCCTTGGCATTTTCCCCGGTGAACATGTAGGCTAGGGCGAGTTGGAAATGAATTTGCGCCGAACTGCGGAACCGGTTGGCCAGTTTTTCATATTCCGCCACGGCGGCAGCCGACTGGCCTTGCAGGAGTTTCATCCGCGCGCCCAGCAGTTGGCACTGGTAATTGTCCGGGTCGCGGGCCTGAATTTGGTTGATGCACGCGGAGCAGTCGTCGAAGTTTTTTTGGGTGAGCGGCCTTTGGGCGAGCGCGAGTTCCGCCAGCGCGTTCCAGGCGGGCAAGAAATCCGGCGTTTTTTTGGTGAGTGCGTCCAACAACTGCCGGCCTTCTTCGACGGCACCGGTTTGAATTTTATAGGTCGCGTACGTCACCCGTTCGGTTGCGCGCGGCGGGGAAAGTTCCGCCGCCTGCTTGAGGTAAACTTCAGCGTTGGTGAAATCGCTCCGGCTCCAGCGGAGCGCCCCGAGTGCGTAAAAGGCCCGGTAAGATTTGGGATCAAGCTCCTGCGCGTGGGTGAACCGGGTCTGGGCCTCATCCAACTGGCCACCCTCAAGTGCAAGTGTACCCAGGGCGATTTCAGTCTCGGCAGTGACTCCGGTTTGCTCCACGAGTTTGTCGAGT
>JAYWBR010000110.1:0-19344 GCA_043781315.1 Verrucomicrobiota bacterium | reverse complement strand
TTTCACGGCGCAACTTTGAGCCGGTCGTTCTCCTCAGCCTGGCGTTCCATGAGGAAGCCGGCTTCCTTGTAGGTGCGCAGCAGAAAATGGGTGGAGGTGGACAGCACGCCTTCAAGCGAGGAAAGTTTTTCCGAAACGAACGCCGCGACTTTTTGCAGGCTGGTGCCGTTGACGAAGACCAGCAGATCGTAGCTGCCCGACATGAGATGACAGGATTCCACTTCGTCGAAACGGCTGATGCGGTCGGCGAGCCGGTTGAAGCCGCCGCCGCGTTCGGGCGTGAGGCGCACCTCGATGACGGCGCGGACGGCTCCCGAATCTTCCTGGGCGAGATTGATGACGGGCCGCCAGCCGAGCAGGACGCGCTGCTTTTTCAAATCGTCCAACTGGCGGTTGACCTCGGTTTCAGCAAGGTTCAGCACCTGCGCCATCTGCGTGGTGGAAAGGCTGCCGCCTTCGAGCAAAAGTTTTAGCACCGGATTCATTTGTGGGGTGATTGTTCCAAGAACCGGCGGAAAATCCATCCTAATTCTTGCCGTTGTTCACGGCTTCAACCATTTCACGAACCAATCAATGGCCGCGCGCTCGGATTCGGGCCGCACTTGGTGGCCGGTCTTTTCCTGGATGATGGATTTGAACCGGTCTTCAACCCCGGCGTTGCGATAGGCGGACTGCGCGGCGGTGAGACAATTCGTCAAGCCAGGCAAGGGCGTTTTGTCGTCGCCGTCGCCGTTGATGACCAGCAGCGGACGCGGCGCGATCAGCGGCAGCATCGCCGGGCCGTCGAACTCCGTGTCAATGCCAGGAATCACGCGGTCGTAAAACTTTTTCGCTAACGCGGCATCGGGCTTCGCCACGCCCGCATCTTTGGCGATGGTTTCAAACGCCTTTGGAATCGTGCCGACGCGGGCCTGCCAACGGTCGTGTTCGAGCGCCCATTGAAAACTTTGCACGCCGATGCACGGCACGGCCACGGCGATGCGCTTGTCGGCGGCGGCGGCGAGAAACGTTTCAATGCCGCCCTTGGAAATGCCGATCAGCCCGATGCGTTTCGCGTCCACGTCCTTCCGCGTCTTGAGATAATCCACAAGCCGCGTCACGTCCCAGACGGTGTCGAAGTACAGCGGATGTTCCTTCCCCTCATGCCAGGCGCGGACGATGGCGTCCTCGTATGCGACCGTGCCTTTGCCCTCGCGCGTGCGCTCGCCGTGATACCGCGCGTCAATGGCCACGGCGATGAAACCTTGGTCGGCGAGTTTGCGACAGAGCGCGAGGACGCTTTGTTTGTTGCCGCCGGTGCCGTGCAAGGCGATGACCACCGGGCGGCGGCCATGGGAAATTTCCTGCTTCAACAGGAAGCCCGGCACGCGTTGGTGAGCATCGCTGGCGAAGGAGAAATGAAACTGCGCGAGCCCATTGGTTGCAGGCAGCGCCTTGACCTGGGCGGCCAGCGGCACGCGCGGATGATGGATGAGCTTGAGGAAGTCGGCGCGGGAATCGGCGGCGTGGGCACAGGCCGCCGTGAACAGGCTCACCGCGACGAGCAGGGATAGGGAGAATCGCTTCATGCGTTGCATGACAGCCAAAGGCGGTGGAAATGGCAAGCCGCTTTTCGGGGGTCGCTTTTTTCAGCCCCGCAGGAACAGGGCCGCGCTGCCGCTTGCCAGGTGGCGGCGGGCATCCTGCCTGCCGTAGAGCCGTGGCGTCTCGCCCGGCGGGCAAGGCGTGCATGACGGTTGGCTCAGGAAATTTCGCGGGGCATGGAAAATTCGTGCGCCGGTTCCGGGCGGCGGGACGCCTGACTCCACCCGGCCGGGCGGTGGCGGAGGCGTCCCCCAATTGAGATTTCCATTTTTAAGAGTTGGCATCCGCCGCCACATTCGTATCGTGAGCGGGCAAAATTTTAACTGAAAACTATTATGGCCCGAACCGAACGAACCAAGATCCACAACCGCGAAGCGATTGCCGACATGCCCGAGTGGATGAAGGAAAAAAACTGCCCGCACAAAAAGAAATACATGGCGGGCAAACGCATCCAGCCCAAGAATCTCACGGGCAAGGAAAAGCTCACCTACATCATTGACGAGTGCTTCCTCGCCTACAACTCCGCGCGCTTGAAGGAAGCCTGCCAGCTTTACACCGACCGCATGTTGGACAACGACGTGACCATCGGCATGAGCATCAGCGGCGCGTTGACGCCCGCCGGCCTCGGCTGCTCCAGCATCATCCCGCTCATCAAGGCGGGCTTTGTGGACTGGATCGTTTCCACCGGCGCAAATCTTTATCACGATCTGCACTTCGCGCTGAATTATCCGGTTCACTCCGGCAGTTTCAAATTCGACGACACCGATCTGCGCGACAACGACCTCGTCCGCATTTACGACGTGGTGATTCCTTACTCCGACGGCTTGATGGCCACGGATGAATTGCTCCGCGAGATGTTTTGCAAGCCCGAGTTTCAAAAAGAAATGGGCACGGCGGAACTGCATCATCTCATCGGCAAATACGCCGCCGAATGGGAACGCAAAAACAAGCTCAAGGACGTGTCCGTGATGGCCGCCGCGTACCGCGCAGGTGTGCCGTGCTTCACCAGTTCACCCGGCGACTCCACCATCGGCATGAACGTCGCGGGTGTGGAACTGCGCGGCAGCAAGCTCCGCGTGAATCCTTCGATTGACGTGAATGAATCCACCGCCATCGTCCTCGCGGCGAAACGCAACGGCGGCCGCAGCGGCGTCGTCCTCTGGGGCGGCGGCAGTCCCAAAAACTTTACGCTCCAGACCGAGCCGCAGATTCAGGAAGTCTTGCGCATGAAGGAAGTCGGCCAGGATTTCTTCATCCAAGTCACCGACGCGCGTCCCGACACCGGCGGTCTGTCCGGCGCGACGCCCGGCGAAGCGGTGAGCTGGGGCAAGGTGGATCCGACCAAGCTGCCCGACGCCGTTGTCTGCTACACCGACACGACCATCGCGATGCCGCTGCTGACGCATTATGCGCTCGCGAAACGCAAGCCGCGCAAGTTGAAACGCCTCTACGATCAACTGCCCAAGATGATGCAGGCGTTGACGAAGGAATACTTCGTTCACAACAAGGTGAAGATGCTGGACGGTTCCGAGCCGGTGTTCTGATTTGATCAAATAATTATTTTGAACAACGGGCCGGGGCAAATGCTCCGGCCCTTTTTGTTGCCAGCCAGAATGGGTTCCGCTACACCAAGGGCATGGCCATCACCCTCTCAGACTTGGCGGAACAGTATTGCGTGAGCAGCGGCAAGGGATTTCGATTGAAGGATTTTGATCCCGCCGACACCTGGAAGCTCAAGTCCAAAGAGCACGCGCAGGAGCTGCTGGCGGACAGCCTCGAACGTTTGAGCGAGTTGCAGGAGAAACTTTACGCGCAGGACAACTGGTCGCTGCTCCTGATTTTTCAGGCCATGGACGCGGCGGGCAAGGACAGCACCATCAAGCACGTCATGTCCGGCGTGAACCCGCAGGGCTGCGAGGTCACTTCCTTCAAAGCGCCCACGAGCGCAGAGCTGGATCATGGGTATCTCTGGCGCTGCCACAAAGTCATGCCGGAGCGTGGCCGCATTGGCATCTTCAACCGCTCCTATTACGAAGAAGTTCTCGTGGTGCGTGTGCATCCCGAAATGCTCGAAAAACAAAAGATCCCGCCGCAACTCGTCACCAAAAACATCTGGCGGGAACGCCTGGAAGACATCGCCGCGTTGGAGCGATACGCCGGGCGCAACGGCACCGTCATCCGGAAATTTTTCCTGAACGTCTCGAAGGCGGAACAGAAAAAACGCTTCCTGGCCCGCCTGGATCAGCCGGAGAAAAACTGGAAGTTCGCCGCCGCCGACCTGGGCGAACGCCGGCATTGGCCGGACTACATGAACGCTTACGAAGATTTGATCCAGCACACCACCACCGAGAGCGCACCGTGGTACGTGGTGCCTGCGGATCACAAGTGGTTCACGCGGCTGGTGGTGGCCGCCGTCGTCGTCGAGACACTGGAATCGCTCAACCTTAAATATCCAAAAGTGAGCGCCGCGCAAAAACGTGAGTTGACCGCCGCCCGCGCCGCCCTGCTGCGGGCGAAGTGATTGCCACCCACAGCCGCCCGTCCACTTGGTATAAAATAAAACGCCCCGACGCAGGAGCGCGCGGGGCGTTCTGAAAGTCGGTGAAAAAAAACTACTCGACCGAACCGCTCAACCCCGCCTTCTGCAAGGCGGTGAAAACTTCCTTGTCATTGAAGTCGCCCGTGATTTCAAACGCTTTGACACCCTTGGCCGCCGTGTTGGCTTTCACGCCGGGGACGGTTTCTAGCGCGGCATTGACGGCCTTGACGCATTTGGCGCAGCAAAGATGCACGTCCTTGACCTTGAGCGATTCAACTTTGTGTCCCTTCGCGCCGGTGGTCGCAGTGATTTTGATGCCCGCCTCGCTGCTCTTGCCGAAGTAACCGGCGGCCACGAGCGCATCCGCCGCCTTCTGCACCGCCGCCTTGTCCGGGCCGGTCAGGATGACGGTCTTGTCTTCTTTGCTCGCCACCGCCGTCACGCCTTTGATTTCAGCAACGGCCTTTTCGGCACCTTTCACGCACGAGTCACAGCACATGTGGACATCGCTGATTTTGACCGACACATCGGCGGCCCGGGCCGAAAGGGTGAGGGCGACGCCGATCACGAGAGAGGTAAATATATTTTTCATAGGTTTGGTTTTGGTTTGGTTTTGGTTGTCGGGAAGATTTTAGGCAAGCCCGTTCCAAAAGCAACCCCTCTCAATGCTGGATCGAGAGTTTTTTTGCTCACCGTTTCCGGCGGCGTCCGGAAAATTTCGGACGCGCTGGCGACGTGGGAATCAATGGACGTTTGGATTTGGCTTTGAAACGTTGCGGCGGGGTTGACGATGGACGCGGCGCAGGACGCAGCGGTTGTCGCCGTTCGCCCCGCTGCGCTGGCTCGCTCCGGGCAACCATCGCCAGCCGGAAATCCACCTGCTTCTTGAAACTGTCCACCTTGGCAATCTGCACTTGCACTTGATCGCCGAGGCGAAATACGCGGCGGTTTCGCCGTCCGGTCAACTGCGTGCGGGATTCGTCGAACACATAAAAATCATCCGTCAGGCTGGACACATGCACCAAACCGCTCATCGCCAGACCCGGCACGTCCACGAAGAAACCCAGGTTGCGCACATCAATCACCAGCGCGGGATACGCCGGCGGATTGGGCGATTGCAACTGCGCCTTCAGGAACGCGTACATCTTCACATCCTTGCTGTCGCGCTCGGCATCGGCGGAATTGCGTTCCGTGTCGGAGATATGTTCCGCCGTCTGCTTGAGCGAATGCGGCGCGCCGTGGCTTTTTTGAAACAGCGCGCGATGCACCACCAGGTCGGCGTAACGGCGGATCGGCGAGGTGAAGTGCGTGTATTTTTTCTTGGCCAGCCCGTAATGCCCGAGCGGCTGCACGTCGTAACGCGCGCGCATCAGCGAACGCAGAAACCCGATCTTCAACGCCGCGCCGATGGGAATGCTGTCGAGCTTTTGCAGCAGCTTGGAAACTTCCGGGCGCTTGCTCAAGTTGCCGCATGGCACCTGATGACTCAGCACGTCCTCGCGATATTCGTTCAGGCGGCGTTCATCCGGCTCCTCGTGGACGCGGTAGATCGCCTTTTGATTTTCACTCATCAGGCGCGTGGCCACGGCTTCGTTGGCGAGCAGCATGTATTCCTCAATCAACTGATGCGACACGTCGTTCTCCACTTTTTCCAGGCGCAGAACGCGGCCCTGTTCGTCGAGACGGATTTTCGTTTCGGGAAAATCCAGCGCGAGCGAACCGGCCTTGAAACGTCGCCGCCGGATATTTTGCGCCAGCTCATGCGCGTCGTGGAGCATCTGCTCAATGGGATTTTTTGGCGATGCCTTCAAGAGCGCGAACACTTCCTGATAGCTGAACCGCCGCTGCGAATGGATCACCGCTGGATAACATTTCGTCTTCAACACCTCGCCGTCATTCGACACGAGAAACTCCACGCACTTGGTCAGGCGGTCCACGTTGGGCTTGAGCGAGCACAGTTCATTGCTCAACGCCTCGGGCAGCATCGGAATCACGCGGTCCACCAGATAAGTCGAGTTGCCGCGTTCGCGCGCCTCGACGTCCAGCGCGGTGCCGGGCTTCACGTAATGCGACACGTCGGCGATGTGAACCCAGAGCTTCCATTGCTCCGGCGAAACCCGGCGCAGACAAATCGCGTCGTCGAAATCCTTCGCGTCGTCGGGATCAATCGTCACCACCGCGTGCGCCCGGCAATCTTCCCGACCCGCCAGATCCTCCGGCAAAACCGTCGAGCCAATCGCGCGCGCTTCCGCCAGAACCTCCTTGGGAAAATGCAGCGGCAGGTTGTATTGCCGCAGCACCGACAGCATGTCCACGCCTTCCTCGTCGGGCGCGCCGAGCACCTCGATGATTTCACCTTCGGGATTGGTGTGTCGCGATTCCCACTCGCGCAATTCCACCACCACCTTGTCGCCGACGAGCGCCGACCGGCCCACGTCACGCGCGGCCGGCACGTAAATGTCATGCGGCATCCGGGGATCGTCGGGCACGACGTAGAGAAATTCGCGGCCCTTTTGCAACGTGCCGACGATCTGCGTCCGCTTCCGTTCGAGAATGCGAATGACCGAACCCGTTTCCTGACCCGGACGATCAGCGCGCAAACCGCGCGCCCGGCTTTCGCGACGCACGAGCACGCGATCCCCGTGGAGCGCGGTCGAGGTCGCTTCCTGCGGAATCATGATCTCCTTCAGCTCCCCGTCGTCCGGCTGCAAAAAGCCTTTGCCCTGGCGGTTGATCTGGATGCGGCCCGGCACCAGGTCCGCGTCGCCGGATGAAATATAGCGGTTGCCTTTGGTGCGAATAATCTGGCCGGCCTGCTCCAGCGCGCGCAGCACGCCCTGCAATTCCTGTTGCTGGCCCGGCCGCAGATCCAGGAGGCAGATCAGTTCCGGCACATTGGACGGCGCGTAATCTTTCGCGCCGAGCAGTGTTAAAATTTTTTCTTCCATAATTGCCTTTCGCAAACCGTCGGCACTTTGTTCCCCGACTTTGGGAAACATGCCTGATCCCCCGCGCCAAACCAATGCGCGAACGCAACCGGGGGATTTGATCGGCCGGATTCGGGGTGCGGGCCGTTCCCCCATTGCAATCATGCACGGCGGGGCCGGACAAATTCGAGGGCGCGACCGCGCGACGGCGGGCATTTCAAAGCACGGACGTGATTTTCACATCCACCGTCATCGTGTGTTCACGCGTGCCCCGATAATGCCCGCTGATCGGCGGCACGTCGCCATAATCCCGACCGTTGGCAATCTTCACGTACATGCCGTCAATCTGACAGTTGTGCGTCGGGTCGAGTCCGCGCCACCCGTGACCGGGGAGGAATACTTCCACCCACGCGTGCGTGGCGCTCGCCGCTTCCGTGGCGAGGTAACCGCTGACATATCGCGCGGGAATTTTTCGCGCGCGGCACAACCCGATCAGCAGGTGGGCAAAATCCTGGCAGACGCCGCGGCGGTCACGCAGCACCTCGCTCATGTGCGTGTGGACGTGCGTGGAGTTGGATTCGTAGGCGAGAAAGCCATGGACGAATTGCATCAGCGCGAGAATCGCCTGCCATGCATCGTCCATTTCCAGCGTGGCATCCACGGCGAGTTTCCACGTCTCGGCCGAAAGCTCCACAAACCGGCTGGACTGCAGATAATCAAAACACCGCTCGATGTTCGGGGCGGCACGCATGGTTTCAAAAGGGCAGAGCTTTTCGCCGGCCGGCAGCGGCGCGGGCGGATGCGTGGTGACCCGGGATTGCGCGTCTATCAACAGATAACGGTGCGGCTCCAGGATTTCAAAATGGTTGATCCAGTTGGAATACAAGTCCCGGAAGTGCGTGAGCCGGGTGGCAGGCAGCACTTTCAACAGGAATGACTCCACGGTCTGCTCCGGGATGGGCATCGGCTGGAGGCGCACATCGTTAAAGCTGTCGCGCACCGGCGCGGCGTAGTCGTAACGGGTGCGATGGTAAATCTCCCACTTCATTGTTCGGCAGGTGAATGGCCGAGCGGCTCGACATCCACGGAAACTTTCACGTCGTGCTTGCCGCCGCCGGTGAGAATCCCCGCTACCGGACTGACATCGCCGAAGTCGCGGCCATAGGCCACGGTAATGTGATCTTCGGCAGTCTGAACATTATTGGTCGGATCAAAATCAATCCAGCCGTTGCCCGGAGAAAAAATCGAGAACCATGCGTGGCTCGCGTCCACGCCGACAAGGCGCGGCCGGCCTTCCGGCGGACGCGTCCGCAGATAGCCGCTGACGTAGCGCGCCGGCAGGCCGAGCGAACGCAGGCACGCGATGCCGAGATGCGCGAAGTCCTGGCAGACGCCGCGACGTTTCTCCCAGACTTCTTCGAGCGGCGTCGCAACCGTCGTGGCTTTCGGGTCGAACTTAAAATCTTTGAAGATGCGCCGGGTCAAATCCCGCGCGCCCGCGATGAGCGGCGTGTCTTTGCCGAAACTTTCGCGGGCGTAGTCGAATAATTCCAACGACGCGCGGAGCTGCGGCGAGTCAAAAACAAATTGATACGGCTCGACCACTTCCGGCGAAACCGGGTCGCGGAACATTTCCGCCACGGATTCCCACGACGCGGTGGATTCGTTTTGCACGGCCTTGCGCGGCTGCACGGTCACGCGGCTGTGCGTGATGATCTCCAGTTTGGTGTGGATTTCCTGGATGGCAAAAAAACAGAGCCGGTTGCCGAAATAATCCGTGCGCTCCTTGCGCAGGGTCGGCTCGGGAAAAATCTGGAGCGAAAAACTTTCGCGCGACTGCGTGGCCGTGACCAGCGGTTCCAGCCGTGCGACGTGATGCGACACCGACACCGGCGCGGCGTAATCATAAAGCGTGCGATGGGTGATGTGGTAGTTCATGCGCCGGAAAATTCCACGACATTATCCCCCTCGCCCCGGCCCGTGCGCGAGATGGCCGAGTGCGCAAAGTAGCTGGCGGCGATGGCGTCGGATAATTGCGGCAAGGCCCGCAGCGTCTCCTGGATGATTTTCGCCAGCGCCGATTGTTTCCAGTCGGCCGCCGCGCCCGCCAGCTCCCGCGCGTCGGCGCGCTCGAGCCGCGCCAGGCAGTTGTCCAAAACCGTTTTGCCGGCGCCGCCAGAGTCACCGCGCTCCTTCGGCAGCCGCTCAAAATGTTTTACGAGTTGTTTGATCTGGAACAGGACCGAGCGCGGATTTTTGTCGTCGAGCAAAACCAGATCGAACACGGCGGGAACCGTCGGCAGCAAATTATAGCGCGAGCGGAACGTGATGCTGCTGTCCACAACTTCGAGAATGGCTTCAAGCAGGCTGGGGTTTTCCGCGTCGGGCGAACGCAGCGTCGCGTCGAGCAGCGTGCAAAGATACATCGCGCGTTCGAGCCGCAGTCCCATGTCCAGAAAGCGCCACGCCTGCGCCCGCGTCATGTTCTCGCGCGCGAGGCCGTGGAACGCCGCGAGGCCGAGCAGCGTCTGGTTCAGCACCCCGACCGCGTCGCCCGCAAGCATCACGCGGCGTGGCGGCGGCGCCTCGTCGCCGTGCGTGGCCGCGACGCCCTCGTCGCGTGAAACCGCGTCACTTTGCCTGCTATTCCGCACCGGCGACGAGGCGTCGCCTTCACCTTTTGCGACGAGGGCGTCGCAGCCACTTAGCCGGTCGTCAATCTGACTCAACACGCGCCACATGTCGTTGGACGTGCGGTCGCGCACGAGCATCGCGAGGCGCTGCAGATGCTCCGCCGTCTGCCGCAGGCTGCCCGCGCTCGCCGGGTCAAAGATCGCCGCCAGGAGTTCCGCCTCGAACGCCTCGGCGTTCGTCCACAGTTCCGGCTTGTCGGAAATGCCCGGCAACTGGCCCCGCACTTCAAGCGTCTGCAACAACGGCGCGAGCAGCGGGCGCGAGCCGCCGGTGCGTTCGGGATTGAACCGCAGCAGCGCGCTCCGCAGCAGCCGCGCCGTGGCGTCCGCGCGTTCCGAGTAGCGGCCGAGCCAGAAAAAATTGTCCGCGAGCCGCGACGGCAGATTGTTTCCCGTGCGCCGCAGCTCGACGCTCTGGCTGGTCGCGTGGAGCAATGACAATTCCGCCACCGGCGTGGCGGAAGGAATCCAGGTGTCCTTGCTGCTGCCGCCGCGCTGCATGGAAATAAATTTGCCATCGCTGTCCGGCGACACGCGCGCGAGGCCGCCGGGCATCACGCGATAGCCGCCGTGGCCGTCGGCCACAAGAAACACGCGCAGGCTCACGGGTTGCGCGACGAGCGAATTTTCATTCCACGACGGCGCGGTGGAAAGTTCCACGCGCTCCTGCGCCACAAACAGGTCAGGATCAAACTCGATGCGTCGTTTCAATTCCTCGCGCTCGGCCTCGGCGATTTTCAAGTGCGTACGAAAGGCGGGCTTCACCACCAGCCGGTCGAGGTTTTTCAGAACGTGTTCCCGCGCGGCTTTCTGCCCGCACCACCAGGTCGCGACGGACGGCAGCTTTAGTTTTTCGCCGCGCAGGTGTTCGCACAGCTCCGGCAAAAACGCCATGAACGCCGGGCTTTGCACGAGGCCGCTGCCGAGCGCGTTCGCCATGACAACGTTGCCCGCGCGCACGGCTTCAACGAGGCCGGGCACGCCGAGGATGGAATTATTTATCAGCTCCAGCGGATCGCAAAAATCATCGTCCACGCGGCGGAGAATCACGTCCACCCGTTCCAGGCCGCTCAGGGTTTTCAGAAAAACGTAATTGTCGCGCACAGTCAAATCCTGTCCCTCGACCAGCATGTAGCCGAGGTAGCGCGCGAGGTAGGCCTGCTCAAAATACGTTTCGTTGTGCGGGCCGGGCGTGAGCATCACCACGCGGGCGCGCTCGGCCTGACGCGGTGCAAGTTGTGCGAGTGCGTTTTGCGCGGCGAGAAAAAATCCGGCGAGCCGGTGAACGTGATTGTCGCGAAACGGTTCGGGCAAAATACGCGAGGTGACGAGGCGGTTCGCCAGCGCGTAGCCCGCGCCGGTGGGAATCTGCGTGCGGTCGGAGACCACCCACCACCGTCCGTCCGGCGAGCGCGACAGATCGGCGGCGTAAAAATGCAGGAACGTGTCGCCCGGCACGCGGATGCCGTGGCACGGACGCAAAAAATCCGGCTGGCCGAAAACCAGCGCGGGCGAAAGCCAGCGTGAACGAATCAAGTCCTGCGCGCCGTAGCAGTCGGCGAGAATTTGATTCAGCAACGTCGCGCGCTGGACGAGTCCGGTTTCGAGCTTCTGCCATTCTTCCGGCGCGATGACGAACGGAATCGGGTCAAGCTGCCACGGACGTTCCATCCCGCGCGGGTCGCCATAGACGTTGTAGGTGATGCCGTGTTCGTGGACAAACCGCTGGCACGCGTCCGCGCGCCGCGCCAGTTCCGCCGCACCGAATTGCTCCAGTTCGCCGAGCAGCTTTGCGTAGTGCGGAAAAATTCCGCCGTCCTTCGCCAGCAATTCATCAAACGCGCCCGCGCTCCGTTTGTAGCCGGACAACAATTTTTCCGGCATCGTCTTTTGGGCGAAGCTGGTGTCGTTCGTCGCGGATTGGGATTGCGATTGCGTCATCGGCGGCGAGAAATCTAAACGGGAATCGTCTGGTTTGCGAGTCTCGTCAGACATGGCAGCAAGTGTGGCGGCAGGCATCCGTGCCTGCCGTAGAGCCGGGCTTCCAGCCCGGCGGAAAAAACCTCGCGCCAGCGTGGGACGTTGAAAATTTCCACGACGCAAACAGCACCACGATTTTTCCGGGCGGCAGGATGCCACCCTCTACGTCAGGCAAGATGCCTGACGCCACAGTTGTTGGTGCGTCACACATTTCTCAAATCCAGCGTGAACGGAAAGTCAGCGTTGGGAATTTCCGGCGGCGGCGTGAACTTGCCTTGCTGATGGCCGTGCCGAAAAAACCGCGCGAGCCGGCGCGATTCAGCTTCGTAGCTGTTCACCGGGAAGGTTTCCGAATTCCGTCCGCCGGGATGCGCGACGTGATAGGTGCAGCCGCCGAGCGAACGCTGATTCCAGGTGTCGTAAAGATCAAACCGCAGCGGCGCGTGGACGCCGATGGTCGGCTGGAGACAAATCGGCGGTTGCCAGGCGCGGTAGCGCACGCCGGCCACGCCTTCGCCGTTTTTGCCGGTCGGATGCAGCGGCACGCGATGGCCGTTGCAGGTGATGGCGAAGCGGTCGCCGACGAGGCCGGTGACTTTGACCTGCAAACGTTCGAGCGAGCTGTCCACGTAGCGCACCGTGCCGCCGCCGCCGGGTTCTTCGCCGAGGACATGCCACGGCTCGAGCGCGGTGCGGAGTTCAATTTGTAAATCGCGCTGCTCCAGATCGCCGATGCGCGGAAAACGAAATTCAAAATGCGGCGCGAACCATTCGGCCCGGAACGGGTAACCCGCTTCGCGCAGGTCGTTGATGACATCCTTGAAATCGGTTTCGCAAAAATGCGGCAGCATCCAGCGGTCGTGGATGTCCGTGCCCCAGCGCACGAGATTGTTTTTATACGGCTCCTTCCAGAATTTGGAGACGAGGCCGCGCAGCAGCAGATGTTGCGCGAGACTCATGCGCGCGTCCGGCGGCATTTCAAAGGCGCGCATCTCGACGAGGCCGAGACGGCCCGTGGCGCTTTCGGGCGCAAACAGTTTATCAATCGAAAATTCCGCGCGATGCGTGTTGCCGCTGGAATCAATCAGCAGATTGCGGAACAGCCGGTCCACCAGCCACGGCGGGACATTGGGGAGCGCAGCCGCCCCGGCTGCTGTTCGGCGCGCCCCCGCGCCGAACCCCGTGCCGCCGACGAGGGCGTCGGCGGCTGCGCCCGGGGCGGGCGCGCTCCCCAGTTGCCGGTCCATTTCCTTGAACGCGACTTCGAGTTCGTAAAGCGAATCGTTGCGCGCTTCGTCCATGCGCGGCGCTTGGCTCGTCGGCCCGACGAACAAGCCGCTGAACATCCAGCTCAACGACGGATGATTCTGCCAATACGCCAGCAGCGAGCGCAGCAAATCCGGGCGACGCAGCACCGGCGAATCCTGCGGCGTCTCACCGCCGAGGATGATGTGGTTGCCGCCGCCGGTGCCGGTGTGCCGTCCGTCGAGCATGAATTTTTCCGTGCCGAGCCGCGTCTGCCGCGCTTCTTCATAAAGCGTCGTGGTGCGCTCGACAAGCTCGTCCCACGATTTGCTCGGCGGCATGTTCACCTCGATGACGCCGGGATCGGGTGTGACCCCAAATTTATTCAGGCGCGGATCTTTCGGCGGCGTTTCGCCTTCGATGACGACGGGCAAACCGGTTTCGTGCGCGGTCGTTTCGATGCCCGCGATGAGGTCCAAATAATCTTCCACCCGCTCCACGGGCGGCATGAAGACGTGCAGCCGTCCGTCGCGCGGCTCGACGCAGAGCGCGGTGCGGATGATCCACGGCGCGCTTTCGCCCGGCGCGGGACGGCGGTTCGGATCGTCCAGTTGTTGCGCGCGCTGGCCCGGCCCGTAGCCGGAAGGAATCGGTGCGGGACGGCGGTCCACGATTTGTTGCCGATACGGAAATTCTTTCGGCAGTTCCGGTAAATTCGGATCAGACGGGTCTTGCGTCCGCAGCCAGGGAAAATCTTTTTCCGCGACCCACGGCACGGAATCCAGCGGCAGACGCAAGCCCATCGAGGAATCGCCGGGAATCAACCAGAGCGTGTCGTCATCGCGCAGGAACAAGGAGCCGGACATCCAGCGTAGCTGCGACGCCATCGTCGCAGAGGGTGCCGGCGACGCCCCCGTCGCCGATGCTGGTTGAGGAATCATCGTTTCACCCATGGCTTCACGCGACGAGGGCGTCGCGAACACCTTCTGCGACGAAGGCGTCGCAGCCACGCGCCTGATCGGGAGCGAATAGCCGACAATCGAGCCGAGGCCCTGCTGAAAAATCCGCGCGATGCGGTCGCGCTCCAGCTTGTCCTTGAGATTGGATTTTTCCGGCGTGACGTTGGACGGAAACCGCCGCTCTTTCCAGGTGTAATAAAAAGCGTCCTCATAGGCGGGAATGAGAAACTTCGGATCCACGCCAATCGTTTTCGCGAGGCGCGACGCGAGTTCCTTCGCCTCTTTCGCGCCGTGGCCGTAATTTTTTGATTCGTCGGCGATGAGCGAATCGTCCTTCCAAATCGGCACGCCGTCCTTGCGCCAATACGCGGCGAGCGCGTAGCGCGGCAGCGGTTCGCCAGGATACCATTTGCCCTGCCCGTAATGCAGCAGCGCGCCGGGCGCGAATTTGTCCCGCAGCCGCCGGATGAGCTGGCCGGACAAAATGCGCTTCTCGTGCGACATCGCGGTGTAATTCCACTCAGGTCCATCCGGATCATCAATCGAAACAAAGGTTGGCTCGCCGCCCATCGTGAGGCGCACGTCGCCTTTTTTCAGATCCACGTCAATCGCGTGGCCGAGTTTCTCGATGTCGTTCCATTGCTCGTCGGTGTAAGGCTTGGTGACGCGCGGCGATTCATAGACACGCTTCACCGTCATGTCGAACTCGAACTCGGTTTCGCATTCATCCACACCGCCGCTGATCGGCGCGGCACTCGACGGATCCGGCGTGGACGCGAGTGGAATGTGACCTTCGCCAGCGAGCAAACCGGACGTGGGATCAAGACCAATCCAGCCGGCGCCGGGCAGATAAACTTCCGTCCACGCGTGCAAATCGGTGAAATCTTTTTCCGCGCCGCTGGGGCCATCGAGGGATTTCACGTCGGGCTTGAGCTGAATCAGGTAACCGCTGACAAAGCGCGCTGCGAGGCCGAAGTGCCGCATGAGTTGCACGAGCAGCCACGCGGAGTCGCGGCACGAACCGCTCATCTTCGTGAGCGTTTCCTCCGGCGTCTGCACGCCGGGTTCCATGCGGATGGTGTATTTGATGTCCTTCCACAACCGCTGGTTGATGGCGACGATAAAATCATTCGTCGGTTTTTTTTCGCTGTCCGGCATTTCCAGCCGTTCTTGTTTGGTGCGCCGTTTGACTTCGCCGATCAGGTCGCGCCGCAACTCCGTCAGGTATTTGGTGAAGTTGGTCGTGAGCCACCATTTGCGCTGGAACGGTGCCAGTTCGTGGTTGAGCGCGGGATCGTAGGCGAACGGAAATTTTTCCGCCTGCGGTTCGAGAAAATAATCGAACGGATTCAGCACCGACATTTCGGCGACCAGGTCCACCTCGACGCAAAATTCGCGGGTCGGTTTTTCAAAGACGATGCGCGCGGCGTAGTTGGACTGCGGGTCCTGCGCCCAGTTGATGTAATGTTTTTCCGGTTTGATCTTGAGCGAGTAGCTCAAGATGCGCGTGCGCGCGTGCGGCGCGGGCCGGAGCCGCACCGTCTGCGGCCCGAGCGTGACGAGCCGGTCGTATTTGTAATGCGTCTTATGGTGAAGCGCGACGTGGATGGACATAGGCGGAAATTAAAAATGTAAAATTAAAAATTAAAAAACAGGGCTGGCGATGATTCAGTCATTTTTAATTTTTCATTTTTCATTTTTAATTGGTTTTCCTGCTGCTGCTGTTCCTCCTGCTGCACCATGATCTCCTCTTCGAGCGTGCTGAACGGCTGGAAAATATAGGTGTTGAACATGGCCGCCCCGATGTTGTTGAACTTCAACTGCAGCAAGTCCAGATAGTCATGCAGACCGGCTTCAAAAATTTCATCAATGGTGCTGAACTGCAGTTCCGCCACCAGCCGGCCGGAGAGCTTTTCCGCGTCATTGCAAAACTTGCCTTCGGCCACGCCGGAGATCCGCCGCAGCGCCACATTGAGTTCGCTGATGCAAAAACGGACGGAGCGCGGAAAATCTTCGTTCAACAAAAGGAATTCGGCGACGAGGCGCGGGCTGACCTCCGCGCCGTGGATGGATTTGTAGGCATCCCACGCGCTGCAGGAACGGAGGATGGCCGACCATTCGAGGACGTCCGTCTGGTTGACGGTCTTGGGCGCGCCCTTTTCCGGCAGCGACTTGTAACGCAGGTCGAGGATGCGCGACGTTTTGTCGGCCCGCTCGATCAATTTGCCGACCCGCGCAAACCACCAGCCTTCGTTGTGAATGGACGTGGCGTCGGTCAGCCCGACGATGAGGAGCGAAGCGGCTTTGACCTGCTGGAAAAATTCACTGGGGCTGTCCTTCCAAACCTCCCGCGCGGTGGACGTTTTGACGAACCAGTAAAGCCGGTTCAATTCCTCCCACAGTTCCAGCGTGATCTGGTCGCGCACCATGCGGGCGTTTTCGCGCGCGGAGCAGATGGATTGCACGATGGAATTGGGATTCTCCATCTGGAACACGAGAAACTCCGTGACGGCGTGGCCGCTGGCCTGGGGATGCAATTTGAAAAACGCCTCGTCGTCGCCGGTCGCCTCAACAATGGGCTGCCAGTACGAGACGAGGCTTTGCTCATCCAGGTGGCGGATGTCGAGGAGCAGTTGCAGGTTCACGTCCACGATGCGCGCGATGTTTTCGGCGCGCTCGATGTAGCGGGACATCCAGTAGAGGGAGTTGGCGACGCGGCTTAACATATTTTCAAAAGGGGAACACTCAACATTCAACATTTAACGTCGAACATCCAAGTGAACGCTGCGCCCAGCAGTCTTTTAGTTGGGCGTTGGGCGTTGAATGTTCGATGTTGTTTTCACTCGTCTCCATATAGCACCCAGGTGTCCTTGCTGCCGCCGCCTTGCGAGGAGTTGACCACGAGCGAACCCTTCCGCAACGCGACCCGCGTGAGGCCGCCAGGGATGATGCTGGTGCGCTCGCCGGAAAGAATGAACGGGCGCAAGTCCACATGGCGACCGTCAAAGGCGTCTTCACAGAAGGTCGGATGCTGCGACAGAAATATCATCGGCTGGGCGATGTAGTTGCGCGGGTCGGCGAGGATGAGGGCCCGGAATTTTTCAATCTCGGCGGCGGATGCCTTCGGCCCCATCAACATGCCGTAGCCGCCGGATTCATTCGCGGCTTTGACGACGAGACTCGGCAGGTTTTCCAAAATGTATTTCAAATCTTTTTCCTCGCTGGCGAGATAGGTCGGAACATTCGGCAGGATCGGGTCCTGATCCAGGTAGTATTTGATCATGCGCGGCACGAAGTAATACATGACCTTGTCGTCCGCCAGCCCGGTGCCGATGGAATTGGCCAGGGAAACATTCCCCGCGCGATACGCGTGAACCAGTCCCGGAACGCCCAGCATCGAGTCGCGGCGGAAAACCGTCGGGTCAATGAAGTCGTCGTCAATGCGCCGGTAGATGACATGCACCGGTTGCGGGCCTTTGGTCGTGCGCATGAACACGCGCGAGTCGCGCACAAACAAATCGCGGCCTTCGACAATCTCGATGCCCATCTGCCGCGCGAGATAGGTGTGCTCAAAATACGCGCTGTTGTAGGCGCCGGGCGTCAGCACCACCACCGTCGGGTCGGCCACGCCGGCGGGCGAGATGTGCTTGAGCGTCTTCAACAGTTCCTGCGGATAATTTTCCACGGGCCGCACGCCGATGTTCTCAAAGATCTGCGGAAATGCCCGCTTGAGCGCGCGCCGGTTTTCCAGCACGTAGCTGACGCCCGACGGACAGCGGCCATTGTCTTCGAGCACGAGATAGTTGCCGTCCTTGTCGCGGATCAAATCCGTCCCGCAGACATGGATGTAAATCCCCTTGGGCACTTCGAAGTTCACGAACTCGCGCCGGAAATGCCGCGCGGACAGGACGTAAAATTCCGGAATCACGCCGTCCTTCAAAATTTTCTGGTCGTGATAAATGTCGTGCAGAAAAAGATTCAGCGCCGTGATGCGCTGGGCGAGGCCGCGTTCGAGAACTTCCCATTCCCGCGCCGGAATGATGCGCGGCAGCAGATCGAAGGGAAAAACCTTTTCCGTGCCGGCCGCGTCGCCATAGACGTTGAACGTGACGCCCTGCCGGAGAAACGCCGTGTCCACCGCCTGGCGCTTGGCCTCGAACTCCGCCCGCGTCAGTTCGTTGAACAAGCGATGAAAGCCCTCATAGTGCGCCCGCACTCCGGTTTTTTGATCGAGCATTTCATCAAACCCGTCGTTGACTTGGTAATCTTTCAGCATATCCGTCGGTTGCTTTTTGAACTGGCAGGATAATTTCCACCAATCCACCTGAACATCCATGCGCCACCCGCCGACACCATAATACACAGCCGGACGGGTTTTTCACTGATTTCATTCGATGCCCCCGCCATCGCACACCGATGGCGGACATCCAGGGTCACTCAATTAGCGAATGCCTTGCCAACCCCCGCGCAACTTCGCGAATACCGGCCCAACCCGGCCGCTTGACGGTGGCGTGTCCGCCCGACTAATCTGCGCGAACGAAAAATTAAAACGACCATGCCAACTAAAACCATCATCAAGCCCGCCAAATCACCCGCCGCCGTCGGCCCTTACAACCACGGCGTCCGCATCGGCGACCTGCTGTTTTGCGCCGGCCAGATTCCCATCAACCCGGCGGACGGCAGCCTGATCACGGGCGACATCAAGGCCCAGACCGAACGCGTGCTGGAAAACGTGAAGGCGATTCTCGACGACCAGAAGCTGACCTTCGCCAACGTCGTGAAGAGCACGGTGTTCATGACCAACCTCGCTGACTTCGCCGGGATGAACGAAGTCTATGCCAAGTATTTCACCCAGGATTTTCCGGCCCGTTCCACCATTCAAGTCGCGGCTCTGCCCAAAGGCGCGAATGTGGAGATTGAAGTCGTGGCGCATTTCTAAAACCGCACCGCGAACCCGGCGCCGCCGCACGGTGAAAGGATTTTCCCAGCATGGATTTTCTCCGGCCGGTAAAATATTGGATCGGGCTGTCAACGCTGACCAGCCTCGCGGGCTGGAGTCTGTCGGCGGTCGGCCAGTTGAACCGCGCTGGCTACCTCGTTTTTTTTGGCCTGGCAGCCGTTGGCGTTTTACTGTTTCGGAAAACCCGCGTTCAAAAAAATCCCGCGCGCGGTAACGGCTGGAAAAAAATCCTTCGCCGCTTGCGTCGCCCGCTGCCGGTGGCCTTCGCGGCGCTGACGCTGCTGATCCTGCTCGGCGGCGTGTTGTATCCGCCCACCAACCACACCGCGTTCACCTACCGGCTGCCGCGCCTGCTGAACTGGCTGGAACACGGCGGCTGGTTTTGGATTCACACTCCCGACTGGCGGCTGAACGACCGCGCGTGCGGCATCGAATGGCTCGCCACGCCGCTCGTGCT
>JAYWBR010000109.1:0-6833 GCA_043781315.1 Verrucomicrobiota bacterium | reverse complement strand
CATCACCAACCTCTCCCCCCAGCAAGGACGGCGCAAAACCGGGTTGGCCGAAGACAAGGATGCCGCCCGGCTCGCCATGTGCAAAGCCGCCAACATCATCGCCGGAGCCGTCGCCGCCTACGCCCACAAAGTCGGCAATCACGAACTGCTCACCCGCGTGGATACCACCCTGAGTATTCTCACCAGCGGACGCGGCAAGGACTCCCGCGACAAATGCAGCGACATCCTTTCTGCTGCCACGGCCAATTTGACCGCACTCGGAGATTTTGGCTTGGTTCAAAGCGATCTCGACCACCTGGCACAACTCATTGCGGACTTTGACGAACTGGCCCCACAACCGCAGTTGGCTCTGGGCGCGGCAAAAGGCGCAGGGCAGGCGCAGGACGCGGCCTTTGACCGGGCCGATGGTATTCTGAACAACGGACTGGACAACCTCATGCTTAAATTTGAGGACAGCCAGCCGGATTTTTTCCGCGACTATACGAATGCGCGGCTCATCATTGACCGCCCCGGCGGCCACGGGAATGGCAACCCGCCCACGCCACCAACCCCGCCCACTCCTGCGAAAACTTAAATGTGAAAATATCTTGTCACCGCCACGGATGCGGATTACAAACCGGACGTGACAAGCGTGGTGTTCAAACACATATAGAAAACTAAAACAAAAAACAATCTGCGGCTTCGGCTGCTGTCTATCTCGAAACTCGTAATTTCTGCAAGGACAGCGTTTGAAGCACGCCCCAGACGGGGGCGTGCCGAAAGCGTTCTTTGGAAGGCATACCAGTGCCTGTAGGAGGGCGTAAGTAAGTGCGCCCTTTTGATTGCCAGACTGGTTCCGCTCAAGAAAGAAAAGGGAACGGGCTATGAAAATCAGAAAAAAAGGTTTGGTGTTGGCAGTTTTGTTCGCGGTTCAATTTACTGTTTCGCTCTCGATACATGCCTCTCCGCGTCCACCGTTGCCGCCGATTCCCGAGTTCGCCTCGCAGCTTTATCACGAGTCCTTTGACGCGTCGTTTTTCTCAGGCACCACCAACACCCAAATCATCACGGATCAATTCACCTACGTCGAAAGTTGGTCGGGTTACGCGCTCCAACGCGCCGGGGATGTTGTCGTGCCGTTCGTGGTTCCGGCGTTGGATTTCAAAGGACGCACGAACGTCAGTTGCAACCAGGGCACGATTCGCTTCTGGTTCAAGCCGGCGTGGTCGAGCGGGGCAACGGACAAAGGCGCGGGGGCGGGAACCGTGGCCACGTTGCTCGAACTAGACGCTATCGGAAAAAATGAATCCGCAAATGCGTGGTCGCTGCAAGTCAGCCCGGATGGAAACACGCTCTCCCTCGTCGCGCAGAGCGACAGCAATCCCACGGTGCTTTATGAAACGCAAATAAGTTGGTCGGCCAACCAATCGCATCTGGTCTGGCTCAATTACGGCCCCAAGGAAACCACCTTGTTTATCGACGGACAAATCGTGGCACAAGGGATTGGAACACCGACCGTGCCGCCGGAAATGGCGGCGTTGGTTGTGGGCAGTTCGCTCGTGGGGAGATCGGTGGCCGGCGGGGATTTTGATGAGCTGGCTTGCTATGACGCACCCGCGACCCGCCACGGAGAGCGCACGGCGCAAACTTTGGACGTATCCTTCTATTGGAATTACTGCGCGGACTACGCCGCACTAGGGCCGATCAGCGCGGAGGAAATCGCGGCGCGGGAAAAACGGCTCGCGGAAAATAAGAACAACCCTGCGTTTGCGCAAAGATCATCCGCCATGATGGGCGGCATGGCAGCGCGAAATTCTTGCGGGCCACTGGCTGCGGGCGCGTGCGTGACGAACGGCTCGGTGTTTATGACGAACGTGTGGGCAGACTTGGAGACGAACGGAACCATGACGGTGACGTTTGATCTGGTGGGCGGCACCAACGCCACCGGATTGTTCTACGACATCTTCACCACCACCAATCTGGCCGATGGGAACGCCGCTGCGTTGTCGTGGACATGGCTGGGGCGCGGCCCGACTTGCCAGACGTATCAATTCACCAACCAACCGCTGGCTGCCGCGTTCTATCTTGTGGGCACGCCACAGGACACCGATGGCGACGGCATGTCGGACGCCTTTGAACGGCTCGTCAGCCGAACCGACCCGCTGGTGGGTGTGAACTGTATTCAAACTGAGAATGCCATCACCGGCACCACCAACTGGATGCTGTTCAATCCGATCACCGCGACCAACCTGCATGGCTGGCCGCTCAGCGACGCAGATACACTGCCCGAAATCCAGGGCTTCGCTTCCGCTACCAGCGTGAATGTAGGCGGCACGATTGATTTGTACGTGGATGTACGGGCGACAAATAATCCAACGGCTACGAATTACACGGTGGAGATATTCCGGCTCGGATGGTATGGTGGCCAAGGCGGACGGAAAATGACCTGGATTGATTCCGGCCAGCCGACCAATACGATGACCCTCACCAGCCATAAGCAACCCATGCCGCAGCTCAACCAGACGAATGGCTTGATTGATTGTCTATCCGGCTGGACGACCAACGGAGTGAACACCAACTTGATCTGGCAGCGCAGCTATACGCTTCCCATCCCGACCAACTGGGTAAGCGGTGTGTACGTAGCGCGACTGACCACGGGAACCAACGTAACACCACAGACAACAGGCAGGCAGAGCTACATTATCTTCACAGTGCGGGAGGATGCGCGGACATCCGACCTCTTATGCCAAGCCAGCGTCACCACCTGGCAGGCTTACAATCCGTGGGGCGGAAGTTCACTATATGCTTATCCGAGAGACAGTGAGTGCGATCCAAACATTCCGATTACTAACACAGTAGCTCGTACGGGCTGGACGGCTTCTTTCAACCGACCCTATGCAGCAATATCCTGCGGAAACAACAACGATAGCAACCCCACACCGCTCGGTTATGGTTCGGGTGCAGGTGAGTTTTTGACTATGATAAATTTGGCAGCCACTCCTGCATGGGAATACAACATGGTGCGCTGGCTGGAACGGCAGGGATATGACGTGACCTACACGACAAGCGTGGACAGTCATCTCGCCAGCCCGGCGAACAAGGGGGTTAAGACGTTCCTCTCCGTCGGCCATGATGAATACTGGTCGGCCTCAATGCGCTCAAACGTGGAAGCCGCGCGGGATCGCGGGGTGAACCTGACCTTCTTCGCGGCCAACGCCTGTTACCACCAAATTATTTTTGAAAACAGCGAGCGCGCGATTTCCGTCAACCGAGTGAATAATGCTAGTCTCTGGCGAGGTTCCACTGTCAACAACCCGGAAATTTCAATGATCGGTGTGGAATACGTTTCTAATTTTGGATATGATCGTCCCAATGGAAACATCCAGATGCCGGCCACTTTTCCGTCAGGCTCGGGAATCGGTGGCCAACACTGGGCTTATGACTACTCCGGTTTAACCAACAATCAAACCTTGACCGGACTTTTAGGCCAGGAGATTGACGGCTGCTGGGAAGTAAACGGCAGCCCGTGCGAGGGTGTGGGTGGAAATGAATGTCCTGCGCCAGCTACAATCAAACTTGCCGATTCGATATTTAATTCCTGCTTGATCGCCGGTAGCATAACAAACTATGGCCATTCCTATGTCACCCTCTACGCGGCCTGTGGTGGTGCACAGGTCTTCGCCACTGGTGCGTGGCAATGGATCTGGGGTCTGGACGATTTCAAATCCGATCTCGCACCTGGACCTTCTCATTTGAATTCAGCAGCGCAGCAAATGACTCACAACGTGCTGCGCACCTTCTCCGGCAAGACTACGTCTCCGTTACTCTTTACCAATGCAGACGTGAATACGTGGGGAAACTGGCCAGCCTCCTATGGCACGAACTACCTGATCGCGAACGCAACGACGCTTACCAACCTCCCGTCTTACGCGCAAGTCACGTTCGCCAACCAGCAAGTTCAGGTGTGGGCGAATCCCTCCACTGACCCGCGTGCCCTGCTCATTCCCGGCTCCACCAATAGCATTGCCTCGGCGTGGACCACCACCAACCTGCAAGGTTCATCCTTCACGATTGACGTGAACCTCACGGACACCAACACGCACCAAGTTTCGCTCTACTGCGTTGACTGGTTTGGAACGGGCACTGTTCTTGAAAAGATTGAGGTCTTTGATTCTAGTGACACCTCCCTCTCGCATCCGCTGGACGTGCGCAGCATCCAATTGCCAGCCAATGGCGTGTACCTGACCTGGAAACTCAAAGGTCATTATGTCTTTCGCATCACGAAACCCGATTCTGCAACTGGAACCAAAGCCATGATCAGCGGGCTTTTTATTGGAAACTAATCGTGAACATAAAACCGAAATGGAAAGAGAATGTTATGAAACTTAAATCCCGAATTACAATCGGACACTTGTCTAAAGCTATGAAAATCAACTTTCTTGTTATGGTCTTACTAATCGTTTCAAGTTTAAGCGGTGGTGCCCAAGGCGTGGTTCACATAGGGTCGGGCAGCAGTTATTTGGTCTCCCAGCCTACACAACTCGGATTTAAGATTGATGAATTGGGCGCGACTTCTATCGTCATAGATCTCGGTTTCGCCGGGGATATATTTACTTCGGGTGATAACATGCAAGTGGACGTTCTTTCTACACCAACATCGTTGACGCCCTTATTGACGGGCACCTTCAGCTACCCAGCTTGGACGTTCGGAATACATAATCAGTGGCTTGGGGTTCCGTGGAACGCTGGGAATGGCGCTATTCGCCTGACAATGTTGTCTGGTAGCGTGGATGTTTCCAGTTTCTCGGTAAGGACTACCTTGAATCTTATTGAATTAAATTATTCATACACCATACCTGAGCCAGGCAGTTCTTTGCTGTTTCTTTTCAGCGGTACAGTGCTTGGTGGAATGCATTGGTTTGACCGCCGGAAAAAGAGAGCGGGATGAAACTAAAATACCAAATCAATATCGCAGGCTTATGGATCTTATTCGTGACAGGCTTGCTCGGACCGGCAGCTCGGGCCGACACAGCCGCGTTCGCAAGTGGCGGTTCACGGACCAACCAACCACCCAGCTTTACGGGCACCAAAGGGTGGGCTTTTCTCAATTTCAGTTCCATCAGTTCGGGTAACTACATGGCCGTTACTCAACTGGGTGTTTTTGACAACGGCGGCGATGGTCTGGCCAATTCTCACGTCATCGGCATCTGGTCGGCTGATGGAACCTTGCTGGCGTCCACAACGATTCCTGCCGGTACGGTAGCCCCGTTGGTGGATGGTTACCGCTATATGCCGATTACGACTGTGTTGATCCCGCCGGGAGCTTTTCCAATCGCATCCCCTTATAAGGTGCTCGTTGCCGCCCAATACTCTGCGGGTGACGCGGATGACCTAGTGACACCGACCGGCGTGTTTGGCGGTGGATATGCAACGCCTGTGGCTACAACCAGCTATGATGGCAGTCCGTCGCAGGGGTTTTATGGCCTTGGAACGGGTCTGCCTTTTCCCGGTCAGCATCTACCCGCACCGGAAGGAGGTTTTACTTTTCCATTTTGGGAAGTGAACTTTCAATTCAACGTCGTCCAAGTGCCCTAGCCTTCCGTGACCCTCCTGCTTGCGCCCGGCTTGTTGTATCTGTGCCTGCGCCGTCGTCATTTCTCACTGAACAGACATCAGCTTGAAGCACCGGCATTCGGCAAGTAAACACGGAATTAAGTTGTCCAGCGAAACCCAAAAAGCGCTAGGCGCGGATTTATTTCCGCGCCTGTTTGCATTTCAACGGGTCGCCGCGAGCGAAATTCTCGTCTCGGGCAAACCGGGTGCGCTGGCCTTGTCACGGCCGTTCTATCTGGACTTGAAGCCTGTCACGCAACTCTACGAACATTGGACCGTCGGCGATAACACCAATACTGATTGGACCCAAATCCCACCCCTCCCCACGCGCACCGCCGACAGCGCGGTGTTCACTGATCCGAAAACCACAGGCGGTCTGGACTATGTCCTCTTCGTCCACGGCTGGCGCATGGCCCCGTGGGAACGAAGGGCCTTTGCCAGCACTGGCTTCAAACGCTTGTGGCACTTGGGTTATCAAGGCAGGTATGGGCTGTTCAGTTGGCCCACGGACTATACTGGCACCGCCCCTTGGGACATGCTTAACCCAGTGACCGGGCCAGCCAACCGTCAAAACTATGACCGGAGTGAGCAACGGGCGTGGAACTCGGCCGATGGACTGGAATATCTGCTGCGGGAGCTGAACAAGGAGCAGACCTACCGAGTTCGTCTGCTCGCGCATAGCATGGGCAACATCGTGGCCAGCAAAGCCCTCCGCCTCTATGCCGGAGAAGCCAACTTGCCTTTGATCCATACTTACATCGCCAGCCAAGCCGCCAGCGTGGCCCATGCTTATGACGCGGTGAATCCCGAGGTGCGAGCACAGATATTTTTTCCGTTCTACTTTCGCGTGCCGGAAATGTACGCCGCTTTTCCGCGTGGCACGAACAATATTGCGCGACCGTATTTTATCGGGATGACCAATGCGTTGAGCAAAACTGGAACGGGAGCCGCCCGACTGTTCAACTTCCACAACGTGCAAGATTACGCCTTGAACTCGACGGTGTCGTGGCCAATCAACCAGTCACTCAAGCCGGACGATGGATGGTCGGCCTTGTTCCACGGAACCAACACGGATTACACATTCTTTGATCACAATACTCAGTTGTATTTGGATGCGAACAAGCTGGATCAGGTCTTTGACATTGCTTCTTCACGGATCTTAGTGGCTAGGTTTGGGGGTGCTTGGCACCGTCGCCAAACCAGCCAGCCCGTTCTCACTGGAGCAAAACCTCTGTGGCAGT
>JAYWBR010000108.1:0-6834 GCA_043781315.1 Verrucomicrobiota bacterium | reverse complement strand
GCCGCCCAGGTCGGCTTGCAGGTTGCAAAGTTCCACGGGCGCGCGGCGTTGGGCGGCGGCTCCGGCGATGCCTTTGCCGATGGGGATGGCCGGCCAGTTTGGAACGGCCTCATGCAACAACAGTTCAATCGAAGAGTTCATCAGGTTTTCAAAGCCATTCTGTGGTGGCGGCGAAGCTGGCGCAACGCTTTGATTTCCTATCGCGAGCAGACGCCGCCGCCAGTTCATCCACGCGCCAGGGTTGTGGGCAGTCTTTTGCGCAAGGCGGTCAATTTCCAACACCCGGCCCGGCGGGTTGGAGCGTTATGGCGGCTGGCGAAAAATTATTTATGTGCATGAAACCATTGTTGGCAAAGGTTGAAATGCATTCCCTGGATTCATTCGCCAAAAAATCTTGCGATGCGGCATTGCCCCTGCTGAAATAACCAACCGTTGACCGGGCCGGACGTTTTGCATGACGGTGCCGGCAAAAACTAACTGATAGATACGAACAAACGACAACCATAACCCCCATGGCCAAATATAAATTAGAAGACATCTGGCTCGACGGCTACGAACCCGTCGCCAACCTCCGCGGTAAAACCCAAGTCAAGGAATTCGCCAGCTTTCCCAAGCTCGAACAGCTCCCGCTGTGGGGCTTTGACGGCAGCTCGACGCGCCAGGCCGAAGGCCGCACCTCGGATTGCATGTTGAAACCCGTGGCCGTCTTCCCTGACACCACCAAGAAAAACGGCGTGCTCGTCATGTGCGAAGTCATGATGCCCGATTGCAAGACCCCGCATCCCAGCAACGCCCGCGCGACCATTCTCGACGATCCCGGCGCGTGGTTCGGCTTTGAACAGGAATATTTTCTCTACAAAGACGGCGTGCCGCTGGGCTTCCCCAAAGGCGGCGGTTTTCCGCCTCCGCAAGGTGAGTACTACACGGGCGTGGGCTACAAGAACGTCGGCTGCATCGCCCGCGAGATTGTGGACAAGCACCTGGATCTTTGCCTCGACGCCGGCATCAACCACGAAGGCATCAATTCGGAAGTGGCCAAGGGCCAGTGGGAATTCCAGATTTTCGGCAAAGGTTCCAAGAACGCGGCCGACCAGATGTGGATGGCCCGCTATCTTCTCTTGCGCCTGTGCGAAGGCTACGGCGTGGATGTGAACTGGCACTGCAAACCGCTGGGCAAGGATGTGGACTGGAACGGCTCCGGGATGCACTCCAATTTCTCGACCAAGCACATGCGCGAAGTCGGCGGCAAGGATTATTTTGAGGTGCTCATGGCCGCGTTCGACAAATACAAGAACGAACACATCGCCGTCTATGGCCCGGACAATCATCTGCGCCTGACCGGCCTGCATGAAACGCAGTCCATTGACAAGTTCAACTACGGCATCGCCAACCGGGGCGCGTCCGTCCGCGTGCCGCACAGCTTCGTCAACAACGACTACAAAGGCTACTTGGAAGATCGCCGTCCGAATTCGCAGGGCGATCCGTACAAGATTGCCAGCCGCATTCTGCAGACCATCGCGACGGTGCCGATCAAAAAAAGCGGCAAGAAATAGTCGCAACGGCTGACCAGAACCAGCCGCAGCTGAGAATTTCCTCTGTCATGGTTGTGGCAGAGGATGCTTAGGGGTTATTGGAGAACGGCGCGGACGCAAGTCCGCGCCGTTTTGCTTTGGAGCGCTCATTCTGGGAGCGCCGGTCTCCGAATCGGCCCGGCCATAAACCACGCCGGGCTGAAACGGAGTTCGGCGGCAACCACTTGGATTTACGCCGTCTGCTTGAGTGCGGCGGGCGCGGCGCTATATTTCTACGATGAGCAGAGCGAGAAACCATTGACCACGATTACACATGATTGAGCTACTTGATAAGCAGTTGCACAGCAACTTACGCTAATCATTCAACCCATTATGAGCATTTCCATTCAACCACAACCAACATCGGGCCGCGTGACCTTCCTCGAAGGGCAGGGCGGGCTGCCTAAGTTGCAGGTCAGCACGGCGTGGAGCACGGCGGAGATCTATCTGCACGGCGCGCACGTCACGCAGTTCCAGAAACATCACGAGCCGCCGCTGCTCTTTCTCAGCGGCGCGGCGCGGTTTGCGGACGGCGAGCCGATTCGCGGCGGCGTGCCGGTGATCTTCCCGTGGTTCGGCCCGCGCGCGGGTGCGGGCGCGCATGGCGTGGTGCGCAAGCAATCGTGGCGGCTGGCGGAGATCGCGACGGCGGCGGACGGCGCGGTGCAGGTGCGGTTGGAGTGGCCGGGGGAAACTGGTGCAACGTTTCGTCTGCAATATGTCGTCACGGTCGGCGAGACGCTCACGCTGGAGTTGCTCACGACAAACTTGTCGGCGACGGCGGCGTTTTCGTTTGAAGAATGTCTGCACACGTATTTCACCGTGGGCGACATCAGCGCGGTGGCGGTGACGGGGTTGCAAGGCGTTTCCTATCTCGACAACCTGGCGAATCTGGCGTCGCGCGTGGAGGAAGCGGCGGCGGTCTGTTTCGCTTCGGAAGTGGACCGGGTTTATTTCAACGCGCCTGGCACGGTGGAGATTCGCGATGAGAAGCTGGGCCGCGTGATCCGCGTGGAGAAGGAGCAGTCGGCCTCGACGGTGGTGTGGAATCCGTGGATCGCGAAGGCGCAGCAGATGGCGGACTTCGGCGACGCGGAGTATCGCCAGATGGTCTGCGTGGAGTCGGGCAACGTGAAGTCGAATCAGGTGACGCTGCCGCCGGGCGGGAGTTCGACGTTGCGGGTGAAGTTGAGCAGCGTGATGACGGGGGCGTGACGCGTGCGGCGGCGCGCGGTGGAAGGTCAGGGCGTGACGCATACCGTGAAAAACCTTGCGAACCGAAGGTTTTTCTCCCTCTCCTCCCCTGCGGGAGGAGTTGCTTGACCACGATGCGCAGAAAATTGTGCGGTGGTGGCATCGTAATCCGCCCCGCAAGCCGGGGAGCATTTCCGTGGTGTTGGATGGCGGGGAAAATTTCTTTCTTGATTTCGTCATTGGCGTTGAAGGTCGCAAGACGGAAGACGGTGGTTTGCTGGCCGACCCAAAATTCTTTTTTGAGATAACGCAAGAGCCGCCGAAAACTTACGCCGAACATCCTGCCTACGGGCGTGTGCTGGTCTTGAGTCTGCAAGGTGGCGCGCAGTGGATGACCGTGCGTTACGACGAGCGGCAACAGAAAGCTGTGCTGGATCAGGAGTTTCGTTTGTCGGATGCGGCGGGGTATTAAATTTCCAGCGCTGATTGCCTAATCAGGCAAATCCTAACGTCTCCCGCATTTCACTCGTCCCCGCCATTCTGGCGGGATGCCCCAACTGCCGCGTTTTCAACGTGTCGCCAAGGTAGCGCCCATCCGGTTGACGGAACGTGACCTAAAAATCATCCAGCTCATTCACCGGCATCGGTTTTTGTGTTCCCATCAGATCATCGCTTTGATTGGCGGCAGCGCACAGAATTTGTCCCGCCGGTTGCAATGGCTGTTTCATCACGGCTACTTGGAACGCCCGCGCGCCCAGTTTCAATACTACGAACGCAGCGGTTCCCAAACCATCGCTTGCGGTTTAGGAAATAAAAGTGGTTCACGGCTGCAACTCAATCCGGCGGCGTGGGGTGAAAAGAATCGCGCCATCGGGCGGATGTATCTGGCGCACGCGCTGCTGGTTTCCGATGTCATGGTGTCATTTGAACTCGCCTGCCAGCAGCACGAGCGGTTCAAGTCTATATCGGGACGCTCCAACCGCTTTTGCACCACTCGGACATAGCCTTCAAGCCGTGCTTTTAGTCCCTTGAACTGCGGCCAATAGGTGTCCAGGCCAATGCCGAATAATCCGACTTTAAGATTGTGTTTCATACATAATCGTCTTCTTAATTTTTCTGCCGTTCCATCAGAACAGCAACTGGCTCAAACAAGTCGGTCGGTTGCCGAAGCAACTTGCATTTGAACTAAAACAAACAGCCCGCCCATCACGAGTGCGGCGAGAAGTGATTTCAATTTGCCTCCTTGATTGCGTCGCGCAGTTGTTTCTCGGACTTGGCGTTCCAGTAGCCGCACTCCAACTGGAAGAACACCGACGTGTAAGGCTTCGTCAGCGGCGTCTTGATGAGCAACACCTTGAACGTCTTCCCCGCTTCGTCCAACTTGCCGATGATCTGCTCGTGCGGCAGCACCTGCACCGCCTGATTTGTCAGTGCTTTCCCCAACCCATCGCGATATGCCGTGATGCCCGGCGCGTTCGTCTCCGCGACGAATTTCATTTCCGCGTCCGTGTAGATGGTCGGCTTGACGTGCTTGGTCTTGGCCAGTTCTGCAATGACGCCCTTCACGACTTCAAGCTGGTCAGCATCAACGTAAATCGTCTCGATGCCAGGCGCGGTCTGCAACGGATATGCTGCGTCGGCGACGACGATCCAGTTGCGATGGCCAAGCAACGGCAATTCCTTTTGCAGTTTTGCCTTCCAGTTATCGGCGGCGAAGGTGGTCGTGGTCATAAAAACAATCAGAGCAAGGTTGGTCAGCAATTTGATTTTCATATTGAGGTTAGGTCAGAGTGATTTCAATTTTTTGACCGGCGGAAATTTCCACCGACTTATTCAAAGTCAGCAGAACAGTTTTGCCATCGCGCTGCAACTTCGCCGCCACGGGTTTTCCTGCGAGCGCAACATCCACCGCACTTGCCTGTGAACCTTCGAGCGCGATAGTTTTCAACTTCAACTTGCCCCAGCGCACGGCAATTTCCGCTTTCCACTTTCCGCTTTCCGACTTTTGCGAGTAGCTTCCCCAACCCTCGGCACTCGTGAAGGCGCACTTGAAATTATCCGGTGTCAACCTCGGCGCGAAACCAATGTGCGCCTTCGGGCCGTCGTATTCAAACCCGCACGCGGCGAGATACACGCCATAGCTCGCCATGCTGCGCGCATAATGGTCGCCGCACTCCACTTCGTTCCACGGATTGCGGCGCGAGGCGTGGTAGCGGTCATGCACCGCGCGCGTCACCGCGAGTCCTTCCATCACCATGCCTTCCCAGATCATGTGCCCGGCGACCTGATACTCAAAGCCGTTCATGCACTCGTTGAAATAACCCGCCGCCCAGTCCGGCCCTTTGCCCTTCGCCTGGGCATAACTCCAATCCCGGCGCGGGAACGAACACATCAGCAAGCCCGGCTCGCCCGGCATCGCATACCAGCGGCCCGGCTTGTTCGCCTCGCGATACGGCCCGACATCGGGCGAAAAGTTGTAACGCCACAATGATTTCAGCGCGGACAAAGTTTCCTTTTCCGGCAACACGCGCGGCAGCCCGACTTGAAACGCCCAGCTCTGGCCGAACACCTGATCAATCTCGCAGCCCGTGCCGGAGTTGATTGCGTCGAGATGTTTCGGATCAACCTGGTTGATGAAGTATTCGCCGTCGAACAAGTCCGCCACAAACTTTTGGCGTCCGATTTCAAAAACCTGCCGGCACTGCGCGGCGAATGCGGCATCGCCAACGATGTCCGCCATCTGCGCCGTGCCAAGCAACGCCGCCAGATACAGCCCGCTCAACCACGCGACCGGCCCATACCAATCCGTATCGAGCGTATTGTGCTGCTTGCTCTCGAGAATACCGTCGCCGTTTTCATCACGGGCGATCAGCCATTCCATTGCGCGTTTGATCTGCGGCCAGTTGCGTTTCAGAAATTTTCCGTCCGCCGACATCTGATGCTCGCGCAATGCCCGCAGAATATAGCCCGCCTGCGCATCCACGGCGGGAATCTCGTTGAACTCGCCGCGAAAATGAATTGAACCGTCAGGCTGTTGCGCCATACCAAAATCCATGCGTTCGCGGACGTCGCGTTCAAGATCAGGAAAGAGCCGCGCGGCGGCGTGCGCGTATTGATAAACGTGGCCGCAAGTTCCCTTGCAATTTCCCACGCCTTCCCAGCCGTAAAAGCGTCCGTTCGCCAGCCGGTAACACGTCGAGGTCGCAAGAATCGAGGCGTTGAGAAAAGTGCGGTCCAGAAACCACAACGGCAGCGTGGAATCATACCAAGTGTCACGCCACAACTTCGTTTGGCCTGCGAGACGTGAAAAATTTTCCGCGACGTATTCGGTCACGGCCTGTGCGGAAGAAAACCGGGTGGCATAATGGCGTCCGCAGTTTTTGAACGAATCCTTTATCGAGAGATTTGGGAAGTGCCACGCCAGAATGAAGGTGACGACTTTCGATTCGCCGGGCGCGAGCTTCAGTTTGCAGCCCAGCGAACCGGAAAGTTTTTCCGCGAACGGCGCGGATTGATCGCCGCTGGTTTCGTCGGCAGCACCAAGCAGAGCGAGACCCATCGTGCCGAAGTCGGACAACTCTGCGAGCGGCCCGGAGTCTTTCTGTTCCGCCGGATTTTTCGCCGCCGCATCCGGCGCAGTTGATGCCGAGCACAGCAACAGAGTCGCATCGTTTTTTTGCGTGATGTGGTTGTGCAAAATTCCCGCCTCCTTCCGGTGATGCAGACAGACACCGTTCTCCAGTTCGCCGGCCAGCACCGCGTCCACCGCCGCCGTGCCGGGATTGCGGACGGTAAACTGCAAGATTGTCGCCGGCAGGCTGGAGTCGTCCGTGTTCAGCGGGATGAATGGGGAGAACGCCTCCAGCTTCACCGTTAGCGGGACAGACGGGTCGGCATATTCAACAATGCCGACCGGATATTCGCCGCGAAATCTCACATCGGAAAAACCATCGCGGTCGAGCGAAATTTTTTGGCCGCCGATTTTTACCGAAAACTTTTGCGTCAGCGGCGAACTGGGAGTCAGCGGATTCGCATAATGACAATTCTCGCCCTTGTCGGTGGTGAAAAT
>JAYWBR010000107.1:0-6852 GCA_043781315.1 Verrucomicrobiota bacterium | reverse complement strand
CACCACGCAACCGGTGGACCAGCGCGTCGCCGATTTGATTGCGCGCCTGACGCTCGAAGAAAAAGCCACGCTGCTGAATCATCGCGGGCCGACCGTCGAACGGTTCAACATCCGTTCCGACCAATGGAATCAGTGTCTTAACGGCGTGAAGTGGGATCGCCCGACAACCCTGTTTCCCGTGTGCGTCGCGCTGGCGGCGACGTGGGACACCAATCTCGTCCACGAAGTCGCCACCGTTTTGTCGGATGAAGCGCGGGCGATTTACAACGGCTGGCATCTGGATCCGAAAGCCGCCGGGGAACACAAGGGGCTGATTTATCGCGCGCCGGTCATCAACATCGAGCGCAATCCCTACTGGGGTCGCAACCATGAGGCGTGGGGTGAAGATCCGTTTCTCACCGGCCGCATGGCGGTGACGTACGTGCAAGGCTTGCAGGGCGATGATCCGCATTATTTGAAACTCGCGGCGACGTTGAAACATTACGCGGTCAACAACGTCGAGACGGATCGCCAGAAGCTGAACGCGAATGTGTCCGAGCGGATGTTGCGCGAATACTGGCTGCCGCATTTCCGCGACGCCGTGGTGGAAGGCAAGGCGTGTTCGCTGATGGCCAGCTACAACGCCATTAACGGCACGCCCAACAACATCAACCACTGGCTGCTGACCGACGTGTTGAAAAACGAATGGCACCACGAGGGTTTTGTCGTCTCCGATCTCGGCGGCGTGCGCACGATGGTCGAGGGCCACGAGAAAAGGCAGATGACTTATGAGGATGCGGTCGCGAAGTCGCTGATGGCCGGCTGTGATTTTTCCGACAAGGAATTCATGGACAACATTCCCGGCGCGGTGCGGACGGGCAAGTTGACTGAGGCGCGCTTGAACGATGCGTTGACCCGGGTGCTGCGGGTGCGGTTTCGGCTCGGGGAGTTCGACGCCTTCGAGCAAGTTCCTTACAGCAAAATTTCTCCGAGCGTGATCCACAGCGAGGAACATCGCGCCGTGGCCTTGAAAGCCGCGCAGGAAGCCATCGTGCTGCTGCAAAATCGCGGCGGCTTGCTCCCGCTCGACAAAACCAAAATCAAAAGCATCGCCGTAATCGGACCACTGGCTGATCGCGTCGTGCTGAACAACTACAACGGCAAGGCGAGCCAGACGGTGACGGCATTGCAGGGAATCAAGGATCGTGTCGGCGCTCAAACCCAGGTGCAGTTTGCCGTCGGTGGTGACGTGACCGGATCGTCTAATTCAGTGACGGCGTTGTCCGAAGCGGTCGAGTTGGCGCGGCACTCGGAGGTCGCGATTGTGTTCGTCGGCACCACTGGCGCCGTGGAACAGGAAGGGCGGGACCGCAAAACCCTTGGGTTGACGGGTAATCAGGAAGCGCTCGTGCAAGCCGTCGTTGCCGCGAACCCCCGCACGGTGGTCGTGGAGATGAGCGCCGGGCCGCTCACGGTTCCAACGCTGGCGAAAAAAGTTCCCGCGCTGCTGCAAGCCTGGTGGGCCGGCGAAGAGGGCGGTCACGCCATCGCGGATGTTTTGTTTGGCGACGTGAATCCCGCCGGGCGATTGCCGCACACGGTTTACGCGACAGAAAAACAAGTGCCGCCGCTGGATGAATACGACATTACGAAGGGTTTCACCTACATGTATGTAAACGGCGAGCCGTTGTTTCCCTTCGGCCACGGCCTGAGTTACACGACCTTCAAATACAGCGGCCTGAAATTGTCGGCCAAAAAAATCAAGGCCGACGGTCAGGTGAACGTCACTCTGGACGTGCAGAACACCGGCAAACGGGCGGGCGATGAAGTGGTGCAACTCTACGTGCATCAGGTGAAGAGCAGTGTGAAACGCCCGGTGAAAGAACTGCGCGGGTTTCAACGCGTCACGTTGCAGCCGGGCGAAATAAAATCCCTGACGTTCACCCTGCCCGCCGAAAAGCTCGCGTTCTGGGATGAGCAGTCGCATGGCTTCGTGGTTGAACCGGGCGCGTTTGACGTGATGCTTGGCGCTTCCTCGGCGGCGATCCGGTTGGAAAATCAGGTTGAAGTCGTCCGATAAACCAACCCTTAAACATCCGGTCCGTTACGCGGGAATCGTTTTCGCTGACGGCACCGACGGAAGGTCACCGCGCGGCCACTTCCAGAAATCCTCGTTCAATCATCCGTTGAACCAGGTCAAGAAAAGCTGCGAGCGTGAACCCTTCGGGCAATTCCTCCGCCTGCTCGGCGGCGGCGAACATCGCGCGCACCGATATTTTCCCGTTCAGCCGCGCCACGAGCGGCACCACCCACGCGTCTGGTCTCAGCGCCGCCGAAAATCCCGCCTCAAGGGAGAAGACAAATTCCGCCGGCACCAGTTCGCCGTCGTGCACCACATGCCGCGCCGTCAACAACAGCCGCGTCGCCGGTTGCGGCCGGGACTCCGCCAGCCAGTCGCTGAAATCCGGCCGCCGACTGAACTGCCGCCAGTCCAGCACACGCTCGAAATCTGCCGCCCGGCCCGCCGTCGTCAGTTGCAGGCGACAAGGTTCGGCATTCACGCGTTCGGCAAATCGGCGGATGAACAACGCACCATAAACAAACTGCCGCGTGCCGGCCGAACGCAGCCGGAGATGCAACTGCCGCGCGGCCTCGTCATCAATTTGCTGGCCGCGTTTGCGCATGGATTCGACGACTTCCTCCACGGCCATGATTTTTTCCAGGCCGAAGACGAGGTCACACTCGGCGGCGGTTTCGCCCAGCCATTCACGCGCGCGTTGCTCAAAAGTTTGCTGCTCCGTGTCGCAGGCCACGCACAGCACCATGGCCGTGCCGCCGGGCCGCAAGTGTGCGGGCAATCCTTCAATGATCCGCTGCGTCACGGTTTCACCGGTTTCACCGCCGTCGCGATAAACCATCGTCTCGCCGGTGGCGGGAACGAACGGCGGATGCGCGGTGATCAAATCAAAGGCCCGCCCCGCCACCGGCGCATACAGGTCGCCGCACAGGCTTTCCATCGCCACCCCGTTCAACCGGCGGTTGAACTCGGCAAAGAAGGCAGAACGTTCGGTGAGATCGGCGGTGACGGACACCGCCGCCGTCCGCGCCAGCAGCATGGCCCCGATGCCGGAACCGCCGCAGTGATCCAGCGCCGCGCCGCCATGTGCTTCGGGCAGCAATTGCAGGAAGCGCAGGGTTCCCGGATAAATCGCGGGAAACACCACGTCGGCGGGCGGGTTGAAAGGCTCGCCTTCGGGATCTTCGCGCCGGTCAGAGGCCATCACAAACCCCGCTGCGGGATAGACCCAGACCGGACATAAGACGGCATCCGGATTTTTTTTGGCGCGACGCAAAAGACCCACCGCGTGCAGTGCCGCGAAAACCGGCTCGCCACAAACCGCGCGTGACTCGGCTTCGCCGGCTTGCTGGCCGCGCGCAAAAACGTTCAAGCACCATCGCGCTTGGGCTGACATTGAATCCAAGGAAATTTCCTCCCAACGGACGCGCCCGTATTCACTCATGTCGGCGATCCCCAAGGCGCGGCACAGGATGACGTCGTCAAACTGCGCCTGCTGGAAAAAATTTCGGATGGCGGCAAACTCCTCCAGCGTGCCCAGTCGGAGCGGACATTCTGCGGGAACGGCAATCATTTTGGTGAATCAGGACTGCGCCGGAGGTTCTTCCGCCGGCGGTGCCGCCGGTGCATCCACCGCCGACCCCATGCTGGGCCGGAGCGTGTCCACCGTGGCTAGGCTCAATTCGTGCATCAACTGCACGAAGTTCATCTTCACCATTTTTTGCGCGCGCCGCAACATGAGCGGCAGCGGGCTGCTTGGCTCCAGTTGATCGTAATATTCGCAGATGCAGTCAATGGCCCGCACCACGTCGTCGCGGGAACGGATCGAGCCTTTCACCATCACGGTGCCGCTGCTACCGCCGCCGCCGCCGCTCGCAGCGGCATCCCCACCGCCCGACTCCACCGCTGCGGGCTCCCCGCTCTCCGCCGCGCCGGCGACAAAGGGCTGGAGTTCTTTCAGCAGATCCTTCAGCGTTTTTTCGACCGGCTGGAAAGTAATCGTCCCACCCGCACCCAATGTCGTCGTGAGAAACTGGTCAATGCCTTGGATGGCCTCCAGCGCTTCCGTGAGCGCCTGGTGCTTCGCGGCAATCAACTCGCCGGCAGCGGCACGCACGGAGGCGGCCAGCTTGCCGAAGTCCGGCGCCCCCGCGACTTTCGCCTTCGCATCCAACAACTGCCGGAAGGTCAAAGGTGGCATGCCCTTGGACTGGCAGATGTCCGCCGCGTAAAGATTATCCACCACCGTCACCCACCCGCTGAACGGGCCGCCCACGGCATTCAATGCGCCTAAAATGTTCAAGCGCTGGGTGGGATCATTGCTGTCGTCGGGGTCGAGCAGCGGGTACAGCCCGGCCCAGTGTTGCTCGAGCAATCCCCGGACAAATTGGGCTCCGTCACGAAACCCCGCCACGCCCTCCGTCTTGAGCAGGCTGACACAATACATCATGGCGACCTGAAGATGTTTGGAGCGCCCCAGAAACCCGGCGCTTTTGCCGCGCAGCTCCCGCCACTCCGGCGGCTCGGCGGGCTTTTTCACCTCGCCCATTTCAACCTCGGGCTTGCCTTTGGCAATTGTCGTCAGCTCGTCAAAGGCCGGTTCGGAGGAAAGGTCCGGGCCGCACGGCTGCTCGACGGACACGGGCTGCAAAAGTTTTTCAATCTGCTCGTTCATAAAATTTTCCATCTCAGACCCAACATTGAATTTTGGAGTCCCGGCTGGCTGATTCTTTAGGCTGACTCATAAATGCTGGCTGACCGCCTTTTTCAAGTCGCCGAGTTTTTTGACCCGGTCGGCGTCGAGCCGGCCAGCCGCGTTGAATGCCTCCCGCAAGACATCCACTTTGTGCTGCCATTGGTCTTTGTCCTCGTTGGCAAATTCACCGAGCAATTGCGTCTCCCGCTTTGCCTCCGGGGTCTTGGCCTTCTTGGGATCGAGCAGGCCGAAACAGACCATGTACACTTCCAGATCGGTGTCCAGTTTGTCCGAGGCCTTCACAACAATCCGCTTGGCGAGTTCATCGAAATCCGAATTTCCGACATGCGCCGCGCAAAGACTTCTGGCCTTGACCAGGTCACCGCGCGCAATGCTGGCCTTGACCTCCACCAGATCACGGCCGTCCACTGCTCTGGCTTTCAAGGCAATTGCGTTCGTGTCCCCGGCATGGTTCCGCAGGGCCGCGTCCGCATTGTTGATCGCTTCCGAAAAATCCTTCCGGCTGTAGGCGGATTGCGCCGCCGCCATGGCCGACTGGTAATTATTTTCCCGTTCCGCCTGGGCCGTGATTTCCGCCTGGCGCGCTTCCGCATCGGTCTTGAGTTTCGCCGCCGCCGCGTCCCCGGCCCGGTTTGCGAGCGCCACGACCGCCTGCGTGATCGCTCCGGCATAATCCTTCGCCTCGTAGGCTTTCTGCCCCGCCATCATTGCGGCCTGGTAATGTTTTTCCCGCTCCGCCTGCGCGGCCACGTCCGCCTGCGCCTTCATTACGTCGTCCTTCAACTTCAGCGCGCCCGCATCCCCGGCCACGTTCGTCAAGGCCGTGTCCGCCTGCCGGATGGCCTCGTCAAAATTCCTGGCCAGCAGTGCGGCACCCGCAGCTTTCATGGCGGAGTCGTATTTGTTCTGGCGGTCGGCAGTGGCAAGCGCCACGCGGTTCATCTGGGACTTGGCCGCATCGCGCAGCTTGTCCGCCACCGGATCATTGGTCTTGAAACTCAGCGCCAGGTCGGCTTGCGCGAGAGCCGTGGTAAAATCATTTTTGTCAAACGCGGCCTGCCCCACCTCGACGGCCTGGGTGAATTGCTTCTGTCGCTGAGTCTGCGCGACCTGCTCTTGCTGGCGCATGGATGTGTCCCGCTTCAAATTTCGCTTTTCCAAAGCGGCGCGGGCCTCGGTCATGGCTTTGTCATATTGATCCGGTGGCGGCGGCGTGACCGGGGTTTCAGTGGCCGGGTTGGACGGAGCGGGGCTGACCGGCTTGGTCGCGGGCTTGGTCGCGACCACTGGCTTCACGGTTTCGACCACCGGTTTCATTGCTTCGGCTTCTGGCTTGGGAGTGACGGTTGGAACTGGATCGGGCGATTTGGCCTTGGTATTTGCACTTCCTTTGATAAGCAGATAACCGAAAAGTGCCAGCAGCAAAACCGCGCCGGCCAACACGGGCCGGAGCCATTTGCGCTGGCCCACCGAGGCCGAGGCCGGCGGTTCACCTTTTTCAGCCTGGTATGCGCTGGGGGCCGACGCCGCTCGCGGTGGTTCATTTTTTGTTGGTGCCACGAGGCCCAGGAACCGGGCTTCGAGATCATTCCAGCGGGGCTTCGTTTCCGGTGGCAGCTCGTAAGGAATCTCCGTCGTCAAGGGCACCGCTTTCAAAGCCGCCTGGAGACAGAAAAAATCCGCGCCTTCCGGTTCGCCGATCAGAACGTCAAGCCAGTCGGCTCCACGATGACTGACCAAGAACACGGCGACAGTTGCGGGCACAACCAGTTTGAAAAACTCGCTCCAAAGCAGCAACGCTTCCGTTTGCGATTCGCTGGCCAGGGGCACGCGCAGGTGCCGGGATCGGTTGCTGGTTTCGCCCAGTTCGTGCAGGACGCGCATCAGTCCCAGCCGGTCGGGCATGAACTCGCGGTTCTCCAGAAAGTTCCGGCGGGCATCGAGGCTCAGTCCGTTGGCCGTCACGCCTGCGACTGCCTGACTCAAGTGTGCGCGCATCTGTTCCTGGCCGGCCTGACAATGAGCCTCGACCTGGGCTGATGTGGTCGCCGCCTTGCAGGCTGCCCGCAAACGCTCCATG
>JAYWBR010000106.1:0-6853 GCA_043781315.1 Verrucomicrobiota bacterium | reverse complement strand
CGGGAGATTGTCTTCCATCCAGGTCGCGAGTTTGGGCGCGCTTTGGGCATCGTGGGTGACGATTTCCTTGAGGCGTTGTTCGGCCGCGCCGCGGCTGGCGCGTTGACCTGCGGGCGTGATGCCTAGGGCGATGCGGACGGCACAGTCGCGGAGCTGGCCGTCGTGGCGGACTTTTTCGTAACGAGCGTCGAACACCAGATAGGGATAGGCGTCCAGGGGCCGGTCGCGCCATTTTGGGAGTTCGGCGTCGAGGAGTTTGGCGCCGTCGCTGACTTGGGTGGAACTGACGGCCGTGCCACAGAGTTCCTCGACGAGGACGTTGTTCAAGATTTCAGGATGGGTCTGGTGGGCCGTGTGGTTTTGTGTGTTGGATGTGTTTGCTGACACCTCAACAGGAAACCATTGTGGCCCGCCCTCGACCAGTTTTCCGCGCGCGCGACGCTGCTTCACCCCGGAGGGGTGAAGCAGGAGGGAAGAAGAATAAATTACAGAAGCAGGTTTACACCAGCTCGCGTTCACTCTGGCGGGCTATCGCGCGATTGTGCCTCACCTCACCCAGGAAGAAGAAACGTTCATCGTGACTTCCCTCAAGCAGGCGTGCGAAGAAGCGTTGGATTACAAAAACATGAACGAGATTTCGGCCATCTTCAAAATTCACAAGACCCAGATCGAGCAATACCTCAACGCGAACGGCCGGAATTGGAAGGTGATTTACAAAACCTACGTGGATTCATTGAAGGCGAAAATGGCCGGCACCAACGCGCCCGCCGTGGAACCGTAAGTTGTCGAGCTGGGCGATTGGGTATTGTCCAAGTTCAAAATTTGGTGGGGTGTCGTTGGTGCGCCGCCCGGCGGTGCGGCAGCACCGCCCCACCAAATCAGGTACCACCAGCGATTGCTCGCACTTGCATTTCCGAGCCGTCGTGTTAAAGCCTTGGTCATGAAACCTGCCATCCTTTACGTGGACGATGATGTTGCGATGCTGGAAATGGTCGCCCTTTATTTTCGCGACCAGGGTTACGCGGTGGCCACGGCCGGGTCGGGTGCGCAGGCGATGAAGGCGGCGGATGCGGAGCGGTTTGATCTGGCGCTGTTCGACATCAATCTTGCCGGTGAGAACGGGTTGCAATTGTTGAGCTACTTCAAGACCAATCATCCCAAGCTGCCGGTCGTGATGTTCACCGGTCTGCCGGAGCAGGATGAATTGCTGGACGAGGCGCTGGCCCGGGGCGCGAGCGGGTTCATGTGCAAGAAAGATTCGTTGAAGGATCTGTGCGAGGCGGTGCGATCCTACCTGCCCGCTTCCTGATCGGCCGAAAGCTTCACGATTTCCAAAAAGCCGTTCAACTGCCGCAGGCGCGTGGGATGGCGCATTTTCTGCAGCGCCTTGGCTTCAATCTGGCGGATGCGTTCCCGCGTCACGGCGAACTGCCGGCCCACTTCCTCCAGTGTGCGCGCGTTGCCGTCGCCAATGCCGAAGCGGAGTTTGAGAACTTCGCGTTCGCGTTCGTTGAGGCTGGCGAGCACCGCGCCGAGCTTGTCTTTGAGCAGGCCGACGCTGGTGAGGTCGGACGGACTTTCGGAGGTTTTGTCCTCGATGAAATCGCCGACGTTTGCGTCATCGCCGTCGCCCACCGGGGTCTGGAGGGAAATGGGCTGCTGCGCCATTTTTAAAACGGCGCGGACGCGCTCGACGGGCATCTGCATTTCGTCGGCGAGTTCCTCCGGCGTCGGTTCGCGGCCGAAATCCTGGATGAGCCGCTTTTGAATCCGCATCAGGCGGTTGATGATTTCGATCATGTGGACCGGGATGCGGATGGTGCGGGCCTGGTCGGCGAGCGCGCGGGTGATCGCCTGCCGGATCCACCAGGTGGCGTAGGTGGAAAACTTGTAGCCGCGCTGGTATTCAAATTTTTCGACCGCCTTCATCAGGCCCATGTTGCCTTCCTGGATCAGATCCAGGAAGGAGAGGCCGCGGTTGGTGTAGCGTTTGGCGATGGAGATGACGAGGCGCAGGTTGGCCTCCACCATTTCAGTTTTGGCCTGGACGGCGCGGGCGGAAAAAATCCGCAACTGGGCGTAAGCCTGGAGGAATTCCGCGCGCGGCTGGCGGGCGACGGCTTCCATGTTTTTGAGCTGGCTTTCCTCCGCGTGCAAGTGCTCCCGGTGATCCGCGTTTTTGGGGTGATGACCCAGTTCATGAAGCGTGCGCAGGCCGGCCTGGAATTTGTCGTGCAGGTTTTCCGCGACCAGCACGATGTCTTCGATGACGCGCTGCTTGAAATAAAATTTGTCGTACGTCCCGAGGAGTTTTTGGTGGTGCTTTTGAAATTCGGCGTGCAGTTTTTCCCGTCTGGCGGCCGGGGCATGCTGCCAGGCGAGGAAGGCTTCATCCACGGCGCGGTCGGCGGGCCGGATGCGCGCAATCAATTTTTGCACGGCGCGCAGGTAGCTGTCCCGGCTGGGGATTTTCTGATCCAGCACCACCCGATCAAACCGCTCGGTCGGCGGCTCGGCCAGTAATTTCCCGGCCAGCGCGAGATGTTCCTTGGCGGCAAAGCCAAACTGGTAAACCAGCCGTTTGACTTCGGTTTCGGCGTCCTCGATGCGCTTGGAGATGGCCACCTCCTGCTCGCGGGTCAGCAGCGGCACGAGGCCCATCTGCCTGAGATACATGCGCACCGGATCGTCCAGCACATCCAGCCGAGACTTTTCCTCCTCTTCCGTCACCGGATGTTGGATCCGATCCACTTCGGCCCGGTCCACGATTTCAATTTCGAGGTTGTGCAGTTTGTGGTGGATTTCCTCCAGGTCTTCGGGCGAAGCGAGTCCGTCCGGCAGCACTTCCTGGATGTCGCAAAAAGTCAGGTGCCCCTGTTCCTGCGCGAGCTGCACAAGCTCCTTGACCTTTTCCGTGATGAAATCACTGCGGATCACGGCGGTCGTCGGGAGAACCTCGGTGGTGCCGGGCAGATCGGGTTGGGACAACCCGTCGTGCGGGGGCTGGTTGTGCAAAGCAACTGGATGTCCGTTGACAGGCAGTACTGGTTGAAACAAAGCTCTGCTTGTGTTTTCAAGGACGGCGGCGGCAATCGTTCGGGCCTTAGATTTAGGCATACAACATTTGCGACATCTGATTTTCAACTCACCGAAACGTGGTTTGAATATCAGAGGGCCGCCGCAACCCGTCAAGTCGGGAAAAATATTTCGGCAAAAGTTTTAACGCCGGCAAAAGCGGTCAGCGCGAGGAGCCGGTTTCACAGGCGAGAATAATTCGCCCGTAAAAACGGCCCCCCGGCTGGCAGCTCGGCTGTAGCAGTCGCCGCATCATACGGCGAGCAGCTCCTGACTGCGGCGGCGGACACTGGCCTGCCGCTCCACATGGAGCAGCGCGGCCGTGGTTTTTTCCTGGAACAAGCCGGGAAACACGAGCAAGGGCACGCGCGTGTCCCAGGCCAGGGCGGCGGCTTCATTGGCGGCCTGGCGCACAAAGCCGGTGGCTTCGGGCACCGCCAGTTCAGCCAAGGCCTGCCGGAGCAACCGGCCTTTGAGTCGTTCCAGCTCGGTGTCCTGGATGGCGCGGAAGGCGGCCAGCGGAACCGGCGGAACTTCAAACCGCGTCTCCGGCGCGAACCGGGCGGTCAAGTTTTGCAGATAGTTCTTCATGTCGTTTCTTTCTCTTGTGGGGGTTTTTGTCCGGCGTCCGGCCGGGGTTCGATCCAAACGAAAAACCCGCGATTGACTGGCAATCGCGGGTTGTCTGGAAAATCTTTTTTGTCTTTTAGAGGTTTCCTCCCACGCTGCCGAGCGGCGAGCCGCCGCAATGCCAGACGGACATGCGTCCGCCGGACTGGGGCCGGTTCTGCTTCGCTGTAAACTTCGTAATGTTCATCTTCTTTACGCCGCACATTAAACATCAGCGGGCGCGAAATGTCAAAAATTACTTGCTGAACTCCGGCAAAGGGCGTAACCGAGAGGCATTGCAACACCCGTTGAACATTTCAATTCAGTTAGTCGGTGGAAAATCCGATGCTATGCTTGAACAACTATGAGTACCGGGGATAAAGGTCCGTTGAAAATGGTCACCTGCAGTTGGTGCGACACCAAGGTGTTTATTTCCGGCGACCTCGCGCCGCTCGCCACGGAGCCGTGCAAGAAATGCGGCCACCCCATCATGATGCCGCTCCAGTTGCGGCAATTCGAGCTGCAGGGCGTCATCGCCTCCGGCGGCATGGGAACCGTCTATCGCGCGCTCGACACCACGCTGCAACGCAAGGTCGCCGTGAAGCTGATGAAGAAAGAGCTGCTGGACGATGCCCGGGCACTCGAGGATTTCTTCCGCGAAGCCCGCGCCTGCGCCTCGCTCAACCATACCAACATCATCCACATCTACACCTTTGATGAATGGGAAGGCCAGCGCTACCTCGTCATGGAACTGGCGGATCGCGGCAGCCTCGACACGCGCATCGAAAAGCAGACCCGGGTGGCCGAACTCGAGGTCCTCGACATCGGGATCAAAATTTCCAGTGCGCTGGATCTCGCGCTCAAACACAACCTGCTCCATCGCGACATCAAGCCGGGCAACATTTTATTCGACACGGATCTCGAACCCAAGCTGGTGGATTTCGGCCTCGCCCGCAGCACCGACGCCGAGCCGGAATCCCTGACCGAAACCCACGGCACGCCGTACTACGTCGCTCCGGAAAAAATCCAGCGCGAGAAGGAAACCTTTCTGTCCGACATGTACAGCTTGGGCTGTACGCTCTACCACGCGCTGACCGGCAGCGTTCCGTTTGATGCGCCAACGGTGGAAGAACTGGTTTCGGCCCATGTGCATGTCGCGCTGACGCCGCCCAATCTGGTGCTGCCGGAAATCACCCAGACCACCAGCGATGCGCTCGTCAAAGTGCTGGCCAAAAACCCGGCGGATCGCTACTTGAGCTACGACGAATTTCGCATGGCCTTTGAACTCGCCCGCAGCCAGTTGCTCATCCAGCAGTCCACGCAGCCCGCGCCGGAGTCTCCCAAGAGCAAAACTAGTTGGTGGCGACGATGAAGTTGCTCCCAATAAAAAAGGCAGGCCACGATGGCCTGCCTTTTTTGTTGAACAAAGGACGTTAGTCTTTCTTGGCCTTTTCCTTCTTTGCCTCAGGCTTGGCGGCCTTTTCCACCGCAGCAGTCTTCGGCCCGAAACGCAATTTGCCCACGGTCAGCTTGCCATCCTCGCCCTTGACGTAGGAGCCGCTCGTCACTTCGCCCACGACGCCATCTTCAAGGGTCGCCGGCTTGTCGCCTTTGGTGATGATCGTCTCGGAGGTGATCTGCAGCGTTATCTCGCCGACCGAGATGGTCTTGGCCGTCTTGTCCAACGCTTTCAAATTGCCGTGGAAAGGCAGCTTGGAAGATTTTTTTGCCGCCTTGGATTCTTTCGCCGCTTTTTTCTCCACGGCGGGGGCATTGGTGTTGGATTCTTTGGCGACGACGCTCGCGGGCAGCGCGGCCAGGGCGACGGCCAGCAAGCCGAGCAGGTTTAGTTTGGCAATGGATTTGGTCATAGGATTACTTTTTTTGGTTGTTTGGTTTGATGTGAAAAAAACCTTTGCCGTTTGTTTAGCAAATGCGGATTGATTACTGCAAGCCATTTTGCGCTTTGAACCGGGCGTCGGGAATGGTTGAGTCTCCGGGTGACGGGAACTTATTTGAACGTGGCGGGCATTGTGGCGGGCGGACTGCTCGGCCTCGCGCGGCCGAAACCGCTCGCCAACGCCACCCAGTTTTTCGCCAAGACGACGCTGGGTGCGCTCACCGTTTTTTTCGGGCTGCGGCTCGTGTGGTTGAGCTTCAACGGTTCGATGCTGCAAGTGCTCAAGCAGTTTGGCGTCGTGCTGCTGTCGCTCTCCCTGGGCAAACTCATCGGACAATTCCTGCAACTGCAAAAAAAATCCAACCACCTCGGCCGGTTCGCGCGGGAACGATTGGCCGCCGGGAAGCCAGGGGCAGCCGACCGCTTCGTCACCGGCTTCAAAGTTTGCACCGCGCTTTTTTGCGCCGCGCCGATCGGGCTGCTGGGAGCGGTTCATGACGGCTTGTCGGATTATATTGCCCCGCTGGCCATCAAGGCGGCGATGGACGGGCTGGCGGCGATGAGTTTTGTTTCCATTTTTGGCTGGGGGGTTTTGTTCTCCGCCGTGCCGGTACTCGTGTTGCAAGGCACCATCAGCCTGGCGTGCGCGCGCTTGGCGCTGCCCTTTTTGGAGGCGCATAACCTGACGGATTCGGTGAATGCCACGGGCGGGTTCCTCGTTTTCTGCGTCGCGCTGGTCATCTTCGAAGTCCGCAAAATCCAAGTGACCGACTATCTTCCGGCCCTGGCGATTGCGCCGCTCCTGACGTGGTGGTGGCTGCGGTGAACCCTCGCCGACAGGTGTTTTCCCGGAATAAGAGTTTGACAGACCCGACGCGCAACTTATTCTGAATCCAGATTTATGGCTGATAACATCCCAAACGTTCCAGCGGGTGCCGTTCCTCCAAAAAAGGAAACCGGCAAAGTCCAACCCAAGAAGGAAACCGTCCGCATCAATTTGCCGCCGAAGCCTTCCGCCGCACCCACGATCAAATTGCCCACGCTCCCGCCCGGCGGCCCGACCGGAGCCGGCGGCATTCCGCTGCCCTCCGCCGCCGCGCCTTCGGCCGCCGCCCATGCCGCGCCCGCGCTGGCCGCGCCGCGCACCGCCACGGCGGCACCGGTCGCCCAGCGCCAGCCTGCTGGCGCACCGCAACAACCGCAAAAACGCGCCGCCGCGCCCGCTGCCGGAGCGGCCACAGTCAGCGGACTCGATAAAACCCTCGCCCT
>JAYWBR010000105.1:0-6854 GCA_043781315.1 Verrucomicrobiota bacterium | reverse complement strand
ATTCAACGAACGCCTGCGGTGACAAGCGAAAACTAAACGCGCCCTGGTCAGTCTCGAAGTGGACTTCCGGGTCGCGGTATCCCGGCGCGTGCCAGCCTTCGCGGACGCTTAAAACGCGGGATTGATTGCTCACTTGCCACCCCGCACTTTCTGCCGCTCGGCGCGGAGTTGGGGCAGGGTGGGGAGTTGGGCGCGCGGGGTTTTCCAGGCGGTGCCGTTGTTGCGCGCCGGGGCGGCGCTTCCTGCCAGCTTGGTTTCCAGCAAGGTGACTCCCCGCTCGACAGCGGCGGTGAAATTCATCCCGTGGTTTTTTTTGATGCGGCGAAGCGCGCCGCGCGCCGGCACTGACAATTCCAGCGAGGTCAGCCTAACCTGTTAACAGAAGGAGTCACATGAAAGTTGCTATTAAAAAGGGCAAGACGGTCGGTTTCCGACCGATGCCCAGAGTGCAGGAACGGCTGGAGTATGCAGAGAAGATCGGCGTTGATATTGCCAAGATGATGAATAACCTGGTCGAGAGATTTGGTCAGAAATATCTGAAGGAAGCCCGCAAGGGAATTCAAGCCGCTCTACAAACTCCCGTTCCGTGAACGTGGAGAGCAACGGTTTCCGGTGATCGTGGGTGGCGAAGTTGAAAAATGGAGCCAATGGTCGGGATTGAACCGACGACCTACGGTTTACGAAACCGTTGCTCTACCACTGAGCTACATTGGCACAAATAAAAATCAGGCACTCGCCCGCTGAAAATAGCCAGAGATTCGCGTTCAAATCAAGCATGGAAAAAATTATTACGCCAGACCCAGGCGCTTGCTTGGGTGCAACCGCGCTATGGACTTTTTTTTGAGATCAGGATGCCGCCTTTCCATCTGCTGAATTGCCCTGTCAACTTTCTGTGAATAGACTCCGCGCGTGAAATCCAAAGGCACAGTTTATCTTGTCGGGGCCGGGCCGGGCGACGCGGGCCTGCTGACGTTGCGCGGCGCGGAATTGCTCCGGCGCGCGGACGTCGTCATCTACGACATGCTCGTGAACCCCGAACTGCTCCGGCTCGCGCCGGCGGCGGCGGAACTGATTTCACGCGGCAGCCAGGGCAAGAGCGAGGCGCTGTCGCAGGAACAACTTAACGAACTGATCGTCGCCAAAGCACGCGAGGGAAAGTGCGTCGTGCGGTTGAAGGGAGGCGATCCTTACATCTTCGGTCGCGGCGGCGAGGAGGCCGAGGAACTCGCGGCGGCGCACATTCCTTTTGAGGTTGTGCCCGGCGTGTCGTCCATCGTGGCCGCGCCAAACTACGCGGGCATTCCGCTGACACATCGCGATCACTGCTCAACCTTCACCGTGCTGACCGGCCACGAACATCCCGACAAGCCGGATTCCAATTTGAACTTTGACGAGATCGCGCGCATCCCCGGCACGAAGGTTATTCTCATGGGCTTGAAACGGCTGCGCGAACTCACCACGACGCTGCTCGCGAAAGGAGTGCCGCCGGAAACGCCCGTCGCGATGGTGCGCTGGGGCACGACCAGCCGCCAGCAATCGGTCGTCGGCACGCTGGCCACCATTGCCGATCTCGCGACGGAGAAAAAAATCACCGCGCCGGTCATCACCGTCATCGGCAGCGTCGTTAATCTGCGCGAGAAGTTGAACTGGTTTGAACAACGTCCGCTTTTTGGCCGGCGCGTTGTCATCACGCGCACGCGCGAACAGGCCAGCCAGCTGGCGCAGCAACTCGGCGAACTCGGCGCGGAGATTCTGGAAATCCCCACGATCAAAACCGCGCCGCCCGACGCCCGCGACAGCTTCGTGGACGCGCTGCTCGAACTGAACTCCTACAGTTGGCTCGTGTTCACCAGCCCGAACGGCGTCACCGCGTTCTTCGATTTGTTTTTTAAGCAGTTCAAAGATCTACGCGACATCGGCGGCGTGCGCATCGCGGCCATCGGCCCGGCCACGGCGGCGAAGTTGACCGAGCTGCATCTGCAAGTGGATGTGACGCCCGACGAAGCGCTCGCCTCGAACATCGCCGCTGCCATCCACAAATTTGAAGACGTGGAAAATTTGAAAATCTGCCTGCTCCGTGCCGAAGTGGCGACGCCCGACCTGCCCAAAGCATTGGAAGAACTCGGCGCGATTGTGGACGACATCGCCGTCTATAAAACCGTGCCGGAGACGGAAGACCGCACCGGCGCGGCGGCGAAGATGCTGGAGGGTGGCGTGGATTGGATCACCTTCACCAGTGCCTCGACGGTGGAACATTTCCACGCGCGCTTCGACCTGCCGAAGTTGTTGAAAAAATTTCCCCAAGCGAAGCTCGCGTCCATCGGCCCCGAAACCAGCAAGGCCATCCGCGCGCTCGGCGTGGAACCGACCATCGAAGCGAAGAAGCACACCATCGAGGGCTTGGTGGACGCCCTGCTGACTTTCGCCAAAAAGAATCCTTCCTCCACCCTCTAAAAATCCACCGAACAAATTTCCAATCCCGTTGTCCATAAAATGTCCGCAACGGAAACTTGCCGTGCGTCAGGCAGGCAGGCAAAAATGAGCGGATACAGTGATGCAAAAATCGTTGGTACATTTTAACAGTTCGGGGTCTGGGCCAAACCGGGCTGACGCATACCGATGGGTGTGCGCAGGAAGGGGACGGACCCCCTCTCCCCGCTTGGGCGGGGAGAGGGCTGGGGAGAGGAGAGGGAGTCAAACCCTCAGTTCGCAGATCGATTTCACCGTATGCGTTAGCCCTGCTGGCCCAAAGATTCGGGCAAGCCAAAGATGGAGTTTCATTTTTAATCTTTGGCTTGCCCGAATCTTTGGGTTGATGTCGTTGCTGTCACTGACCGTTTCCGCCGCCACCTTCACTGCGGCACTGGATCGCAGCACCGTGGCCATTGGCGAAAGCGCCGTGCTCTCGCTCACGTTTGAAGGCGGCCAGCCCAAGTCATCGCCGTCGCTGCCGAACATTCCCAATTTGCAAATTACCGGTCAGGGCACGTCCCAGAGTTACTCCTTCGACAACGGTGTTTCTTCGAGCACCGTCACCCACACCTACGCGTTGACCCCTCTGCAACCCGGCGATTACACGATCCCCACGCTCGGCGCGATCGTGGACGGAAAAACTTTGACCACCCGGCCGCTGCATTTGAAAGCCACCGCGCCGCTGCCGCCGCCAACGGATCTGGGCGAAGCGGCGGCGCAGCCCGCGTTCATGCGGCTCGTGCTGCCGAAGAAAGAAGGGTGCGTCGGCGAACCGCTCGTGGCCACGCTCGAACTGTATTTTCAAAATGGCGTGCAGAACTACGCCAACTTTCAAATCACCTCGCTGCCCACCGACGGCTTCAACATGGGCGCGAAAGTGCAGGGACAAAACCGCCGCGCACAGGTGGGCAACGCCATCTGCACCGTCGTGCCTTTTTCCATCGTGTTGACGCCAGTCAAGACCGGCCCGCTGAGTCTGGGGCCGGTCACCGCCTCGGTCGTCGTGGTGCAACCCGCGCGCAACTGGCAGGAGCAAATGTTTGGCGGCGCACAGACCCAGGTGGCGATGGCCGCCAGGGCCGAAACGATTCAGATCATTTCGCCGCCCAGAGAAAACGCCCCGGCCAATTTCAACGGCGCGGTCGGCAGCTACACGTTAACCGTCACCGCCGGCCCGACCAATGTGGCCGTCGGCGATCCCATCACCGTGCGCGTCCAGATTTCCGGCAGCGGCGCGTTGGACTCGCTGGCCCTGCCCGAGCAGCCGGCGTGGCACGATTTCAAAATGTATCCGCCCACATCCAAGGTAGAGACCGCTGACCCGCTCGGCATTCAAGGCGTGAAAACTTTCGAGCAACTCATCGTGCCGCAAAGCACCGACATCCGCGAACTGCCGCCCATCTCGTTCAGCTATTTCGACACGGACAAAAAAACTTACCGAACGCTCACGCAACCGGCCATCCGCCTGACCGTGCGGCCCGGCGGTGCGAACGTGGTGCCGACCATCGCCGCATCCAATCGCGCCCAGGAAAATCCGCCGCCGGCGCAGGACATCGTTTCGATCAAACAACGCACGGGAAAACTGGAACCGCTTTCAAAACCACTGCTGGAGCAACCGTGGTTTCTCACGTTGCAAAGCGTCCCGGCACTGGCCTTCCTCGGATCCGTGGTCTGGCGCAAGCGCACCGATTCGATGGCAAACAATCCCCGCCTGCGCCGCCAGCGGAAAGTCGCCCAGGTTCTGCGCCACGGCTTGAACGACCTGCGGAAGTTTGCCGCCGAAAAAAACTCCGACGCATTTTTCGCCACCCTGTTCCGATTGCTTCAAGAACAAATCGGTGAATGCCTCGACGTTCCCGCGTCCGCGATCACGGAAGCGGTCATTGAAGAACACCTCAAGCCGCGCGGGGTGCCCGTGCCGATGCTGACCGAGTTGCACGAACTTTTTCAGTTGAACAACCTCGCCCGCTACACGCCGATCAAGTCGAGCCAGGAACTGGCGGCGATGATTCCCAAGGTCGAAGCGGTGTTGGGCGAATTACAAAAGATCCGAGTATGAAGGGTGGGAACATTCAACATTCAACATTCAACATTCAACGCCCAACGGATGCGGCAGCGCGGCATCGTTCCTTGAATGTTCGGGGTTCAATGTTGAATGTTAAATGTTCCCCTTTCCGGATTCTGGCGATCCTTGCTCTCTGCATATTCTGTCTGGCAAGCGCCCGCGCTGCCGGGGATGTTTCCCAATCCTTCGACGCCGCCAACCGGCTTTACGAGCAGGGAAAGTTTGCCGACGCCGCTTCCGCCTACGAAAATTTGATCCAATCCGGCTCGGTGTCCCCTGCCCTCTATTTCAATCTCGGCAACGCGCGCTTCAAAGCCAGCCAGGTGGGCCGGGCCATTGCCGCGTATCGCCAGGCCGAAAAATTTTCGCCGCGCGACCCGGACATCCGCGCCAACCTGCAATTCACCCGCAACCAGGTGCAAGGCCCAACGCTCCCGCCCGGTCGCTGGGAACGCTGGCTTGCCAACCTCACCTTGAACGAATGGACCGCGCTGACCGCCACCGCCATCTGGTCGTGCCTGCTCGCGCTGGCGTTGCAACAAATTCGCCCAGCCCTGAAATCGTCCCTGAAAAATGTGGCGGTGGGCAGCGGCGTCACCGCCGTCGTGCTGGGGATTTTTCTGGCAGCGGACTGGTCCATCACCGCGCAGCCGACCGCCATCGTGACCGCGCATGATGCGGCGCTGCGCAGCGGCCCGCTTGAAGAAGCGCAGTCTGTGATCCCTCTGCATGACGGCGCCGAGCTGCCGGTTCTCGACACGAAGGACAACTGGTTGCAACTCGGCATCGGCCAACGCGTCGGCTGGTTGAAGCGCGAGCAGGTCCGGCAACTACCGTAGCGGCAGTCGTCCCGCCTGCCGTAGAGCCGTGGCGTCCCGCCCGACGGAAAAGGCGTGGGAAGGAGTAAGGCTTCCAGATATTCCAAGGCCGTCGAAAAGTTCGGGGCTTTTTTTCCGGGCGGCGAGACGCGCGCCCTCTACGTCAGGCAGGATGCCTGACGCCACGGGGAAAATTATTTCGCAACTATTTCCCGTTTTCGCTGTCTATCCCTCCATGCCCGGGGTTTTTCTTGAATAAGTCTGGCCACGGGCAGCGTCCTAGGTAGGATGCGGGGCAACCAATTTGCGGAATTAACAACCAACTGATTCAGCATGAGCACCACGGGATCGAACTCGGACGGCCTGGAGGCGACGGCGGGAACCGCCGCGCTCGCCGCGTCGTCGGAAGCCGTCCGCGCGCTGCCCGCCGAGTTCGTCAAACGCCATCGCGTCCTGCCGCTCAACATTTCCAACGGCACGCTTCACATCGCCACCGCCACGCCCGGCAACCAACGCGTCATTGACGACATCCGATTGTTGACCGGTTTGGAAGTCGAGGAAACCGTCACCCCGGAAGCCGAAGTCGCGGAAAAAATCGCCGGGCATTATCAGGTGACGGTCGAGAAGATGATCGAAAACCTCAGCCCGGGCAACGGCACCAACGGCGAGGCCAAGAATCTGCACGACATCGAGGTCATGGCGAACGAGCCGACGGTCGTGAACCTGGTCAACGTCATCATCTCCACCGCCATCCGCGAGCGGGCCAGCGACATTCACTTTGTCCCGTTTGAAAATTTTCTCCAGTTGCGCTACCGCGTGGACGGTCTGCTCCAGGAAAAGCCGCCGCCGCCGAAAAATCTCCACGCCGCGCTCGTCTCGCGCATCAAGATCATGGCGGACATGAACATCGCCGAGCGCTACATGCCGCAGGACGGGCACATCCAGATTCATCATCGCGGTTCGCGCGTGGACATCCGCGTGGGCACGATGCCGACAATCTACGGCGAGAGCCTCGTCATGCGGTTGCTGGAAAAAAGCGCCAAAGTTCCGACCGCCGTGGAACTCGGCCTCGACGCCGTACGCTCCGCCCTGCTCTCCCGGCTGGTGGAAAAGCCGCACGGACTTTTCCTCACCACCGGCCCGACCGGCAGCGGCAAAACCACGACGCTCTATTCGCTGCTGCAAAGCATCTACACGCCGGAGTTGAAGATCATCACCATCGAAGACCCGGTGGAGTATGAACTGCCGGGCATCGCGCAGATTCCCGTTCGCGCCAGCCGCAACTTCACCTTCGCCACCGGCCTGCGCGCGATTCTGCGGCAAGACCCGGACGTGGTGATGGTCGGCGAAATCCGCGATTCAGAAACCGCCGACATCGCCATCCGCGCCGCGCTGACCGGCCACCAAGTTTTCAGCACCCTGCACACGAATGATTCCACCGGTGCCGTGACGCGGTTGATTGACATGGGCGTGGAGGCGTTCCTGATTTCCTCGGCGCT
>JAYWBR010000104.1:0-6890 GCA_043781315.1 Verrucomicrobiota bacterium | reverse complement strand
TGGCGCTGACGTACGCGCAGCAAAATCCCACCACCCTGCCCGCCAACATCAGCGTGACGGAACTGGCCAAGGACATCGCGCTGGCCAAACAGATCGTGTCGGTCAATGCCAAGGCGGAGCAGGAGGCGAATCAAACCAGGGCGAGTTTGATCGCGGTGTTGAGTGACGCCTCGGTGACGAGCCGCGCAATTTATCGCACCGCCCAGGCGCAAGGCCGCACGCCGGAGACGACGGCGTTTCTGGATGCGTTCGGCGCGCGCTTCGCCCACGCACCAACCCCCACGCACCAACCCCCACGCCTACGCCCACGCCGACACCGCCGCCGGGAACGTGAGATGGAGCGCGTCGCTCCGCACTCCCAAAGCATCCGGGCAAAAAAAAGCGAGGCCCGGTAAACCGGGCCTCGCGGTGAAAAACCTAAAGCTTAGTAGCGTTCGCGACCGCCGCGACCGCCGCCGCCACCGCCACCGCCACCGTATTCACGACGACCGCCGCCGCCACCGCCGGGGGGACGTTCTTCACGCGGACGAGCCACGTTGACCGTCAGGGCGCGACCGTCAATTTCTTTGCCGTTCAAGCCGTCAATGGCCTTCTGGGCTTCTTCGGCGGAACTCATCGTCACGAAACCAAAGCCGCGGGGGCGGTTGGTCATGCGATCCATCATCAGGTTGGTTTCGGTGACCGTGCCGAACGCGGCGAACGCGTCCTGGAGGTCGTTTTCGGTGGTGTTGAAGGAGAGGTTTCCCACAAACAATTTGTTACTCATGTGATGTTGTACTGTCCTAGACTGACTTTGCTTTGACCAGACTGTTCCCGATTACCGGATTTCAAATCATCACTGAACTGCGTTCACCTGAAGATTTACCATGCCGAGAAAGCACCAAGCGATCTAACAGACGGTCTGAGATTCTCAAAATCGCAAACGATTGCAAGCACTTTTCGGCCACCGGAGCTTGGCACGCCGCTTCGCCGCTCCAACCGCGCGGCTTCGAGTCAGAGGAGGCTGTTCACGACCATGCCCAGCACGCTCAACGGTCCCTGGTCTTCCAAACCGTCCGTGGCCTTGTCGAGTTTCTGCAATGTCATCTTCGCGTTCTTGTAAAACTCCTGGTCGTTGATGAGTTTGCCCACCGTGCCGTCGCCGTGGTTGATCTTGAGCAGAATTTCTTTGAGGTTGGTCATGGACTCGGTGGTCTCGTTGTAGAGCTTCTCGTCCTTCACCAGCTTGCCGAGCGTGCCTTGACCAGAGTTCACTTCGGCCAGGATCTTCTGGGCGTCGGCGATGGTGCCTTTGATTTCAGCCGTGGCGTCCTGGAGATTGCTCACCGTGACGAGCGCGGAATTGTAAAACGTGTCGTCGTAGATGAGCCGGCCCACGGTGCCTTCGCCGCCGGCAATTTTCGCGGAAATGGATTGCATGTTGGCAAAGGTGGCCGTGAGCGGTTCGCGGTTGGCCTTGAGGAAATCGGTGAACGGCCCGAGCAGGTTGTCAATCTTGTCGCCGGTGAAACTCTTGGTCAGGTTTTCCACACCGGCAGCCACATTGTCCAGGCGCGTCATGATTGCGCTGAGGTCAGGCTGTTCAGCGGACCCGATAATGGCTCCGGTGATGGCGGACGGCGAACCGGCGCTGCCGAAATCCAACGAGACAAAATTCTGGCCCATGAGGCCGGTGAACTTGATCGTGGCCGTGCTGTCGAGCTTCACCTCGGCATCGGGATGAATTTTCATGCCGACCATCACCAGGTTGTTGGTCAGGCGGATCTCCTCGACGCGGCCGATTTCGACACCCGCCATCTTCACGCGGTCGCCGGGTTTCAAGTCCTGGGCGTTTTTGAACTGCGCGAAGAGCCGCTGCCCGCGCGTGAACTTTTCCGGCCCGCCGACGATGTCGAGAATGAACACGGCGGCCAGGACCACCAGGGCGACGAAGATGCCGATGCGGGTTTCGAGGGAGGAATTTTTCATAGGCTGTGTTTGTTGGGGCGTTTGAAGTCGGCGTGCAAAAAGGCGTGGATGACGGGGTCGGAAAGATTCCGCACCTCCGCCGGCGTGCCGATGGCCAGGATGCGGCCCTCGTGAATGACGGCGATGCGGTCGGCGATGCCGAAGGCCAGGTCGCGGTCATGCGAGACGACGAGCGAGGTCACGCCGATGCGTTCCTGAAGGTGCAATATCTCTTCGCCGATGATGACGGCGGACAGCGGATCCAGTTCGCTGGTCGGTTCATCGTATAAAATCAACTGCGGCTCGATGACCAGGGCGCGGGCGATGGCGGCGCGTTTTTTCATGCCGCCGGAAAGTTCGCTCGGCATTTTGTCCGCCGCGCCCTTGAGGCCCACGGTCTCCATTTTTTCCAGGACGATGCGGTTGATTTCCTCCGGCGACTTGAGTCGGTGTTCGCTCAGGTAAAGGCCGACGTTTTCACCGACCGTCAGGGAGTTGAGCAGCGCGGCGGACTGGAAGACCAGCGCCATGCGGTGCCGGTCCATCGTTTCGGGGGCGTCAATGGATTCGCCGTTGATGAGGATCTGGCCGGCGTCCGGCGTTTCCAGGCCGATGACGTGCTTGAGCAAAACACTCTTGCCGCTGCCGCTCGGCCCCATGATGACGAAGATCTCACCGGGCTGAACATCAAAGTCGAGACCCTTGAGGACTTCCTGGCCGCGAAAGCTTTTGCGCAGACCCCGCACGGAGACGGAGACGCCGGAATGATTGGCAGGAGCGTTCATCATTTGATCATGATGCGGGTCAGCACGTAATCCATGAGCACGATGAGCACGATGGAATTCACCACGGCCTTCGTGACCGAGCGCCCGATGCCGCGCGGGCCGCCGAGCGTGCCGAGACCTTGATGACAAGAGACGGTACCGATCACGAGCGCGAAGCAGAAGCTTTTGAACAGGCCGTTGGCGACATCCTTGATGCCGACGACCTCGCGGAGGTTGGAGAAAAATGTCTGGAACGGAACGTCAATGCGGCTGTTGCCAGCAGAAACCACCGCTCCGCCGAGCCAGCCGACGAGGATCGAAAAGATCAGCAGCAAGGGCAGCGCGATGGCGATCGAAACCAAGCGCGGCAGCACCAGGTAATGGACGGGGTTGATGTTCATGGTGCGGAGGGCGTCAATTTCCTGATAGACGCGCATGGAGCCGATCTCCGCCGCCATCGCCGAACCGATGCGGCCCGCAATGAGAATGGCCATCATTACCGGCGCGAGTTCGCGGCAGAGCGAATAACCGACGAGGCCGCCGACGTAATTTTGCAAACCCTTTTCCGCCATGAACGGCCCCGTCTGCAACGCCAGCACGCCGCCGATGAAAAACGAGAGGATGCAGACCATGAGCAGGCTGGCGTTGCCGATTTCAAAAAACTGGTCGTACACCTTCTTGCGCTGCCGCCACACGACCGGCAGGGCCAGCAGCGTGCGCCAGAAGAGCGTCACCATTTCACCGATGTTATGAAACATATTTGTGCTTACCGCTTGGCTGGCGTTACCAGCGACTCGTCGAACACCGGGGTGGTCAATGAATCATCAAAGGCGGGCCTCGCCGAGCCACGGCTCGCTTTCGTCGGCCAATAAAACCAACGCGTCGTCGCGCCCGCCAAAGAAGATTGATACTGGAAAAGACCGAAAAGGAGCGAGACTTTTTTGGTGGTCGGCCCCGTCTCGCGCCGGTACAAATTCCAGAACAGCGACTGGCTGGCGGTTCCGGCTCCGGGATTTTTTTCCGCGCGCCAGAGCGACCAGACCGGCGAGTACTCGCGCTCCGCACTGCGGCTGAAGGGCAGGATCGGCTCGAGCGGGGCGAGAATTTGGAAGCGATCATTGCCGTTCAAATCGAGGGTGCGGGTGAACAGCGGCCAGAAGTCCTGGCGGCGGCTGGCCTTGCCGGTCTCGAGGTTTTTTTGTTTCGTGTCGGAATAGAGGTAGAGAAAAATCCGCAACCGCGAACGTTCGTAGGTCTCGCCGTGGGCGCTGACTTTGCGATAGGCCGGCCAGAGATAAAAGGTGCTTTCCTGCGTGGCGTTTTTCGCGTGGCTGAACAGCGGCCAGACGCGCGTGGTGTTTTTTCCTTCACCGTGCGCAAAGATGACGATCGGATACGGCAGTTGCCATTCGGAGTATTTTTTTTCGCGGTCGGTGACGTGGGTGAACAACGGCCAGAGCGCGGTGGTGGTGTCGCGCAGCGGCGACCGCAGCTGGCTGTAGAAGGGAATCAACGCCATTTCGTCCGTGGGATTTTCGGAACCGAGGCCCGCCCGCTGGTGAAAATAAAACGGAAACAGGATGAAGCGCCGGTCGTAGCCGGGAACTTTCTCCGTCTCGCCAAAGCCGATGTCGCGCGTGGTGGGTTCCTTGTGTTTATGTCCGGCGAACGGGAATATTTTCCAACCCTCCAACCCTTCACCGTGACTGCGGCTGTAAATCGGGAAGAGGTAGTTGTCGGTCACCACCCCGCCTTTGCGGCTCTGGCTGTAGAGCGGAAATATGACAAAGAACAGTTCGTCGGAAAAGATGCGGTTCCTGAGGTGGCCGTAAAACGGAAGGAAGGCGGTGTAGTTTTGATTCGTGTCTGGCGAACGTTGCTGGAAGTAGAGCGGAAAAATCGTGATGCGTTTGGCGGCCGTGGCAGCGTGGTTGCCGCCCCCGGCGAAACTGAAGAGCTGGAACAACTGGCAGCGATATTCGGTGCCGTAGCGATGCCAGGTGAAAATGGGATAGCAGAAATCAAACTGCTCCAGCTCGGTGGCGGAGTCGCGGAGATACCAGCACAACGGCGGAACCCCCCAGGTTTTTTCGGTGTCACTCGTCTCCGAGTAAAAAAACGGCCCGAGCGCCTCGGTCCGCCGCCCTTCCGTGAGCGTCAGCGAAAAGTCATCGTAGAGCGGCCCGGCGTGCGACCATCCGGCCGCGTGCGCGCCGTTCAGCACGACGCGGAGCAGCACGAAATAGAACAAACAAATTCGGTGCGCGGAGTTCATGCCGGGGAACGGTTAGACGGGCGTTGGGCTGTCAGCATTGGGTTTGACTTTGGCTTCTTCACGATTACGTTTCACCGGTAAATTGAGGTCTTTCACCTCGGTTCCTCCCGACCCGGTGTCGGCCGTGCATTGTCGGCACCGGGTTGTTTTTTTACCGGACGGTTCGACAAAGTCAGGTTCAACAACGCCGGCAGAAACGTCAACCCCGCCACCATGCAAGTGGTCACTCCCGCCGCCATCAGATAACCGAGACTGCGAATGCCCTGATGCTGCGCAATGATCAGGCTGCCAAATCCCGCGATGGTTGTCAGGCCGGAAACGAACACCGCCTTGCCCGTGCTGTGCGCCAGAATGTTCGCCTGCTGCTCCTCGGCAAAACGGTTCAAGATGTGGATGCCGTTCGTCACGCCGATGCCCAGCACCAGCGGCAACGTCATGATGTTCGCCGGATTGAAGGGGACTCCAAACGCACCCATCAACCCGCCGAGCCAGATTGAGCCGATGGCGACCGGCAAAAGGGAAAGCAGCACGGAAGTCGGACTGCGAAAGTGAAACATGACCAGCAGGACAATGGCGCCCAGCGAATACAGCGCCGCCTCCTCGTAACTTTTTTTCAGCAGCTCGGTGTATTCCAAAAGTTGCACCGGGGTGCCGGTCACGTTGGGATCAATCGTCCGCAACTGTTCCACGAACTCCTTCTGGTTGGCCCGCTGCCAGACATCCTTCTCGGGATAGACTTGAAGCAGATATTGCCCGGTCACGCCCACAAACCGGTCGCGCAGGGACGGCGGCAAATCCTCCACCCGGAGCGGCGCGCGGTCGTCCTGGTTGCGCAACACCTGGAAAGTTTCCCGGACGTCGTTGAACAAGGCCTGCTGATAGGCGGCGAGTTTCTGCGCGTTTTCCGCCGTGTCGCCGCTCAACATTTCCTTCCGCACCAGCTCGACGGTGTGCCGGAGCGAGCCCAACTGCCGGGCGAGCGCGGGTTCGTTGGTTCCAATGTCCTGCAAAGCGGCCCCCAGATAGCCGTAGAGTGAATAGAATGTGCGGCTCAATTCACCAATGTTGGCAGGGCCTTTGTCCGCCTCGGCGAAACGAACGCCGGCCAGCTCGTGTTTGATTTCACCGATCAACCGCAACTGGCGCGACTGGTCGCCGGCGAGATATTTCGCCATCGAGATCACGCCTTCCTTCTTCGCTACGGAAGACAGCTTGGTGATCCGCCCTTCCAAGGCCAGCGCTTCCTCCAGATTGGTGGCGATGACGGCACCAAACAAAACGGACTTGCCCGCTGAATGGATCAGTTTCTGTTCAAACTCCACCGCCGGCAGACCTTCGCTTTGCATGTGCAGCAGGTTGTAATCGAAATAGACTTTCGGAATCTGCGATGCCGCCAGCGCGGTCACGACCAGCGTGACGGCCACGGTCAAGCGCGGACGGGTCAACCAGAGGTTTTCAATCCGCGCCCGGGTCACCGGCGCCTTGCTGCACAAATGATCCATGACGTTTTGCCGACCGCGCAGCATCAGCACCGGCAGCAGCGTCATCATCGGGATCAGGCAGATCACCAGGCCACCGCCGCAGATGATGCCCATCTCCTGAATGCCTTTGAAGTGGGTGATGCCCATCGCCAGAAACGCCCCCGCCGTCGTGAATGCGCCGGTGAAAATCCCCTGCCCCGTGAACACCATCGCCTTCGTCAGCGCCGCCTCCATCGTTTTGCCGTGCCGCAATTCCTCCTCGTAACGGGTGATCAAATGCACGCCGAAATCAATCGCCAGCCCGATCAGCATCGGTAGAAAGGTGATCGTCAAAATGTTCAAGTGCCCGACCACCAGCGTGGCGAAGGCAAAGGTGTAGGCCAACCCGACGAGCAAGCAGATCGTGGCCTTGATCGGACGTCC
>JAYWBR010000103.1:0-6903 GCA_043781315.1 Verrucomicrobiota bacterium | reverse complement strand
ACTCACGGTTTAAGATTAGGTGGTTACTCCGGACTGACCCATTCACGGCCACGCCACGACCATGCTGCCCGCGTTCCGGCCCAACAAGGCACTCGCCGTGCAGCAACCGGAAGCCCTCAACGCCTGGGTAAAAAACTTGCCGAGGCCAGCAGCTACACGGACATCGGCAGCTTCAGTGATTTCCCTGCCGCATTGCAACAGCACCACGATTTTTTCCACGCCCAAGGCGGCTGGCTTGCGGCGAAATTCATTTCGGCATCGCCCGCAAGTTATGAGCCTAAACAGCTATTTCCACTCATTGCTGTGCTTATCCTCACATTGTTAACGGTATTTACAAGTACCGCGTTGTAGCAGCCTGTTCCATCGGGGCTGCATATCCCGCCGGCGTAAATAGATGCACTTCCCACGACGGTTTTTTTTACACACTGAACAGTGCTTACGCAATTTCCCACACAATCCTTTGCAGCAGGACTCGATACTGTGAAAGAGCAAGCGTATCCGGGAGTGCACGTATAGGGAGGATCTTGTGGCGCAGAACAGCCACCGCAAGGGTCAGATTGCGCCATTAGCTGTGAGCCTAATTGTTGTGACCCGAACAAAATAACCGTCGCTATGCTGAGTATGGTTGTGATTGATTTAGCTTTCATATGTTATTCTTCTCTCTTTGTTTGTGGTTTTTACTGATTGTTAACTGATGTATGGCGGAAAAAGCGCCGCGCCCAAATGCCAATTAGTGGAATCGCGGTTAGAACAACTAAAACTGCTCCCACGGACGCTCTCTTGTAACGAGATTGCGCCACGATTGCCTTCTGGAAAACCATACTCTTCTCGTATTGTACATACGGCATGCTGCCGAGAGAAAATGGCAGCCAAGAACTGGAAGGGCTGAAATACTGAACAAGTTCAACCGGAGGATCGAGCTTCATTCCGCGGTAGTCATCTACAAAGGCATTAGGCTGAACTTGAACGCCGTTACCGATGTTCGATGCCCCAAGTTCAACACTCTGAAGACAACCATCGAATTCAGCGAGAACAAACACATCATTTGTTGATGTGGAGCCTTCCCTCGGTCGAAACTGCTGGAGCTGAAACAACTTCGGAATAGTCAATCCACCCGCATTCGTCGTCTCACCTACGTTGTATGCCACTTCCATAAAGCCATTACTGAAAACGCCTCCAAACCTATGTCCAAGGATAACAGGTGGTCGCTTCGTAACGTCGATTCCATACAACGCCCCATCACTGAATTCAAGGCATCTACGGGGAATATGCAAAGTCGTATCGAGGTACTCCAGTTCAGAACGCACAGGGCGCCCATATGCCGTGACGTATGGATGCGCTTCCTGACTCAGCGAGCACAGCAGGTTATTAGTGGCACAGCTTATGTAATTACCTGAGCAATAAGCAAACCACACAACGATTGCCGGGAATCCATTCGGGGGAGGATATTGCGTCGGAAGAATCTGGGCCGCCATATTGGTGCCGGAAGGAATCATAACATAAGTGTTTGTCCCGTCGTACGAGTACTCCACTTTCATTCCATTCTCGGGAACATCCAGGCGAATGCGCCAGAGGTCGTTGCTAGCACCAAACACGAAATTCCATCGCTGCTTGAAAATAGTGCGATCTGCTTGGTTTGTATCTGGTGAGAAGGCCCTATAATCTACGTACCCCGCACCATGATATTCGGCGGCGGCGGCGGAAGAAGCCGTCCAAATTAATGGAGAGACGGTTAGGACATAGAGGCATACTGCCATAAACAGGTCAGTCCCATTCTTGTTCCGGCCTGCATTATGGCAAATGACACTCAAAACCCGGCCTGCACTGTTTTGAAATAATTGTGTTCGCACTTTGTTCTTTTACTTTGATGGTGAGATTACACCACGGATTCTAGCGGGTAGCTAATGAAAAGGTTAATCATTTGTCAGCAAAGTTAATCATTTGGCCGCATTTTAGCCGGACGAGTGTTCCCGTGTGCCACCTGGGTGGGGCAGCAGTTCCAGACTTCTTTGAAATGGCGGGTGAAGTTGGTCTGCTGTTTGTAGCCCAGATACGCGGCGCTTTCCTTGATGCTGGAGCCGTCGCGCAGCAGGGCAATCGCCTCGTGCTGGCGTTGCCCGGCCAGCCAGACCTTGGGCGTCCGGCCAAAGTGCTGGAGAAAGTAACGGCGCAAAGTGTCCCCGGAAACACCGCATTGTTTTGCCAGCCCGCCGCCTGACCATCTGGCTTGCCGCGCTTGTTCCGGCCAGTCCCGAATTTTTTCCAATTTACCCTGTATCATAACCCTTTTAGTTCCCTTCCCTTGTTCGCGCCGTTTGGATGTCAAACGTTCAAATCCAAAGACCACGCATCTGCCTTGAACCAATCGAATGCCCGGGCAGTGGATATTGCCTGGGGACGAGGATGGCGCAAGGCGGCACAGCCTTAATTTTCTCCAATCTTGCGTCATAGTCATATTCCCACATTCTCCAAAACCACGGAAATTACTTGTTCCGTGGATTTGTCATAATGAGTACCCTCCCCCGAGTCTTGTCAAGGAAAGTTGAAACTATATTTTGGACCAGTGCTTCGGAGCTTAACTTGGCGTTGTCGGTTCGACCTTTTCACGTGGCCCGCTCCTTCTTTGATGTGGCGTCAGCCATCCTGGCTGACGTAGAGACGTGGCTTCCAGCCCGTCGGAAAGCGCGTGGTTACTTGGAAACCTTATCTAATATCTGAATACATCACCTGATTGGGACGTTTTTTCCGGGCGGCAAGATGCCGCCCTCTACGGCAGGCCGGGAGGCCCGCCGCTACGTGCTAAACTAGGCTGACTGTCCATTTCCCAACGCGCGGTTAAAAGACATTGCCTCGAATCAGGACGATCACGGGCCGGTTTCAAAGGCTCACTTTGCAGGATGAAGCTTTCCACTCGCGACCATATCAATTCAACCGGCAGTTGAAGCCTCTCTTTCGCGAATGGTACCGTTAATTTCTCATGGTTGGCCTTTCCTTTCGTGAATGAATGCTTTCCCGTCGCGAGCCACTGGGTTGTTTTGAGGCCGGTCAAGCTCCCGTTGGAATCTGGCATTTTCGTTACTTCAATAGGCGGCAAGCGAAAATAAATTCGCCGCAACAATGAAAGGAATAGTATGGCCACAAAAGTACCAGCAGACAAAGCCCTCACAGATGCTACCGGCATTGAGAAGGTTTGGAAAGCTAACACGGATCTGAAACTCGGCAAAGGCACGGACACCGTCGCCCTGGCCGATTATCAGGCGAGCATCAAAGCGGTCAACGATCTCAATACCAAGATCGAAGACTTGCGCCATCAATTGAATGGACTGCTCGATGACCGGGATGACGCTGCCATCACGTTGAGCGGCTACAACACGCGAGCGTTGAGTGCCATTCGCGGCATCTTCGGCCCGGACTCCGCCGAATACGATCAAGCCGGCGGCACCCGCACGAGCGAACGCAAGACGCCCACGCGCGCCACGCCCGCGCCAGCCAAGCCGTCCTAATCCTTATGGATTATTCATAGGCCGGAGAATCTTTTCTCCGGCTTTTTTTGTTGGTTGGATGCCGTGACGGAACACCTGTTGGGGTCCTTGCTAAAAAACCCCGCCACCGCATCTTGAACACTTTGCCGAGGTAGAAAGGCTTGCGTTTACTCCGTGGCCATACCCATCTTCGTGATGTCGAGCTGGCGCAAGGTGTCGAGGACGCTGACCATGATTTGATAGTCCGTTTCGTCCGCGCCTTTGACAACGACACCAAGGTCGGGATCGGCGGTCTTGAGCGCGGCTAACTTTTCCTTGAGCTGCGGGCCGGTGACGGGCGTGTTATCCAACGTGATCTGTCCCTGCGCGCTGACGGCGATGTGGGTCGGCTCCACCTTGGGCTTCTGCTCCGGCGGTTTGCCCGATGGCAGGTTGATCTCCAGGTTGTTCATCAACTGCGGCGTGGTGATGATGAAGATCACCAGCAACACGAACACCAGGTCAAGCAGCGGCGTGATGTTCAGCTCGGTCATGGTGCCGTGCGATTTACGGGTGGTTTTTTTCAAGCTCATTGCACAACGGGTTCAGTCTGCTCCTGCACGTCAAAACGGATGGTCACCTGCGGCGGAAAATTCGTCGGCGGATGCCGGCCAATGTTGGTGACGATTTTAAAAACATCCTTCACGGTCTGATCCCATTTGGTATCGCCGCTGCCTTTCTGCCAGACCATCCGACCGAGATTCCCCTGGGGATCCACGTCCACCAAAACTTCCGCCACGAAATTTTCATCGGCCAGGTTGTCCGGGCGGTTCCATTTTGAACGCAGTGAGTATTCAAGGTAACCCTTGTAGAGTTGCACGGGGTCACTCTCCGAGAGTACCGTCTTGCCGCCGCTGAATTCAAAACTCGGCACATCCACCGACGCCGGGGCGACCACGGGCGGAGCGATGTTGGCGGGCGCCGCCACTTTCGGCGCTTCCGTTCGGGCGGTCTCGACCTTGGGTGGTTCCACTTTCGGCGGCTCGATCTTGGGCTTCTCCGGCTCCTTGGGTTTTTCGGGTTCCGGTTTCTTCTCCACGACCTTGGTGACGGTGATGGTCTGGATTTTTTTGCCGAGGTAACCTTCGCGGGCGGCAAAATAAACCAGCGCCACAATGATGACGCCATGCACCACCGCCGAAATCGTCAGGTTGACCTTCGACGAGTTCTTGGCTTTCTTCGGCTGCGATTGCGGGATCACTTGTTCACCTCGGTTGCGAGTTCGAGTTTCGGCACGTTGGCCTGCTGGCATAAATCCAGCACGCCGCGAATCTGTTTGTATTTCGCCTTGGCGTCGCCGCGCACGATGATGTTCAAATCAGGATCGTCCGTTCGCATGCTGATGAGTTTGCCGAGCAGATCATCCATCTTGATGTCCTCCCGGTTCAGCGAGAGTTTGCCGTCGGCTTCCAGTGAGATGTAGTTCGCTTTGCGCGGCGGGTCTTTCTGATTCTTGCTCGCCGAGGGGAGTTTCAAATCCTTGTCTTCAACGGGCGGAATGGTCGTGATGATAAAAATCACCAGCAACACGAACGCCAGGTCGAGCAGCGGCGTGATGTTCAATTCCGTCAGCGACTCGTGCGCGCTGTGCGAACATTTTTTCATGGGACGCCTGTTCGCCTCAGAAGGATTTGGTAGCGGACTCTTCATGGCGCTTCAACGCCCCGACGAGTTTGTCCCCGATGTCCCGGTTGTCCACGTAGGTGTGCTCGATCTGATTGGCGTAACGCGCCGCAAAACCATCCAGCTCCTGCGTGAGATTGCGGATCGTCGTCACCATGAAGTTGTAACCGAACATCGCCGGAATCGCGACGAGCAGGCCGACGACCGTGGCGATCAACGCGCCCGCCACGCCGGGAGCCATCGCGGTTAGGCTCGCCTGATTCGCCTTCGCAATGCCAGCGAAGGTTTCCATGACGCCCCAAACCGTGCCAAGCAAACCGATGAACGGGCCACCCGCCACTGCCGTGGAAAGCACGATCATCCCCTTTTCCAACGACATGGCCTGCGCCACGGCCGCTTCTTCCAGCACGACTTTCACGGCCTCAAAGGAGGCCGTGCTGACTTTTGTGGTGTTGGCACGAGCGATGAGATCGGTGTGGCCATCGCCGGGGCCGTGCGCCGGAACCGTGTTGACCTGCACCGGATTGTTCTTCAAGTGATAGGCCACTTCCTCGGCGCCGCGCGCGTAGAGCTGATAGGCGGGAGCGCCGTCGAATTCATCGCCGCGTTTCTGGATGTCCAGCGGGTCGCGGGTGGCGATGTAGGCGGCGAAAAACTTCTTCGACTCCCGGCGCGCGATCCAGAGTTGCCGGAACTTCGTAATCATGATGGTCCAACTGAACATGGACAGCAGGAACAACACGGTGATGGTGAGCTTGCCTTCGGGCGTGGCTTTTTCAAAGGCGAACTGCAACGCGCCGCTCGCCAGCATGGGATGAATGAGGAGTGTGGTCATAAAATAATTGGTTCTAGGTTTCGGGTTGTTTGGCTGGGCTCAAAGTTTGGCGGGCTTCGTTTCCGCCGGTGGCAGGATCACGGTCACGCGGCTGACTTTTTGCGCGAGGGCGATGGAAACCGGTTTTTTCTTTTTCGCATCGTCCTCTTCCGTGGTGTCCGATGTTTTGGCGACCTTGGTAGTTTCCTCATTGGAGGCACCCACGCTCGCGGCATTGGCGGCCGTGCCTTGGGCAAACCCTTCCTTCGCGCCGCTGGTGTCGCCGCTGGCGGAAATGTTTTGTGACAGCAGCGCCGCATCAATGCTGCTGCCGCTGGCGCTGACGCCGCCGACGCCGATGATCGTGCCGGAGACGGAGCCGCCCGCGCCGACATTGACCTGGCCCTGGCCGAGCGCGGTGACGTTCACATTTTGTTGCGCAACCACGTCAATGTTGTTGCGGGCGAAAATTAGGCCGCGGATGTCGCCCGTGGCTTTTAGTTTGGCGTTGCTCGCGATGACGCCGGAACCTTCGACGTTGATGTTGCGACCAAGGACAGCCGTGGGAACATCGCTCCCATCTTTCACCTGAGTTACGTAAATGGATTTGCCATCCGAATCTTTCAAAGCCTGATCTCCCGAGCCAACGAGCTGCAACCGTTGGTGACGTTCTGAGAGCGCCTTTGATAGATCTCCGAAACGGATGCTCGAATTATCGGTGAAGGAAGTCGTTGGGTTGTTCGGGTCGGCGTCCGAGAGTTGCGCGATGTGAATGGGATTGCCGTGGGCATCCAGCACGGGTTTGCCATCGCTGCCAACCAGTAGCAACCGGCTGCCCGCGTTGGCGAGGGTGAAGTCGGTTACGACATTCTGCGCGCTTAATGCCAGGGTCGGCGCGCCGTTTTGCAATTCATATCCCGCCAGCACCGTCACGGTGGCGTCGGG
>JAYWBR010000102.1:0-6920 GCA_043781315.1 Verrucomicrobiota bacterium | reverse complement strand
CACCCAGGCCGACTCACTCCTCTTGTCGCGGGTTCCATGATTTTTCCCTCTAAAAGCTGTCTTTTCCGTCTTCTACCCACTAAAGTCCCGGAATACCCTAAATCTCTAAGTCGGCGTTAGTGCGAGTTGGTTTTGTAGTTACGCTGTCTTTGGCTCCAACTTAGACAAGTTGTGGCGTCTTCCGGCCCAAAAGTTTCAGCCGAATGATCTGTTCGGTGCGCGCCAGATTATAGACTAGGTTCGTCATGATGATTCCCGCCCGGTTGCGCGCGTAGCCGATCACCCGTTGAAACATCGCTCCCATGCTCCCGGTCTTGAAGCCGAAGATGTGCTCCACCCGCGCGCGGTGGCGCGACTTGGTCCGGTTCGCCCGCTTTTGCTTTTTGGTCAGGGCGTGCCCGCGCACGCCTTTTTCGCAGACATGGGCGACGATCCCTTTGGCGGTAAAAATCTCCTGGCACGGAGCGCCGGCATAGGCGCTGTCCGCCCAGGTGGCCGGAGCGCCGGCTGCGGTGAGCGGGTCGAGGGCTTGGCTGTCGTGTTCACTCGCCACCGTCACTTCCGCGCGCACGATGAGTTTGCTCTCCAGATCCGCCACGATATGATCCTTGTAGCCATAGTAAGTCTGCTGGTTTTTCTTGGTCCAACGGGCATCCACGTCCTTGTGAGCCAAGCGTTTTGCATCCATCTCCCAACCGGCGGGCACTTCACCGCGTTTGATCGCGGCATTGTCCTCGCGGCCGTTGCGTTGGCGCGGCACTTCGACAAAGGACGCATCAATGATCTGGCCTTTCCGGGTGATGAAACCTTGCTGCGTCAGCCGGATGTGGAAGGCGGCGAAGAGTTCGCTGAAAAGTTCGGCGCGTGTGAGCTTCTCACGGAACTCGCGGATGGTGTTCTGGTCCGGCACCGGGTCGGCTTCGGTCCGGCCGAGAAAATGTTGAAAGCTGCGGCGGTCGAGGATTTGAAACTGCGCCTGCTCATCGCTCAAACCATAGAGGGATTGGAGCACGAGGATTTTGAACAGCGTCAGTGGCCGATAGGCCGGGCGACCACCCGGGGCCTTGGGTTCCGCGCGCGGAATCCGGGCGAGCACGGGGACAAAGATCGTCCAATCCATCACGGCGTTGAGGGCGGCCAGCGGGTCGCCGAGGCGGTGGATTTCTTCTAGGCGGTGGTGGCCATCGAAGAAACCGGGAGCAACAGGTTGAATGTATCGGCTAGGTGCTTTCATGCGGGCTAGTTATACCACTTAGTCTCATCCGATTAAAGTTGTTAGTTTCTATAAGTGGTGGTTTTTGGAAGTTCCCTTAACAATGAAAGGAATAGTATGGCCACAAAAGTACCAGCAGACAAAGCCCTCATGGATGCCACCGGCATCGAGAAGGTTTGGAAAGCCAACACGGACCTGAAACTCGGCAAAGGCACGGACACCGTCGCCCTGGCCGATTATCAGGCGAGCATCAAGGCGGTCAACGATCTCAATGCCAAGATCGAAGACTTGCGCCATCAATTGAACGGTCTGCTTGATGACCGGGATGACGCCGCGCTCACATTGAGCGGTTACAACACCCGGGCGTTGAGCGCCATCCGGGGCATCTTTGGCCCGGACTCCGCCGAATACGATCAAGCCGGCGGCACCCGCACCAGCGAACGCAAAACGCCAACGCGCGCAAAGGCCGCTGCGGGCAAAACAGCTTGATCTTTGTGGCTTATTTCACCGGCCGGAGAAAACTTTCTCCGGCTTTTTTGTTTTGAGGGCCTGCCTGAATACCCCGGAGCGCGGCTGTGTCGCAGCGACCAACCGCAGCCCACACGCGCGAGGAGCGGTATTGAAACTTCGAGCGGTAGCCTGCGCTGCGAAGCTGCTGCGGCTGATCCCGCTCGGCGCGGGACACAGCCGCGCTCCTTTTTGGAACCCGCACAAACATGTTGGCGCAGGAGGTGGAACACGTTTGCGGAGCCGCTACTGATCCGTCATATTTAGTAGCGTCGTGGCGTCGTTCTATGTGGACAGCGGGCCGGATGCGACGAACAAGTTTTACCGCATCCAGCTTGTGCCGTGAGCGAAACCAAAAACTGAAATTTGAAATACTGAAAACTGAAATCGTGAAGACTCAACTCATCCTGCTGCTTTCAGCTTTCAGCTTTCAGCTTTCAGTTTTTCAAGCTGACGCCATCCTCGCCAACGCCTGGCACATCCCCGACAACGCCGGAGACATTGGCGTGAACATGCGCAGCCCGGAGTTCGACTTCAGCACCACCAACACCGTCACGATTTATTCCGGCATTCAAAAATCCAACAACATCTACGGCACGGCGAATCAAACCGGCGGCTGGCTCATCTACAAGGGTGCGACGCAAGGTTCGTGGAGCAGCAACGCGCTCGCGTTCCATCTCAACGGCGGGCCGAGTCCGAACAACCAGTATTGGAAAGCCCCGTTCAACACCGCCGGTTTCGGCACCAACGAAGTCATTCAGTATTACCTCTATCTCACGTTCGACGGCGCGAACAATGTCTCCAACACTTTCGTCTATGCGCCCACCGGTCTCGGCGACAAAGTCGGTGCCACCACTTCCTCCGTCGCGGCGGCTCAGGCGAATCCGTACACCGTCCGCAACCGCGCCGCTTGGATTTTCCACGGCAACAACCGCGTTGTCACCCCCGGCACCAACGCCAGCGTCAGCAACATTGATCTGTGGCTCAAGGCCGGCTACATCGGCAAGGACGATTCGCTCGCGTCGCGTTACGCGGACAACGGCCGGATTTATTTCACCACCGACGGATCAACGCCCGGCGGTTCGCTCGGCATCGGCAGCAATTCCACGCAAGTGGCGACGATGGTTTTTGATCATCGCGAGAACGATTCGAGTCCCGCCGGCAACGCGATGTGGTGGCGCGGCACGGTTTCCAACGTCGCCCAGTTCGTCACGCTCAGATACAAACTCAGCCTCTGGCACAGCGCGAACAGCGAGGAGAAATTCGCCGAGTACATCGCCGGCACGAACAACACCGTCTTCAGCTACACGCTCGGCACGCTCGGCGATCCGGTGCTGACGGTGAACGGTTTGAACGCCGACTACACGACCACGCACGTTTTTGTGGATGAAGTCGCTGGTGATTCCGTCCCGCTGACGATGCTCTTTACGCCTAACGTGGCGAACGCCACGAACGTGGAAGTCTTTTCCAACGTGAACCGCCGCAGTCGCGCCACGCTCGATGCGAACAACGACGGCGTGGAGGATGGCATTGTCCCGCCGGATGGAAACTTCATCGCGAGCGGCGACGACAATAATTATTACAAGCCTTACGCGATGTCGCCGAGCGGGTCGCCGGGGCAATACACCTTCACAGTCAACGCGACGAACTGCGGCGCATACCGTCTGACCGCGCGTTACAAGGTCGTCGGCAACACCAATTGGTTTTGGTATTCGAGCAATGGCCGCCGCGACCATTGCGTCGTGGCCGCGCCCAAGAAGGCGCGCGACATCCGCATTTATGAATTGAACGCGATGAACATCGGCGCGCAAGGCACCGCACAGGGCGATCGCAGCACATTCACTGATCTTTACAACGGCCCCGGTTCGCGCCCCTACGATCCCGTCACCAACCGGTTCAATTTGAATTACGTCCAAAACCTCGGCGTGAACTGGCTCTGGTTTCAACCGGTTCATCCGATTGGAATTCAAAACCGGCTGACCGATCCCAGCACCGGCCAGCCCTACGCCGTCGGCAGCCCGTATTCGGTGAAAAATTATTTTCAGATCAATCCGCTGCTGGGCAAGGCGAACACGCGCGCCGGGGCGATGCAGGAGTTCACCAACTTTGTCACCGCCGCCGATGCTGCCGGCGTCAACGTGATGCTCGACGAACCGTTCAACCATTCCGCATGGGACGCCGAGCTGGACGCGAGCGGCGTTTATTATTTCAAAACCAACGCGCTGCCCACGGATCAAATCAGCAGTTCCGAGGCGCGGTTTTATTCGCGCTCGGGTGAATACGATCAGCGCGCTTCCAGTTCGGCGAACGTGGCGCAGGCACCGGATCGCTACGACTTCGGCAAGTGGGCCGACGTGGCGGACATTTATTTTGGCCGCTACGCCGCGTTGGTGGGCAACTCCTCACAGTCCGGCAATCAAGTCAACGAAGCCGACTGGTTTGACACCACCATCGGCAGCGAAAGCGGCACGGGCAGCGGCAACGGGCATTTTGATCCCGTCACCCAAAACGTCTGGCGCTATTTCGCCGACAACATTCTCTACTGGCTGGACAAGACCGGCTGCCCGCAAGGCACGCCGCCGAATCAAACTTACAAAGGCGTGGATGGATTGCGCGCCGACTTCGGCCAGGGTCTGCCGCCGCAATGCTGGGAATACATCATCAACAAAGTCCGCAGCCGCAAATGGGATTTCGTGTTCATGACCGAATCGCTCGACGGTGGCGCGGTGACGTATCGCTCCAACCGCCACTTTGACATCCTCAACGAGAACATCGTTTTCCCGCTGCAATCCGCCGCCAATGCCAGCGATTATCGCGGACTCTTCGACGCGCGTCGCACGGCGTACGGCCAGAGCCTCGTGCTGCTCAACGACACCTCGCACGACGAGCAGAACTATGCCGACCCGTTCCAGGCGCTCATCCGCTACTCTGCTTGTGCGACGATTGACGGCGCGCCGATGATTTTTTACGGGCAGGAGCTGGGCATCTCGACGACGTTTGGTTTCAACAGCTACCAACAGAACTTCGGCAAGACGATAGCTCTGTTCATGAATTACAACTCGCTCCAGCCGATCTTCGCGCCGAGCAACCGCAACTACGGCCTCGACCAGCTTTGGCCGGTCTATGCCGGCATCAATCAGGCGCGGCAGTTCAGCCCCGCGCTACGCAGTTCCAGCCGCTACTACCTCGATCAGACCGGCGGCAGCGGCCCGCAGCCGAGCATTTTTTCCGTCGCGAAATACGAAACCGTGAACGGCTCGCCCAACTTCAACGACGTGGTTTTTGCGTTCGCCAACCTGGATCGCAACAACAACCAGCAGGGAAATTTCAACGTGAACATCACGCAGAACGGCGCGAACCTTTTCGGCATCAAATCCAACCGCGTCTATAACGTGAAGAACATCGCCGCCTACACCGCGATTGATCCGAACCGGAGAAATATTTTTCTCATCTCCGGCACCACGACCGGCACCAACCTGCTGAACAACGGGTTGTTCGTCCTGTTAAAGAAAGTTCCCGCCGCCGATGCCGCCTGGGGAACCGACCCGTTTGAGGCGCAGTATTTGAAACTCTACGACGTGACACCGCCGCCGGTCCCCGCTGCACCCACGACTCCGTACGCTTATGTCATCGGCACGAATGCCACGTTCAGTTGGCCAGCCGTGAGTGATCCGGACGGCGGTGTCTCCGGTTATCACGTCCTCATCGGCACGACGCCGGGCGGCTCGAATGTTTTCAATGGCATCGTCGCCGGTACGTCGAAAATCGGGAGCGGCAGCTACGGTCAGACGCTTTACGCCCGCGTCAGCGTCGTGAACAGCGCCGGCATTGAAGGCTTGTTCGGCGGCATCAGCGCCGGAGCCATCCTGCTCGATCCGAATGTGGACAGCGACGGCGACGGCATGAGCAACGGCGATGAAGCCATTGCCGGAACGAACCCGTTGGACGCGAATTCGTCGCTGCGGATTCTCAGTTTTTCCCCCGCGAACCTGCTAACCTGGTCGAGTGTTTCCGGGCACACCTACCAGGTTCAAGCCACCGCGAATCTGCTCACGAACTTCATCCCGTTAAGCGGTGTGGTGACGGGCCTCGCCTCCACCGCGGCGTTTCTTGATGCCACGGCCACCAACGCGCAACGGTTTTATCGTGTGCGAGTCTTGCCGTAACGAAGCCATCCGACCGGGAGGAAGCCTCACGCAAAGTTCGCGAAGGTCGCAACGTCACTAGCCAGGTTCTACTCGTGCCTTGAACCCAAACCCCTTCAATGCCCCCACTGTCTTTGCGAGCTTTGTGGTCTTTGCGGCTCAATAAAAAAAGCCGTTGCCCGGAGGCAACGGCTTTTGAAATGGAGCGTTGAATTATTTCCGGCGGAGTGAGCGGCGGACAAGGGCCAGACTGCCCAAGCCGACCAACGCGAGGGCCGAAGGCTCGGGAACCGTGAACGTGTTCACATGGCCGGCGGAGCTGTAAGGATTGCCCCAGTCGGCAATGCTCTGGGCCGGGTTTCCAAGCGCGTCCACCGCGCTGTCGCCGCCGCCGCCGCCGCTGGTGTAAACGTCAAAGGTGAACGGGATTTGCGAACCCGACACCAGACCGAGCAGCGAGAGCGGCGCGGTGATTGTCACTGAAGAGGTGTTCTTGTTGATCGAGAGTCCCGGCACCGCCGGCCCGCCGGCGAAAGTTCCCGCCCCGCCAATCTGGCTCCAACTGCCGGAATAACCAAAGACTTGAACGGCATTCCCGCTGTCCACCCAGGATCCAAACCAGTAATCCATGCCGCTGCCCAAACTGATGGGCCGGCCCCAGCCGTTGCCGGCGGTGTCACCGCCCGCCACCGAATCAATGCCGATCATGTACTTGCCCCAATCCGTCGGGCTGCTGGGGTCGCCGGCCAGATTGATCTTGAAAATTAGATCGTTGGCGGTGGTGTTCACCTCCACAGAAGTGATGTCCAAAATGCCGCCGCCCGCGCCAGTGAAGTTTTCACCGGTGGAGTCAGAGTAGGTTGCCGCCGTGAGCGACATTCCGCCGAGCGCCAGGACGGCGAGCGTGGAAAAAACTGAGAGAGACTTTTTCATGATTAATGGTGTTGTTCGAGTTGTTAGAGGGTGTTCCGAAAGTAGTTTTTGAGAAATGAGTGATTGCGAGGGAATCGCGTTATTTTTCAGCCGCGCGATTTTTCGACGGCCAAGTCTAATTG
>JAYWBR010000101.1:0-19858 GCA_043781315.1 Verrucomicrobiota bacterium | reverse complement strand
GGCCGATTTTTTCTTCTGTGTTATTGGTGGTCACCATCATGATTTTGAGCGTGTCAAAATCATGGTTGCGGCGGACAAACTGCACGAACTCGATGCCCGTCATGACGGGCATGTCCCAATCCACGAGCACGATGTCGAACGGTTCTTTGGGATCGTTCTTCAGGAGCTTGTCCAGCCCGGCACGCCCGTCCTCGGCCAGCACGGTGGTGAAGGACAGTTCAGTGGCAAGCGCGTCCAGAAAGCCGCGCATGGCCTTGGAGTCGTCTATGATCAACATTCGCATAATCGGAGGGGCAGCAAGCTTTCAACCGGCAACTCTCTTTCCGTCGTCGTCCCGGATGTTTTTTCGCAGTTCGAGGCCAAGGACAAGAACGACGACGGCGAGGATTTAATCATTCAAGGTTCTCCGGCGGGGCGGGTGAGCGCCCCGCCGGAGAGTGGGGAGGGGCGGCTTAGATGTTGGCTTTGTCCACGACGGCCTTGAGGTCGGAGGCAAGGCGGGACAGTTCGGTGGCGGCGTTGAGGGTGTTGTTGGCGCCCTCGGTGGTGTTCTTCGCGGCCAGCGAGACGTTGGCGATGTTCTTCGAGATTTCGGTGCTGCCTTTGGCCGCTTCCGTCGCGTTGCGCGCAATCTCGTTGGTGGTGGCCGACTGTTCCTCCACCGCGCTGGCGATGGTGTTGGTGAAGTCGTTGATCTGGCTGATGACTTTACCAATCTCTGCGATAGCGGTGACCGCGCCCTTGGTGTCCGCCTGGATCGCCTCGATCTTGCCGCTGATGTCTTCGGTGGCCGCTGCCGTCTGCTTGGCCAGTTCCTTGACTTCGTTGGCGACGACCGCGAAACCCTTGCCCGCCTCACCGGCGCGGGCGGCCTCAATGGTGGCGTTCAACGCGAGCAGGTTCGTCTGCTGCGCGATGGACGTGATGACCTTGATGACCTTGCCGATCTCAATGGAGCTAAGGCCGAGCTTGGTGACCGTCTTGTTCGTGTCTTCGGCGACCTTCACGGCGGAGGTGGCGACCTTGGCGGCTTCGTTGGCGTTCTTGGCGATCTCCTTGACGCTCGCGCTCATTTCCTCGGCGCTGGTGGCGACGGTTGCGACGTTCTTGCTGACCTGCTCGGAGGCGCCCGCGACGACGTTGGATTGCGCGGAGGTTTCCTCGGAGTTGGAACTCATCTGGGTGCTGGTCGCGGTCAATTCCTCGGCGGCGGACGCGATGGCCTGTGAGCTTTGATTCACAGCGGCGATGGTCGCCTTGAGATTGGCTTCGGCGACTTTGCGGCCCGTGATGTCGCTGGCGAACTTGACCACTTTGTTGATCTTGCCGTTGATGTCGAACATCGGATTGTAGGTGGCCTGAATCCAGACCACCTTGCCGCCCTTGCCGATGCGCTTGAATTCAGCCGTCTGAAACTTGCCGTCGTTGAGATCCCGCCAGAACTGCTTGTATTCCGAGCTGTCACGATACGCGGGCTCGACGAAGGTGCTGTGGTGCTTGCCTTTGATTTCTTCCAGGCGATAGCCCAGCGCGCCGCAGAAGTTGTCATTGGCGGTGAGGCAGATGCCTTCGTTGGTGAACTCGATGACCGCCATGGTGCGGAAGCTTTCACCAAGCTGGCGTTGGTTATTCAAGCTGGCGACCTTCGCCTCAGAAATGTCCGTCGCGAACTTCACGATCTTGAACGGCTTGCCGTTGAGGTCGGCGATCGGATTGTAGCTGGCTTGAATCCAGACTTCTTTGCCGCCCTTGCCGAGGCGTTTGTATTCCCCCGCCTGGAACTTGCCGTCGTTCAGATCGCGCCAGAACTGCCGGTATTCGGGGCTGGCTTTGTAGGCCGGATCCACAAACAGGCTGTGATGCTGACCTTTGATTTCCGCCAAGGAGTAGCCCAGCGTGTTGAGGAAGTTGTCGTTGGCCGTGATAATGGTGCCGTCGAGATTGAATTCAATCACCGCCTGCGATTTGCCGACCGCTTGCAGCTGGCCTTCGAAATCGGCGTTCTTCAATTTGTTGGCCGTCACGTCCGTGGCGTATTTCACTACTTTGTACGGCTTACCTTCCGCGTCGAAGATCGGGTTGTAGCTGGCGTTGATCCAAATTTCCTTGCCGCCCTTGCCGAGGCGTTTGTATTCCGCCGCCTTGAACTTGCCGTCGCCGAGGTCGCGCCAGAATTGTTTGTATTCCGCGCTGGCTTGGTAGGCCGGCTCGACAAACAGGCGGTGATGCTGGCCCTTGATTTCTTCCAAGCGATAACCCAGCGTCAGCAGGAAATTTTCGTTGGCGGTGAGGATCGTGCCGTCGAGTTCAAACTCGATGACGGCTTGGACTTTGTGGAGGGCTTCGATCTGGCCGCGCAGTTCCTGCAACTCGGCGGTAAGATCAACTTTGGGTTTCAGGGCCGCAGCTTTGCCCTTGGCGGGCGTGCGAGCGCCGTTCTTTTTCAGTAGTGTGGATGTGTTTTGCATAATGCGTGATGTGTGTTCGGAGGTGTTTGTTATTGGTCAGGTGTTGATGGTTTTGTTGGGGTTCAATCCCGCAGTCGCCATCACCTGACCAATCAGATGGGGCGGGAAATTACAATTAAAATGAAGCCGGTGCGTCATGCTCAGTTTCCTGTTTCAGCGGCGTGCGCGGCGGCGGAGACCGACACGGTCTTCTCTGTGTCGAGAATGAGCAGCAACCGCTCCTTGAGTTTATAGACGCCTTGAATCAGTTCGCGCGCCACGCCGGTCAACGTCTCGGGCGGACGTTCGTAAACGTCGTCCTTGATTTCGACCACGTCGCCGATTTCGTCCACGAGCAAACTCACCGCGCCATCATCGCTGCGGATGACGACGTTCATCGGGAGTTCGCCATCGGCGCGGGCGGGCAGTTCGAGGCGGCGGCGGAGGTCAATCGCCGTGACGATCTGTCCGCGCAGGTTTATCAAGCCTTCGATCATGCGCGGCGCGAGCGGCACGCCGGTCATCTCTTGGTAGCGGATGACTTCCTGGACGCGGAGCACTTCGACGCCGAAGAACAGGCCGTTGAGGTAGAAGGTGCAGAATTGTTTGCTGTCGGTCATAACTGTTTTGTGGGTTGGGTGGTTGAGTTAAGCGGCGGCTTTCTCCGTGTAGAACGTCGGGTCCGCCGCGCGGATCACCGCCGGCACATCGAGCAGGTCGGTGACTTTTTCCTGGATGACCGCCGAGCCGAGGATGCCCTGCGCGGCGGCGTCGCGTTTCACCATGATGGCTTCCTCCACGATGTCGCTGATGCGCCCGACAACGAGGCCGACGCTGCGGCCCAGTTCGGAATAGACGACCACCTGCATCGGGTCTTGCAAGTCGGACGTCGCCGCGCTGACGCTGGTGACGTGATCGGACACGCGGATCAGCGGGAGAATCTGGCCGCGATACTGCACGACTTCCTGCGTGCCGGAGCGCTCGACTTTTGAGCGCGGAAATTCTTCCAGCCGCGCCACCATTGAGAGCGGGATGGCCATCCGGCTGCCCTTGCTGGCGTCGAATAGCAGCAGCGTCTGCCGATGGTTGGCCGCCGCCTCGGTCTTGGGTTTTTCGGTGAGCGAACGGTCGCGCACTTCGTTGACCACGTTGGCGTGTTGCGCCACGCCCAGCCCGTCGAGAATCAACGCCACGCGGCCGTCGCCCATGATGGTCGCGCCGGCAAAACAGGCGATGCCCTTCAACTGTTTGCCGAGCGGCTTGACGACGATTTCCTCGGTGTCGTTGATTTCATCCACCACCAGACCGAACTGCCGTCCGTCCGCCTGAAGGATGACAATGTTGACGGCATCCGAAACGGGCGCGGCCTCCGTGGCGGTGCCTTTGGCGCGGAGTTCCAGCACCTTGTTCAAATAGCAAAGCGGCAGCAACTGGCCGCGCAACCGATAGACCGGCGCACCGTAAAGCATCTCGATGCCCTTGCGCGCCTGCTCGGCTTCGAGCCGCACCAGTTCAAGCAGGCTGACCTGTGGGATGGCGAAACGGGCGCCGCCGCTGGTGATGACCAGCGCGGGGATGATGGCGAGAGTAAGTGGAATTTTAATTTTGATGGTGCTGCCCCGACCCGCGTCGCTCAACACGTCCACCGAGCCGCCGATTTTTTCGATGTTGGTCTTCACCACGTCCATGCCGACGCCGCGCCCGGAGACGTTGGTGATCTTGTCCGCCGTGCTGAAGCCGGGAAGGAAAATGAGGTTGAACACTTCGCGGTCGCTCAGGCGCGCGGCGGCCTCGGCCGTGAGTAAACCTTTTTCGACGGCCTTCTGCTTGACCTTGCCGACATTGATGCCGCGGCCGTCGTCCATGATCTCGATGTTGACCTGGCCGCCTTCGTGAAAAGCGCGGAGGGTGATCGTGCCTTCCGCAGTTTTGCCCGCTTGGGCGCGGACATCCGGCGTTTCGAGGCCGTGGTCCACGGCGTTGCGGATGATGTGGGTCAGCGGGTCTTTGATCGCCTCGATGATGGTGCGATCCAGTTCGGTCTTGTCGCCGACCATGACGAGCTGCACCTGCTTGCCGAGTTCGTGCGCGACGTCGCGGACGATGCGGGGAAATTTCGCCCACACGTTGCCGATGGGTTGCATCCGCGTCTTCATCACGCCTTCCTGCAATTCCGTGGTGATGAGATTTAATCGCTGCGAGGCGGCGATGAGATTGTTTTCATTGGCCAGCGCGCAGTGCTGGACGATTTGATTGCGGGCCAGCACGAGTTCGCCGACGAGATTCATCAGCTTGTCGAGCTGGTCCACGTTCACGCGGATCGCGCTGTCGGCGGCCGACGGCGCGTGAGCCGCAGAAGAAGAGGCTGCCGCCGCTGCCGGAGCGGCGGCGGCAGTCTCGATGGGGGATGATGCGACCGCCGGATTTAACACAGCAACAACGGCGGGCGCGGTGGGCGTGGGCGAAGGTTCATCCTCGAACAAACCCCAGGTTTGTTTCGCGGTGGGTGCGGGCGCGGGCGCGGCGGGTGCGGCGGGCGCGGGTGCATTCGCTGGTTTGGCGGTTTGCAACTCCTGCAACTGTTTCAGCAGCGCGGAATAATCCGCGTCGCCTTCGTTGCCGCTGGTTTCCAGCGAGCGCATCATCTGGCGCAGGGCATCCGCATAAGCGAGCAGCGCGGCGATGAGCGGCGGGGTGACGGTGAGTTTGCCCTCGCGCAACATCGTCAAAAGATTTTCGCCGATGTGCGCGACGGATTCGATCTTCGACAGGCCGAGGCAGCCGGCCGTGCCCTTGATGGTGTGGATGACGCGGAAGATGATGTTGGGCGTCTCGGGCGAGGCCTCGCCTTTTTCAAGGGCCAGCATCTCGCTGTCGAAACGGTCGAGGCCTTCAGCGCTCTCGATGAGCAAATCCTTGATGAGCTGTTGTTGGAGTTCGTCTTTGATAGGCATGATAAAAAGAGGTTGGGGTTAGTTGGGCAGCACTTTGGCGACGACGGCAAGGAGTTGTTCCTGTTGAAACGGTTTCACGATCCAGCCGGTCGCACCGGCGGCCTTGCCGTCCGCTTTTTTGGCGGGATCAGATTCGGTGGTGAGCAAAATGATCGGGGTGCTTTTGAATTGCGGGAGGCCGCGCAACTGGCGTGTGAGCGTGATGCCGTCCATGTTCGGCATGTTGATGTCGCTCAAGACCAGATCCACCGACTGGGATTTGAGGAGGATCAACGCCTCCACGCCATCGGCGGCCTGAAGCACCTCGTGGCCGGCCGCTTTGAGAGTGAAGGAAACCATGTTCCGCATGGTGGCGGAATCATCCACAGTGATTATTTTCTTACTCATAATTTGGCGTTGCACACTAGATTGACAGGGTTCTTGTGAAAATGGATGCGACGCTCACTCGCCATGTTTAGCAGTCTGTACTCCAATGTTGGTTTCATGCTTGAGTTAGAAGAGTTCGACGTTATTGCCGAGGGAATTGGCGAGTTCGCGTGCGCTGACGGACAAATGTTGCCGGGTAGCAGAGGCTGGCTCCGGCAACTCTTTCCCGGTTGCGACCGGTTCGCTTGGAGCCGCGCTGAAGTCGTCGAAGAGTTCCACGCAGGCGGCCGCCGGCGCGGGCGGGGTGGCCAGGCTGGCGCGCGATGATGACAGCGCATGTTCGTAGGTGGCCACTTCGGAAGCCATCGTGTATTTGCCCTTGAGTTCTTGGGCCAAAGCCTCGGGCAGGGAAGTGCAACCGTACTTGCTCGCCAGCTCCCCGGCGCGCGCGCCGAGGGTTTCGAGAATCGCGGTCGTCTCGAGGATGGTATCGGCGACAATTCCTTGGAAACGGACTGTTCCTTGTACGCCAAAGGCGATCTGCCGGACATTGGCCGCGATGGTGCCGATTTCGATGAGGCCCCTTTCCGTCTGCTCGTGGAGTTCATCCAGGTGCCGGCGCTGCTGCGTGCCTTGGGTGGCGAGCGCCTGGTGGTGTGCGGATGCCTGGTTCCGCACTTCGTTCAGTTGGGCGAGGATGGCTTCGAGATCTGCGGCGAGCACGTTCACCTCCGCACCCACCTGGGTCGCCACGTCCCGGGTCTCACGCGCGATCGAACTGGTCCGCGCCGAAAGGACTTCCAAGCCGGTGCCTTGGACGATCTGGGCGGACTGCACCTCGGCATTGAGTCCGCTCAGCCAGATGTCACTGGCGAGTTCGCGCATGACGCCGGTGATGCCGGAGGCCTGGCCGCCGAGCGTGCCGACGAGATCGCAGACCAGCGTTGTGCGCTCTTGTGTGGAAGCCAGCGGCTCGAGCAAGGTCTCGATCAAAACGGTGAGTTGTTCGGCGTGGTTGCCGGCTCCAGGCTCGCCCGTCGCGGCGACGGCCACGCAGGACTTCTCCATTTCAGAGATGGAGACGAGGATGGAAGCCAGCCCATTCTGGATAGTCTGTTCGGCCTGGGCCGCTTCCGCCCGGATGCCTTGAAGTTGGCCTGCCTGAAGTTTGGCGACCTGGCTGGCGTAGAGGTAAAATTCTGCAAGTCTGGTTGAGTTGCCAGCCCGCGCGGCACTATGACGGACATGCAACTGGCTCAAGGCCTCCAGCACATGCGCGAGCCGCTGGGCGATGATGTCCTGACTCTGGAGGCTCATGACGATCTGGCCGACCTGATTAGAAATGCTCCGGCTCACATTCCCCAGGCCGGTGTCGCGGGATTGGTTTTGCTCCAGCTCCGCCTGCAACGCAGCCAGCGTTTGCTCCACCTGCGAACAGCGGGCCTGGGTGGCCTGCCCATGTGCGTTCAGGATTTCTTCCAACTGTTTGATCCGCTGCTCCATGGCGCGGTGGCTCGTGGCCAGGGTCTCCAGCGACTTGCCGAAGGTGTCCAGCAGCTTGGTGCGGAGCCGCGCAATATCATCCGTCAATGCGGCGAACATCTGCTGCCGCTCATCCGTGAGGTGGGCGGATTCCACCCGGAAAAGAACTTGAATGAAGGCGAGCGGCGCCATCGTTTGTTGCACGGACGTGCTGGAAGCAATCAAGCCCACCAACTGCCCCACCGCGTGTCGCAGTTGCTTCGTGGTCGCCAGCAGACTCCCGCCGCACTGCGTCAGAAATTCCAGCGGCACGTTCAGCAACCGCATGACGGGTTTGAGGACACCCTCGGTATCCTGCGTGTCCGTCTGCAATTTGCGCAGCGCTTCGCACTGGGTGAGCAACCGGGTGCTGCCCTCCGTGAGCTTCACCAGTCCCGAGCCGACTTGCAGAAAAGTAATTTCCAGGCTGGCGGAAAGTTCCTGCAGCGCCGCCTGCTTCAACTGCAAGCGCTCGATCGCGGCTTCAAACTCCTGCTGCCCCTGCGCCCTGGATTTGCCGGGAGCTTCAAAAACCGGAGCCGGGGTTTGGCCCCGGCCGGAAAAGATGCTTTTGAAAAAGTTCGCAATCGCTCGCATGGGGAGCGTCGGCAGGCTGGCGGATTTGGGTTGGAATGAACTTTTCATTAGGCCCAGAGGTGGCCTTCCTCTTCAAACAGTTCGCGGGTGGCGGCGATGAGCATTGGCACAATTTAGAGCTGGGGGTGGATGCTATCCAGGCCGTGGGCCAGTCGTCCGATCATTGCGGGATCGATGGGATAGGCACGACCTTCACACTTGCATGTGAACGTGTCGGTTGGCGTGGCTGATTGTGCTGGCTTGCTCAATTTTTTATTCGTTCGCATAACATTATTGCTTGCGTTTACGCAATGGGATCGTTAGAAAAGCGACCCCTCTAAACCACTTTGTTGGTGATACCACTTTGTGTTGGTGATACCACTTTGTGTTGGTGATACCACTTTGTTGTCATTGGCTATATCGGCTGGGACGAAACTCCCTTGAGATTTTTAATCCATTTTGAGCAATGGTGGGCAGGTTGATAAGTCATAAGGAGGCATAGAGAAGCTTGAGGCGGAGCACGGCGGCGGTTTCCGCGAGTTGGTAGCGGAGCGCATCACGCAACCAGCGGATGAACTTCACACTGCGCTGCGTGGCGCTCAAGGCTCGCGCCACCAGCGTGGAGAGTAGCTGGCCATTTTTTCTGGCGATTTGCTGATGCTCATGCTTCCGTTTGCGGCGGCGTTGGTCTTCAGCCTGGTTCTGCACTTGGTGCCGCTCTGCGAGCGCCTGCTCATACAGCAACCGCAAATTGTGAGTGATGGTCAGCAAATGCGCCTGCGTCTGCTTGGCTTCCGAACTCGTGGCCCAGGCCTTCTTTTCGCCCAGCTTGTTCTTGAGTTCGTCGAAGACCTTCTCCGCGTCCCAGCGGCGGCGATAGAGTTCCGCGAGCACCCCCGGCGGCAAATCTGGTTCGTTGGTCAAAAACTCATAAGCCTTGCCGGTGACCGGATCGACATAGCCGATCAGTCGCAGACTGTGCCCGTCGCGAGTTTTGACCCGCCTATCTTCCTGCACGCCACGATTGCGCGGGTCAGACGTGTCCCACGTCCGGCGTTCCGCCCATGACAGCACCGTGTTCGACTTGGTGCGGCTCAGAAAATAGATCGCGCATTCGTGCCGGCATCGCTTCCAGTAGTCGAAATCAATGCCCGCCCGGTCGTAAATCAGCAACGTCCGCCGACCTTTGGGAACCTCCTGCCGCAGGCCCCGGGGCGTTAGTCGTTTGAGCACGGAGAGATCGTGTGCATGCGCCCCTGCGCCCACCGCCAGTTGTCGTAAGGTATGCGTGCGCAGGTTCAAACTGTAGAAATGGCCCACCGCCATCTTCACCCCATTATGCCGGGGATCAGGACTCGCCGCCTTGTGCCAGTGGCCATCCACGGCAAAAACCGCATCGGCGGCCAACTCCGCCAGCCCCGCCAGCCGGTCCGGTAGGATTTGATTGGCCAGGCTCCGCAGGGCGTTATTCACGTCGGCCACCACCGCCCCCCGGCGTGGACTAGGGAGCGTGGCAAAATAATTGGCCTGGCTGGGACTGTAATTCAATCGCGCTCCGTGTTCCTGGAGAAAGGCGCGGCCACTGGTGGAAGATTCCAGCACACGCCACAGACCGCACTGCAGATAATCGTCATCGGAAAAATCCGGGCACTCCCGGGCGTGGGAACTCCGGCTGGCCAAGCCGCTGAGGGGTTGAAAAAAGGCGGCGTTCACGGTGGTGTTGGTTGGCGTAACATTCATTGAGATCAATTTTGGGTGACCGCAGCCGTGTCAAGCATGTTTGTTGGATTTCTGCGCGTGTTTACGGGGTTTTTAACACAAAAGGGACTCGGGCAAACCCACTGAACTCCGGCGTGCGGAAGGCTGCTCCAAGCTCGTTTGCACCCCATTTTTCACAGCATTGTTTTGTTCGTTCTGTCAACACCGTTGCATTTTGAGTAAGGGTAAAAAGTCAAGGTCGTGTAGCGTTGCTTCTGTAAATTCCATCCTCAATCCCCTCAGTGGAGCGAAGGCGAGCGTAGCGAGCCGAGCGAAAATGAGGGGATTGAGGATGCGTCCAAGATGGTGGTGTTGGTGTCTCGGTTGCGCGCGGCGTTGGAGCGGTTGAATCCCGCGCTGCCGTCCGAGGCCATCACCGCAGCCGTGGATGAATTAACCCGCGACCGCTCGGCCATGAGCCTCGCGGCGGCGAATCGTGAAGTTTATTTGCTGCTCAAGGAAGGCATCAAAGTTTCCGTGCCGGACAAGGAACGCGGCGGACAAAAGACCGAGCGGCTGCGCGTGATGGATTGGGAGAATCCCGCGAACAATGATTTCCTGCTGGTCAGTCAGTTCAGTGTCACCGGCGCACTCTACACCTGCCGCCCGGATTTGGTTGGTTTCGTCAACGGCCTGCCGCTGTTGGTCGTTGAGTTGAAAAAGCCCGGCGTGCCCGCACGCGCGGCGTTCGACGAAAACCTGACGAGCTACAAGCACCCGCAGAACGGCATCCCTTCGCTCTTTGTGTTCAACGCGATGTTGATCGCGTCGAACGGCACGGACATGCACAACCATCCCAGCGGGGAAAGCATACCGAGCGAGGCTGACATCAAAGTCACCCGCGATTTAATCCGCGCCGGGCAGCTTCTGAAAATGGAATTGCTAGACCATGTGGTTATCGGCAACGGCAATTTTTCATCAATCCGCAGCCTTGGACATTTTTACAACTAACCCCCATGAATCCAAATCAAAACGAATCACCCTTCGGCGAAGTCATTTATTCCTACACCCGCAAACAAGCCATCGCCGACGGCGTGCAAGTGGACGTTTCCACCGTTGCCGCAGAAGCAGACATCCGCTTCCCCGTGTTTCTCACGCGCACTGTCTTTGACGCTTACGTGACCGTGCCGCCAAACGTCAGCGGCCAGGACGAAGCCGGAAGGCTTTGGGATATTGTGTGGATGCTCCGCTTTGCGGTGCAGCGCAGCCGCCCCGGTTGCGACCGCCTGCCCGTTGCCCTCTATGTCCGCAACGACAACCGCGCCGCCAAGCTGATAAAGCTCATCGCCACTTGCGGCCCGCTCGACATGGGCGACCCGCAACCGGCCATCACGGTAATGATGCCAGACGAGGATTGAACCTGATAAAAACGAAGCGGCGGCACTTCCGAAGTACCGCCGCTTTTTGCTTTCTTGGGAACTGGCAGCGTCCCCAAACCCCGCCGCCAAAGGCACGGCCTCTAGACACATCACCTTACGAATTAGCGGTTAATGCCTCTTGGATGGTTTTCACTGGCAGGAATAATTCCAGTTCGTTCGACGGCAAAGAAACAAAACCGAATTGCTCGTAGTAATGTTTGGCTTCTAAATCTTTCGCATCCACGAAAAGACCAATGCCGCCCGCCGTATTGAAAATCTCGATGAATTTGCCCATTGCCGCCACCAGCAGGGTTTTGCCGATACCTTGCCGCTGATATTCTTTGGCAACCGCCAAGCGGCCAAGCCGAATGCCCGACACATCACACGGCAACTTTTTGGCTTCTGCCGCCGAAAGGGATTCTGATTTTATCTGGCAGATGTTGAGGGAGAAAAATCCGAGGATAAGTTTTGGCGCAATTGCGCCCTCATCCACCAAAACAAATGTCCGAGAAATTCCGCGTTCGGCATGTTGCCGTGCCGTTTGTTTGAGGAACAGATTGAGCGGTTCGCTCCCGCAATCAAATCCGTCTCGGTCATGCGGCTTCGCCAGCAGTTCGATCTTACGCACGCACCGTGCCTTTGAATGCTTTTACTGCGTCCTTCAAACGCTTGGTTGGTTTTGGCGAGTGGTCGAGCAAGGAAAGAACTTTCTGCGCGTCTTTCTGCGAAAGACGAATGACCGTCTCCCGTTCAACAACGCGCTGCGCTTCCTGATACGCCGTTTGCACAACGAACTGGTTGACGGTTGAGCCTAAAAGCTCCGCCGCTTGTTCCAACGTGTCTCGCACCGTGTCCGAAACGCGAGCCGTGATCCTCTTGCGAGGTTCTTCCATGACATGTTCCATAGTTACATGGTGCCACTTTGGCACCGACTTGTCAATCGGCTTTCAACGCTCGACTGTCAGTGAAACTGTCAGTGAACGTATGGAAAAGTTAAGCAAAATTATGGTGGGTTAGAGCGAATAAACATTGATTTTACAGGGCTTTATGCTATTTTGTTGGCATCTGATTCGGTAATCACAGTCCAATCCCGACCATTGGCTCCACTTCTTTAGTAAAAGCCCCCACGATCTTCGGAAACCGTTGCCCTTAACCTCAAGTTCGATGGCGCTCGCTGCGGCAGCCTTCGGCGCATTTGAATTCGTTTCAGACTCTTTGCGTTTCCGCGCCTTGTCGTTAAAACAAAAAAGCGCGTCATTGCTGACGCGCCTGTGAGATTTTGCGGAGAATGATTTTTTAGTAGCGGTAATGCTCCGGCTTATACGGGCCTTCAACCGGCACGTTGAGGTAATCAGCCTGCGCCTTCGTGAGTTTGGTCAGCACGACGCCGATTTTTTCCAGATGCAAACGCGCGACTTCTTCGTCGAGTTTCTTCGAGAGGCGATAGACGGTCTTCTTGTATTTGTCCTTGTTGGCCCAGAGGTCAATCTGCGCGAGCGTCTGGTTCGTGAACGAGTTGCTCATCACGAAGCTCGGATGGCCGGTGGCGCAACCGAGGTTCACGAGGCGGCCTTCGGCGAGCATATAGATGCTCTTGTTGCCGGGCAGATAGTAGCGGTCGTATTGCGGCTTGATGTTTTCGATGCGCACGCCTTTGACCTTCTTGAGCGCGTCCACCTGGATCTCGTTGTCGAAATGGCCGATCCCGCGAGGCGGGACACGATGGCCTGGTTTTTCATCGCGAGCATGTGTGCGGCGGTGATGATGTCGCAGTTGCCGGTCATCGTGACGTAGATGATTTCAATGCTGCCAACTTTGGAAAAAGCTTTCCGCTCGTTCGGCCAGATGAATTCAATCCTAGCCGCCGTTTCGTTCAAATAAAACTTCCGTCAACAAAACTAAACTGCCCGGCGAAATCACTTGCCACCAGAGAACGCAGGGAACGCAGAAAATATTACGACGTTGCGGCCGCGATTGATTCGACTGCGAAAGAATTGGGAATTCTTTCCTGTTCCAATCTCAAGTTTGCAGAGCAGGCAGTTGTGTAGGCTTCCGTTTCAGCAGGGATAAGTGTTCGCGTCTGCTTGGCTGTTGCTGTGACGCCTGGAACACACAGCGAGCGAAACTGGTTTAGCGTGGCGATGTCCATCATCAGGCTTTGCGTGTTGGGAAAGGCTTCACGGAGGCGGGCGAGTATTTCAAGGCCTTGTGCATCCAGATCGCCCCAATAGAGCATATCGCAATCGGCAAGCCACGAAACGTCATGGAGCAGTGCTGCCGCGTTGCCCGCACCCCAAACGCCCACGGTTCGTGGCGCGCTTGGCAATGTCAGGAAAGTCATTTTGTTTTCTGAAATCAGGATGCGCAGATTCTTCCAGCCGAGATTTCGGAATTGGTTCAGCGGCAGCGCAACATCCAGGAAAGGAATTCCAAGACGCACACGCAGAGATTCATCCAGAACGCGCAGGCGGATTTGCGGCTCGTCAAACCGCAGGCCGAATCGTTCCTCAAATCGTTCCGATTCTGTCATGGCGTCTGGTCGCAGGGCGGATGCCAGCAAGCGGGACAGCACCGTCTGGTGGCGCTCCACAAACTTGGTATCCACGGATAACGGAAGTTCTCGAGCATAGAGATTTGGACGCGGGTGAAGTTGGAGATGAGTGCAAACCTCCAAAAGCCCAGACCAAGCATCAGCAAATTCCACCGCATCAAGCGGACGTTCCTGAAAAAAAGCGACTAGCGACGGACATCGCTCGCGAGTCAGAACGAGGTTTTCCCGGAAACGCGCGACCTCCTTCGTCTTGCCCAGTGTTCGGAGGAAGGAGGTTTCGTTTGCAAACTCAACACGCTCCGGGAAACGTTGTTTTCCCCATCGGCGGGAATTCACTTCAACCCATTCGATGTTGCAGTCGAGGTTGGCTTCTGTGAGCGCATTGATCTCCCGGCGTAGTTTTGCGAAGTCCTCCGTCGGCGAAGGCTTTCCAAACCGCACGGGCAGCGGAAAGAACGCTGCTCCGCTCACGACACTCCGCAGGAAGTCCGCATAGCGGGTCAGTGCGCGACGGCGAATGTCTTCAGGAGCGAGCATCGGATGGATTGGAAGGCAACGTGACGCCATCGGCAGGACGGCCATTCACTTCCGCGCCATCAACAGCTGCGTCATACTCGGCACGCGAGGCGCGGCGGAGTTTCGAGTTGTTGCGGTCGGGATTCACGGCCAGATGAAAACTGTCCACATAGTCCTCAACAATGCGGCCCTTGGCGTCGAAGGGATTCACAACGACGAGTTGAAGGCCGAGCTTTTGAAAGAGTTTGAGCGCACGATGAGAATTCGCTTCGTCGGTGGTGGCGAAGACTTCATCAATCACCACCAACCGGAACGTGTCGGCTTCACTGTTCGTGCCAAGCAGTCCGTATTGGGCTGAGATGGCGGACGCGAGAATCGTGAAAGCCAGCTTGGCTTTTTGCCCGCTCGACTTGCCGGAGGAAGCGGAAAAGTAATTCACCTCGCGCTTGTCCGCATCCGTGAGTTCGCGCACGCCAAACTCGAACCAATTGCGCGCGTCAGTGACGTGGCGCGTCCAAGCCTGATCCTTTTCGAAATCACCGATGAGTTCGCGGATGCTCTTGAAAATGTGCATGCGGTCATCGGGCGAAGGTTGCAGTCCACCGCGCAGACATTCTTTGAGTCGCGACCGGAACTGTTTGATGTCGTCAGCGCGGGTTGCCGGAGCGGTAATTTGGACGTGTGTGGTGTCGGAAAAAGGAATCGTAACCAACGCTTCATTGACCGCCTCAATGCGACGACGGATGACTTTTTCATGTTCGAGCAGGTTGCTCTGGAACATCGCCATATCGCCGATGAGGTTTGTGCCAAGGAATTCCTCGAAGCGCTGCTTGTGCTGGGGCAACTCTTCCTTGTCAATTTGCACGCGGAGTGCGGCAAAATCGCCGGCGTAATTCGCCTCGGCGCGGAGGTTGGCGGAATGTTCAGGACAATCGCGGAGAAAATTCGCCATGAGCGGCAGCATGACTTCGTTAGCTTCATTCACGAGACGGGTTTGGTGGCTCATTTGCCCGTCAATGGTTTTGGAAACCTGACTCTCAATGGTATCGATGTTCTTCAACGTTAGCTTGCCCTTTTCCTGCAACTCCGCGAACTCGCCCGCAAACGACGCTGGCTCAAAGTCAGCGTGCGGTTTTAGCAGGGCATTCAAGCGCGTTACTTCCGTCCGATTGTTTTTCTCGTCTGCCTCCGCTGTCCAGATGTGTTGATTGGTCTTCTCCAATTCCAGCCTGCTTAATTCCAGCTTTTGCTTGATTGCTTCAAGCTGCTTGCGCAGAGCCTTGAGGGAGTTGGAACTTGCTTCCAACTCGTCCTTCTCTTGCTTCAGCCGCGCGAACTCACGCTTTTCTGACTCGTGGTCAATGTCCGCGAACGCGGCGACCGCAAGCACGCCTTCGATAGCTTTGAGTTGTCCGTCAAGCTTCGTGATTTGCGCCGCTGCTTCCGCAGCTTTCTGCGTCGCTTGCTTCTCACGCTTGTCCGCTTGCTCATACGCTGCGGTCAGCGCGCGAATCTTATCCTCAACCGACCAGCCCAGAACGTAGTTCGTGGCGTCATTGACTGCGCGGCGGTCGTCCTTTGTGTGACGCGTCGGGCCGTCACGAATCAAACCCTCGCGCGTGATGCCGTAATCCACTTCCTTGAGACGGTTCACATCGGCGCAGCAGACGTGGTTGAAGCGTCGCGACACTTCGCTCTTCACCCAGCCAGCCAACGAGTGCTCGTCGCGGAAGTTCAAACGACCAGCCACGCGAGTTGAGTCGCTAAACGAGTCCGTGCGTGATGCCGACGCGGAAGAGACACGATGAAAAGTAAAACGCAAACCGAGATGCTGCCGATTGATGAATTCAGAGACGGCAACGTAATGGCGTTCCGGCACGAGCAACGACACGCCAAATTGATGTAGCAGTCGCTCAATTGCGCCAGTCCATTCCCGGTGTTCTGTTCTTACCTCCATCAACTCGCCAGCGAACGGCAAGTCCCCGACGGGAACTTTTGTTGCCAGACAAACGGCTTCGCGAATGGCAACAAACTCGCGCGGAATCAGCACACGATGCTTCCGCAATGTGTCGAGTTCGCCAGCAACGCGGTTGCGGTCATCCAACGCCCGCTGCCGCTCCATGAGCTGCTGCACTTGCTTTTCTTGCGCGCTATCCCGGTTTCCCTTGAGCAATCCTTTCTGGGTGGATGCCTCGGACTGGACGCGCTCAAATTGTTCAGACGATTCGACGGGGACGAGCCGGTTGAGCGTGCGTAGATGGCCGGCGAACTCGCTCCACTTGGCCTGTTTGGCTTTCTGCCGGGCGTCCGTGACGCTCATCTGGGCTTCGATGCGTGCGATGCTTTGGGCAGTTACGTCACCGGCAATTTCCTGCAACTTTGAATCTCGCTCGTCCTCGTCGCGCTTCCGCACGTCTTCGGTGTCCTGCTTCTGCCGTCTCAATCCTCCCAGTTGCTCCTCAAGTTCAATGGCTTCGTCGCGGCGGAGCGCGAGGTGGCGATGTGCGTAAAACAGTGGCGATGCGTCCAGCAGACTTTGCAGGTGTTGGCGTTTCAGCTTCGCTTCTTCGATTTTGTCGTGGGCGTCGGCGATGGGTTTAAGCGCGTCGAGTTGAGTCTGCGCCCGCTCGATGGCACGCCAGCAGGCATCGAGTTCGTTGAAGTGCGGGCGCAGGCGGTTGTGAATGAAGTCCCCGGCATCCGAACTTTCGAGCATGTGGCGGCGAATAAAACTGTTGATGTCTCCAACCTCTTTCACGCCGATGGCCTGATTGAAAACCTCCAGCGCAGTTTCGTTGGCTACTCCCAGCCGTGAGCAAAAGGTTTTCGAGTAGGCACTGAAGCTGTCGAATGGCTCGAACTCACGATGCCGGAGATTTTTCATCAGTTCGCGGGTCTGGCCAAGGTTGGCGAGATGATCCCTGATAGTTTTGTCTCCGCGCGCCACCGCAAACCGCTCATCCACCTTCTCATTAAGTTCCCAAAGAATCTGCACCAGCGTCACAACCGCTCCGCTGTGCTCGTTGGCAAACACGGCGAGCAAAATGGATTGCACACCTTCACTACGAAGATACTCAGGACGGGATTTCGCAGAATCCTCCTGGCTGACAGTCTGCCACGCGCCGCGAATGTAGCTTTGGCGCGTCCGATCACCCCTGCGCTTCTGGTCCGCAGAAGCATCGTTGTAATTCAGCAAGCGCGGCGGCACGAGCAGCGTGCGCAACGCATCCACGGCGGTTGACTTGCCGCTGCCGTTCTCGCCGACGAGCAGAGTCCAACGTCCGTCCGCCACCAGCACCGCCACCTTTTCGTGGAACGTCCCCCAGTTCAACATTTCCAACCGACGCAACCGGAAGCCCGGCAGCGGCTGTCGTCCGTCTGGCAACGGGAAATTAAGCTCCTGGTTCGGCATGATTCAGCAGGCGTTGTTTGATGGATTCAAGGTCGGCAGGTGAGAGACGCGCTTTGACAATTCGCATGATCTCGAACGTGTCGCGCTCGGCAGAACCAAACTGACGGACGAATCCGAGTTCTCCAAGCCGGGTGATGGCCGCGTCCACTCTCGCAGTGTCACGAACCTGATTGGTGGTTTCCGGCAGAAAATCAGCAACCAGATTCCGCAATTCGTCTCTTGTTTTTACGAGCCGGGTCGAATCGCCGGCGGATGAATCGAAACGGAGAAATTCTTCGCGCAAAGCCGTCAGGAGCAGCGTGGCGAGATAGCTTAATGCCCGGCGTTGAACGAGCCGTGGAATGCGTTCCTCGCCCTCGATTTCCAACTGGCGGATGAAGGCGTAACCCTCACCTTCGTCGAGGACAAGTTCCTGCCCGATCTGCCGGAAGTAATGACGGATTTCATCCTGCTGGCCGCGCAACGTCAGCCACAACTCCCCATCTTCGCGATATACCGGTTCGCGCAGAAGTTTTGCCTTCACGAAAGCTGCGGGTGGAAAGTTTGTTGGTGCGTTGCTCATGGCTGACAAAAAAGAATGCGCGGCACACGCCAGCGTTGACGACTCGGGGCAGGCATTTCCAACACCTGCGTGTCGTCACCGATGTAATGGCGTGGGTCGTTTGCGGCGACAACGATGTAACCCGCAACTTCCATCATGCCGTGACGTGGTGGAAAAACATCCAACACCTGTTGCAATGTGACTGTCGGCTCACGTTCGAGACAGACCGTGACGTTGCGCCGCAATTCCTCCAGCCGGATTTGCGGGAGATTACGGAAGCGGCGGAGTTCATCCAAGCCGACTTCTTCTGTGTCGTTCTCGATGTTGCCAATCAGCGTCACGGACTCCGGCGCTTGCCAGAGCGGACGGCTCATGGTCGTGAACACGTCTGGAAAATCCTCAACATGAAAAAACTCGTCGTCTTCGGGCGAGGCGTCTCGCAGCTTGAGCGCGGCGTTGCGGATGGATTGAAGGAGTTCGCCGACCTGCCGCCTCTCGTTGAGATGCGTGGTATCCAACACGCGGCGAAGATTCGTGGACATCCGCTGGTGCGACTCGACGACCTTCTCGCCCTCTCGCAACAGGTGCGAAATGAGCCGACGGAGCAGTTGGTTGCTACGATGGTCATCGTTCAATCCAGCCAATCCAACCACTTGGTCAACTTGTTCCTGAAACTGCTGCTGCCGGTCGCTGGACAGCAAGAGATTCCAGAAGGCGAAGAAACTTTGCCCTTGTTCCGAATCACGCAGCGCATCGTGTGAGTCCAGCAAGTGCCCGACGATTGCGCCCTTCGTGATGCCAGGGATCGCTTGCCGCTCCGCAATTTCACGAGCGACCCGCTTGAAATTTTCTTCAACCTGACGAAAATCACTCAACAATTCGCGCGCCGTTCCGAGAACTTGGGCGTAGCGCTCGTTGATTTGCACGGGCGAGAACGATGTGACTGAGCCGGTCGCACGAATGCGATCAATCTCCGCCCGGATGGAGTCCGCCTCGTTTTCCAGTCGGCGAACACGCTCGTCAGGATCAGCAGAGGCATACTTCAAAATCTCGTCCAACCCCGTGAAAATGCTTTCAAGCCGGGACTCTGTGCCGACGAAATGTGACTCTTGAAGTGATTCCAACCAAAGCAGTGCCTTCTCCGAACCGGTTGTGAGTTCAAAGAGCGGCTCGTTCGCATCATTCCCGTAATAGCGCCGAAGAAATCCCTGCCCGTCTCCGCACCAGTCAGCCAGATAATCAGCGGCGGACTTGGGATACGCCAGCGGTTCTGCTTCGCGAAGCTCGTCAAGAAAGGCGGTCAGTGTTGCACGCAACTGCCCTTCGGGGATGGCGACTTTGTGTTCGCGTTTGAAAGTCTGGTGGAGAAAGCCCAACAACATCGGCGCGTTCTGCGCCCGCAGCAATTGAAGCGTCGGCAGCTTCAACAGCAGATTGATGTCGTGGTATTCCATTTGTTTCAGAATGTTTTACCAAACCCGCACGGACAAATACGGTCCAACCCTAAAAAACCTTGGAGGCTTTGTGGATTGATTTTCATGTCGGTCGGATTGTGTCTGTTTCTCCGTCGTTTGAAAAGCCTGCAAAAAAAGGCGAACGGATTTCTCCGTTCGCCTTGGAAGTTTTGAATTCGGAGACAGGCTGGAAGCGCTGTCCTACTTTTCAGTAGCGGTAATGCTCCGGCTTATATGGCCCTTCGACCGGCACGTTGAGATAATCGGCCTGCGCCTTCGTGAGCTTGGTCAGCACCACGCCGATCTTTTCCAGGTGCAGGCGGGCGACCTCTTCGTCGAGTTTCTTGGACAGGCGATAGACGGTCTTCTCGTATTTGTCCTTGTTCGCCCAGAGATCAATCTGC